>NZ_JBEWCD010000002.1:322756-645512 GCF_040530035.1 Roseibium sp. HPY-6
CGTAGTCATCGCGTTTTTCATAGTGACGGTTTCACCTGGACCAGCCAATATTGCTGTGGCGACGGTTTCGATGAGCCAAGGCCGAAAACGGGGCCTGCTCTTCGGGTTCGGGTTGTCTTGCGGATTGGCTTTCTGGGGTCTCGTGGCGGCGACGGGCTTGGGAGCGGTTTTGCAGGCATCAGAATATGCACTGATGGCAATAAAACTGTTAGGCGGCGGATACCTGCTGTGGTTGGCTTTTCAATCTGCCAGGACTGCTGCAAGGCCGGCAACCAAGCCCCATTCAATGAACGGGTCGGGAAACTGGTTCTTGCGCGGCCTCATCTTGAACCTTTCAAACCCGAAGGCCGTCGTCGCCTGGATGGCGGCTCTATCAATGGGTTTGGGAAATGGTGAAGGGGCGATGCATCTCGTGATCATAACCCTTGTCTGCATGGTTTTGGGCGTGATCAACTACACCGGGCACGCTGTTGTCTTCTCGAATACCAAGATCATGAAGGCCTACGAGAAGGCGCGTAGATTGGTTGAAGGTGTGGTTTCCGGATTGTTTGCGCTTGCCGGTCTCGGATTACTCAAATCAGCGCTATCTCGTTAGTTTGTGAAATTCCGCTGAAACGGCACTTGCGCAAGGCAGACACCATTGGTCTGCCATCTTTTGTCCGTTTTGTGTGTATTGCGGCGGCGCGTTGCGTTTGCCGCAAAGGTCTGTTCGGGGACAAACTTGGCCGACACTGTGCTCTGGCCAGAAGCCTGCACTGCGTGTCGGTTCGATACAAAAACTCAAGAATTGCCTAGCTTGTCTCCCACGGTGCGGAAACTGCGAACAGCTCTCGCACGGTATCGGCAAATTCTTCAGCTCTCCTGGACAAAGGCCGGACAGCCGGACGGACAATTTCCGCGTCTCGCCCGTAAGTGCGATGATCTTTCAGAACGGTCTCGAGTGCCCCGGCTTTAATTGCGTCGTGGCACACGAAATCGGGTTCAAGGCAGATGCCCAGACCCGCTATGGCCGCGTCGACCAGCACAGTGCCGTTATTGGCGACAATGCGCGGTGACAGCTGCACATCGACCGTCTGTCCGTTTGGACGCGAAAAGCGCCAGCGCGCCGGATCCGGTCCAACCCGGTAGGCCAGAGCCGAAAGGCCGGCCAGGTCTTCCGGTTTGCTTGGGCGGCCATACTGATCCCAGAAAGCAGGGCTGGCGGCGACGACGTAATGTACGGCAAAAAGCGGTTCGGAGGTGAGGGTCCGGTCTTCCGAGCGTCCAAGGCGGATCGCGAAATCAAAGCCTCCTTCGATCAGATCGACGGGCCGATCGCTCATTTCGATATCAAACTGAACCTCGGGATTTGATGCCGCGAAGTCGTTGGCGAGAGGCGACAGATAGCGCAGGCCGAAAGCAGGCGGGCAGGCAATGCGGATCAGACCCCTGACCGGGCCCTCCTCACCGGAGGCGGCGCTGTCCGCTTCTCTAAGATCAGACAGGAGACGCAAACAATGTCGATAATATGCGCGGCCTCTTTCGGTGGTTTTGACGCCGCGTGTGGAGCGCCGTGTGAGTTTTACGCCAAGCCTGGCTTCCAATTCGTCGACCCTGCGGCTGACCGCCGAAATCGCCACGTGTTGCCGTTCTGCTGCGGCTGAAAACGAGCCCGTCTCAACAACCGCCACAAAGGCCTCAATTTCAGCAAATCGGTTCATTTACTTTTCCAATAATTAGATATCAGTTTTCTATTTATCTCATCTACCACTAATTTTTAGAAATAATATTTTCAGAGCGCACCCTCGTTTCAAAAGATGCCGAAGGACCAACACATGGGACAGCGCCCGCATCCGTCTCCCATTTTCGCGTTTGTCATCTTGTGGCTCGTCGGTTGGACGCTTCGCGTGCCGGTTCTGGCGGCGCCGCCTCTTGCAACCCGGATTGCCGAATCTTACGGGTTGGAAGCTGCCGGTATCGGCGCTTTGACCATGTTGCCCGTGGTCGCCATCGCCTTTGGCGCTATACCGGCTGCGTTCATGATCGGGCGTTTCGGTGTGAAGGCATCAATAGTTTTCGGTATCTTGTTGATGGCGGTCGCTTCGACTGCCCGCGGCCACGCGCCCTCGATCCTGTCGTTGTTTTCAGTTTCGGTTTTGATGGGATTTGGCGTTGCCGTATTTCAGACGGCATTGCCTTCAGCCACCCGGGTTTGGACGCCCGGTCATATTGCGCTTGGGAATGCTGTCTACCTGAACGGAATGATGGTTGGCGAGATGTCCGGTGCGGGATTGACCTTGCCCGTTATGCTGCCACTGGCTGGAAACGATTGGCGCACGGCACTGTTGCTTTGGTCTGTTCCGATAGTTCTCATCGCGCTGGCAAGCTTGTTCGCGCGAGCTCCAGCAGTAAAATACGCGTCGCCCGAAGTCATCTTGGAGAGGCGGCTGCCGACGCCATCGCTTCCCAGATGGAATGACGGGACAGTCTGGCAGTATGGTTTGCTCCTTGCCGGGTCAGTTGCCCTTTTCTATGTCATCAATTCCTATGCTGGAGCTATTCTGGAAGCGCGAGGAGAAACCGGGGCGCTCGCCTGGTTGCTCCTGCTCTACAATGCAATGCCATTGCTGGCCTCCTTCTTGGTCTTGGCGACGCCGGGATGGATCGGCAGGCCAGGGCCAATAGCAGTATCAGCGGTTTTGTCTGTAATCGGGCTCGCCGGGTTTATCTTTTTCTCAGGATGGATCGCGTGGTCAGGAGCCCTCCTCACCGGTTTCGCAGCTTCGGTGGAACTCATCCTGTTGGTGTCGCTGCCGGCAACCATTGCAAGCGGACAAGCGGTTACCCGGCTGACAGCGGGAATGACGCTGATTGGCTATGGTGTTGCATTCGTCTTGCCAATGGCGGGCGGCTGGTTGGCCAACCAGTCAGATTGGCTGGAGTTTTCTCTTGTTCCGTCTCTGGTGTTCGGCGTCGCCGTTCTGTTCCTTGTCGCAAAAGAGCGCCGCTATCCGGTATATACGTAAGCACCTTGAATGGCGCAGATCGTAAGGCGATGCCGCACATGCAACGCGAAACCAGGCTTCATACCGGTGGACGCATCTCGTGCCAGTGCGTGCGCCTTTGAAACTCTGTGGCAAGGTCGAGCAATCCGGTTTCCCTGAAGGGACGGGCGACGATCTGCAGTCCAATCGGCAGGCCGTCCTTTGTCTGCCCGCAAGGCAAACTGATGGCTGGATTGCCGGTCAGATTGAACCCGCATGTAAACGGGATCAGCGTTCCCAGTTCTTCTGTCGGATCGAAATTCGCAAGAGGCATCGCCGGACGCGGTGTGGTGGGTGTGAGCAGGAACTGGGTGTTGGCAGCGGCAAAGGCGGCGGACAGTTCTGCCTTGAGTTGCGAGCGCACACGCACGGCCTCCATCAATCGGTCCGCAGGGATCTCCAGTCCGGTTTCAATCATGTCTGCGACTGTGGGCGTAAAACGGTCACGGTGTTTTTCCAGCATTGCCGCATTGGCACAGGCAAGTTCCGCAGAGAAGAACGTCACAATTGCGCCTACTGCCATAGGCAGCGTCGGCAGCTCGATTTCGACAATCTCTGCGCCGCTCCGTCGGAAAGTGTCGCAAGAAGCCGAAAACGCGCGCTTGATATCCGGATCGAGGGGACAGGTATCTGACAGTGCCCCAAGAGTGGCTTCACCGAGAACTGCGATCCGATCTGTATGCGGCGGGTTTTGTTCATGGTGACCGCGCGCTTGCAGCGTTGACGCGTCCCAGGGATCGGGACCGGCCAGAATGGGAAGAACCCGAGCGACCTCTTCCGCCGATCGGGCAATGATCCCGACATGGTCAATCGAAGGCGCGGACGCCTCCCGCATCACCCCGTGCGAACTGATCAGCCCCCAGGTCGGTTTGAGGCCGGTTGTTCCTGTCATTGCTGCGGGAATGCGCACAGATCCGGCGGCATCTGTTCCAAGAGCAAAGCGCGCCGATCCGACGGCGACGGAGACGCCGGCCCCGGCGCTTGATCCACCGGGGTAGCATGAAAGATCCCACGGATTGCGGGTTGGTGGTTGATCGAGGCCGCAGGTCAACTCGTGTGCAATCTGCGTACCGACGAGCGTGCTGCCAGCAGCGCGAAGCCGCGCTACCGCAGTTGCATCGGATGTCGCGACGCGATCCTGGTAGGCCTGCGAGCCGCCCGCGGTCACAACCCCTGCGACGTCGAACACTTCTTTCACTGCGAATGGCCAACCGAAAATCGGCGATTGTGTCCCGGTCTTGTCGGCGTCGACCGATGATGACCGGGCTTCTTGTTCCAACAAGTGCCTGTAGGCGTGGACCTTGTCTTCGGTCCGCGCGACCGCGTCGAGCGCGCGCGTGAGCTGGCTGGTGGCAGTCTCCGACATGGTGTTTCCCGTCTATCGCTGAGCTGTACGGTCGACTAGGTTAAACCCACATCGCTCATTGAAAAAAGGGCTAAGGTATGAACGGCCTTGATGTTTTGGTGAATGCCGCGAATGTCATTTATCTCTGTTCCTATTCGGTTCGCGACATTTTCCGGTTGAGGATCCTGACGGTGCTCGGGATTTCCCTGTTGATGCCGTATTACTACTTTCAGCCGTCGCCACTCTGGGCTCCCATTGGCTGGAATACCTTCTTCCTCTGCATCAACCTCTACTGGATTACCATCCTCCTGGCCGAGAGGCGGCCGGCGCCGCTCACGGCAGAAGAGCGGCGGCTCTACGCGATTGCGCTTCAGAACCTCTCGGAACGCGACGCATTCAAGTTCCTGCGCAAGGGGCAGCGCAAATCCGTTCCCGCCGGGACTGTTCTCGTGATGCAGGGGGCTTCAGTTGAAGAACTGTCCCTCATTGTGGCTGGTGAGGTTGTGGTTGAGCAGGATGGCGAGCGCGTCGACGGTCTCCGCGAAGGCAATTTCGTGGGCGCGATCGCGCTCCTCAGTCAGAGGAACGACTTCACGGCTCCCGTCACGGTTCGGGCGTTGGCGCCAACAACACTGCTGACATGGAGCTTTGCCGAATTGACCTCCGAGTTCTCTCGCAATTCCGCACTACAGGTTGCGATACAGGCGAGCCTGGGTATGGAAGTCTCAAGATGGTTGCAGACAACCAGACACATGCTCCTGCGCGCGTGATCAATAGCGTTTCGGAAAAACTTGAAACAAAGCACATCACCTATCGCGTTGAAATCTATGATTTCAGGCAGCGAAAGGTGATCCAGCCTTTTCACTAAATGCTTTAACAGTGTTTCGGGAAAATAACTGGAAACCCGGATTTATAGTTGGCTTGGCCACCATCGGCCCTTGGATCGCGAGAAACCCGCCTGGAAAGCGCAAATGCATTAAGTCATTGCGCCGTGCTTCGGACGAATACTCCAGGAGACCCCCAGCACAATAAAAAGCAGGACAACGGGAAGGAGCGCCAGCGGGCTCCCCGCCGCGACGAGTGCTGTGCCGGCTGCGCAGGAAATGGACGCTCCGGCCTCTGCGAGCGTCGAAGCCTTCGAAGCGACCTGCCGGCGCCGGAACGTGGTGCGTTTGGCCTGCGCACGAAACCAGAGCTGAACCAGAATGGCACTTGCTGCCGCGATCATTGCACCGGTGAAGGTGACCGCTGCACCCCATAAAGACAGGAACGCCAGACACAGCGTAAGGGGCAGCACGATCGCGGCGACAAGCGTCAGGACCGACAAAACCTTTGCCCAAAGGCGTGTGAACGCAGAGATGGGTGCCGTTGCGATGAGATCGGGCGCGTCCTCGCCCGAAATGGTCAGCCACGCAAGACCGCCGGCCAGCTGTCCGACCGCCATAACGATGACGGGGGCGATGATCACCGAGATCTCCGTGTTCTCGCCAAAACTGACCCAGAGCATGACAGCCGGCGGGATCAGATAAAGCACCTGCATCAACGTCTGGGATACGAGCCAGGGATCGCGGGCGATCAGCTTGAGTTCCTTGTAGACGAGGGCGCCGAGCGGCGCGTGACTGCGAAAGGCCCGTTCGGATGAATGTCCGTGCGGGGTCTTTTCCGTGACACCGAGCGCGGACACCACAATGCGGCGAAACTGAACCGCGCCAAGCCAGGCTCCCGCGGCAAAAAACACAAGGGATGCGGCAAATAACAGAAACACCGCATTGGTCTGTCCGGCCACCGCATGAGCGGGGAACCACCACGCAGAGCCTGCAGTCGGCGCATGGTTTGCCAGAAAGGCCGGGTCAAAGAGCGCGAACCGGGACATCGATCCGAAGGAAAGGATCGCAACAACCTGCATGCCGATCAGGAAGGCCGCACCAACGACCGCCGCCAGAATTTGCGCAGCAAGGCGTGTGCGCTGCGCGCCCAACGTTCGGAACAGCGCGAGGGTAATCATCACACCGGCTCCGGTTGCCGTCAGTGATACCGCCAGGAGAACAACATATGCCGAAAGCCAGCGCTCTCCGCCGAGCACCACGGCAACGTTGAGGAATGGCGAAACAACCAGGGCCGACATCACCCAGCTTGTCATAGCCATCATGACGATGCGCACGAGAAACAGGTCCCGCGAGGGCGCGGGCGAAGACAGGATCAGGTCGAGATCGTCACGGGCATAGAATGCACGCGTCACCGACTCCATCGCCTGCGACAGCATCATCGTAAAGCTGAGCAGCACCGTCACCGAGAGCATTGCCAGTGCCGTCTGATCCAGCGCAAACCCGGCGGTAAAATGGGGGGACAGCACGGCGTAGGCGATCAGATGCATGATCGCATAGAATATGCCCATGCCGGTGAGCGCCCGCCGCAAGCTCGTGTTGCGCCAGCCTGAAAACATCCAGGCCCAGTCGCGCCAGGCGAGCCGCAACTCGTGTCGTGAAAAACGTACCAGGGCGGAAGGGACCGCGATCATGCTCATGCCGCGTTCTCGTCAAGGTGGTTTGCCACACCCGTTTGTGGGGCGCCGGCGGAGACGCCGCCGACGATCTCGAGGAATATGTCTTCCAGGGAATTGCCATCGGCACTCGCCCGTTCGCGCAATTCCGCAAGTGTTCCTTCGGCAACGAGCTGTCCGCGCGCAATGATCCCGATCCGGTCGGCCATGCGCTCCGCGACTTCAAGGATATGTGTCGTCATGATGATCGACACGCCCTGCGCAACAAGGCCGGAGAGCACCTTCTTCACCTGACGCGCAGACCCTGCATCAAGTCCGGTGAGCGGCTCGTCGAGGATGATCAGGCGCGGTTCATGGATCAGGGCACCGGCAAGCGCCACTTTCTGACGCATTCCTTTCGAGAACCCGCCACAGCGTTCATTGGAATTAGGCGCAAGTCCGAAAGACTCAAGCAGGGTGTCTGCCTTGAAGCGCGCAAGGTCCGGCTCCATGGTCCAGAGACCCGCCACGAATTCCAGATATTCCAGCGGCGTCAGCTTGTCGTAGACCATGGGTTCGTCCGGAACCCAGGCCAGGATCTGTTTGGCGGCTATCGGGTCGGAAAAAGCGTCGATACCGCAGATCTTGACGGAGCCTGCATCGGCCTCCAGCAACCCCGCGACCATCCGCAAAGTGGTGGTCTTGCCTGCGCCATTCGGACCCAGCAACGCGTAAAACTCGCCGCCACGCACCGTCAGCGAGAGATCGTCGACGGCCGGTTCACTAAAGCACTTGTGGAGATTGAGGATCTCGAGGGCAGGGGTACTGGAAGGCGGCATCTGTCTCTTGTCCAAAGGAGGTTTGAGCCAGCTTACCGGGGGGACCTTTCACGAGAGTAAAGTCCGGTTATATGCCACGCACAAGGTGTGAATTCGCTGCACTCACGCCGATGGCTGCTACTCTGTTGCAAAAAGAGTTTGGACCGTCATTCACTGTGCCATCCACTGATCCGAACACCTCCAAGGCGATCAGATTCAGCACGGCCCACGCGCCTTACTGCTTGTGAGAACGTCCAGATGTGCCCTTCGAGGTCCTTGGCACGATATATGCGATCACCGTAGTATTGATCCTCTGGATTGCTAATGATGTCCGCCCCGTGTTCTAACGCCCTAGCGCAGTGTTCATCTAAGCCACTCTCGATCTGAACGTAGACTATCTGCGTGGTCATGCCTTCCAGAGACTGAGGACTTGACACGAAACCAGGCCACTCACCGTCAACAATGATCGAACAGTTGCCGAACCGCATTTCGGCATGGACAAGACCACCGGTATTATCTCGAACGTCAATCAACCTCGTAAGGCCAAAAGCAGCTTCAAGCCAGGTTAGCGCTGTATCAGGATCCTGATAAAACACGCCAGTTCGTATGCTAGGCCTTTCAAAAGGATCGTCCAAAGCGGGTTTCCCAAAAGGCCATCAAGATAGCTGTTTCTCAAAAAATAGGTCCGGATAAGGATCGTCGTTGAACCTGTCGATCTCAGTCCAGCCCATACTCCGGTACAGACGTACAGCCTCATGCAACGTGCTGTTGGTATCTAAACGGAGCGTCCTTATGCCGATAGCTTGCGCTGCATCTTCAGCAGTTGTCATAAGGCGGCGCGCCAAACCCAGGCCCCGCGCAGCAGGGGCAATCCACATCCGCTTGATTTCTGCAAGCGAGCCTCCGTTACCTTTCACGCCAACACAACCCACAGGCATATCGTCAAGTCTGGCCACGACAAATGTTCCGTGGGGATGCTCCATCTGTGATAGTTCTGGGTCTCCCGATTTCTTGAGATCAAATTCGAGACCTAACCTCGCACTCAGTTCCGCTGCAAAAGCGCTCAGACATTTCGTGGCTATAACTGACGCATAGTCCACCTCTTCGAAGACGATATGCTCTCGTGATAGCGCAACAGTGACAGTATCCATGGCATCCAGCAGACGCCGTGCATCTTTGTGTCGTTCCAAAATAGCCGCGGCTCGCTCATTGGAGAGTTGTTCATATATATCGAACTCTTTAGCGCCTGCTTTTGTGAGCTTCGTTACTCGGCTGCGTCGATCTTCTGGATTTGGAGCTGTCTCAATTAATCCTTCGGCTTCGAGGCCACGAAGCAAGCGGCTTAAAAGCCCAGTATCAAGCTTAAGGAAGTTCCGGATGTCGGATACTTTCTGGTACCCGAGTCCTATGGCATTCAAAACACGCGCCGAACCTAGCGGTCGCCCTCGGTTCAGGAAGGAATCCTCGAGCGCGCCAACCTCAACGGCTACGGAACGAGCGAAGTTTCGAACGCGGGATATCTGGTCAATCTTCATTTACCTGACTTTAGTCAGATAAAATGATCACTCAAGTGTTTTCTGACAGATCATCAAGAGCTGACATTTGTCGCCTAAGCAGCATCGGTCGCTATGGGCTCTAGCCCGACGTTGGCTGCACCAGAAACAAACGACAGCTTTGTGCCGCCATATCAAACGTGTGTCGGTTTTCTCTTTGCTCCCGAAAGCCGTCGTTCACCGCAGGCGGATTGAATTCACAGGGCGGGCGCCGAACAGCCGTTCGTTATGGTTTGGAAGCAGGTCTTGTGTGCCGGACTTTCCAAACCTCTTCAGGTGCGCTTTTTTCAACGGCAGGGAGTTTCTGACACTACACGGATGACATATATTGACCTGAAAGACTGAGTGACCAAACAGAGACCGGAGACTGATGTGTCACCAAGCAAGGGCCGCGTTGAAAGACTGATTGATGCGATAGGCGCAGAGTTCCAGTCTCATCTCATCGACTTGTGGAACACCTCCACGGTCTTTGATATTCAGGACGGCGCCGTTCAAAAGATGATCTCACGAGAAGCGCCATTTGGCGTCATCGGGATCAAGATCCTGATGCGCAATCCGGGAGAGGCAGATCGTCTTTTTGAACACCAGTGGAATTTCAGCATCGGGATCACCGGATGTGAATTCACGCTCTTAGATGTCGATTACCAGAACGACGTCTGGATCGGTGATGAGACTTCCGCCGAATTCGCCGGGCACGAACAGATTGCCTACAAATCGGTTGAGCACATGATTGCCTTTCATGGCGATGATTTTGGTGTCGGAAAGGTCTTCATCGAAAAAATCGGGGCTCTCTGCCCCAGCCTGCTTGAAAAGCCGCCCTTGTTCTTTCGATTGCCGCGCCGGGCGCCACCCGCCTACAGATATACGGCAGCTCCACTCTCCATTCGCCAGGAGTTAGGCCTCTCATCGGATGACGGCACGGTTCTGATTGAGGCAATGATCAAGGAACACGGGATTGACCCTTATACGATCCTTCTGTCCTTCCAGTCTGACGATAACTTTTGGCTGGTTGATCTCCCTGAAGCCCTTGTCGACCGCTACCAGCATGGCCTGATCGATCCAAGCCTTGGCGAACACCACTCAAATCTAGAGGTTGGGGTCTCCATTACAGCAGAGGCTCTGAGGAACAGGGTCCGGCAGAAGGCAAACAGCGCTGAGCGCGACAATAGGGTCTTTTTCTCCATGTCCGGAAGCGGTTCTGCGTCAGGGTATTTGAACGGATTGAACTGATCTTACGTTGGCTGAGGTCGACTTTTTGCTGCGAGAAGGCGCGCCGTTGCCGGCAGTCTCCTCTCTGACTGAAAACCAACCTTTGCTGCAAGCGTTCTGAGCGCCAACAATGCGTCCGCATTTCGGTCGTTCGCCGCGTTGAAACCTGCGCCCGAAAGCAGACAATCATTTGAGACGCGGCGAATTGGCAGGGTGATTGGGATACAGTCAACCCACATCCTGAAACGGCTACGGCTCCCCATCAAGCTGTTGCCATTCCCGTTTCTCAATTTCGAGTTTCTTTATGCGTGAATAAAGCGTGGTCGGTTCAACGCCAAGCAGGGCGGCCGCGCCGTTTTTGCCGGACACCTTGCCGAGCGTCTCTTTGAGAGCAGATACGATGTTGGCGCGTATTTCCAACTGCATCTCGTGTTCGGTTCTGACTGTCTTGGCTATATGCGCGCGTGGCCCGGTCGCGCTACCGAGTTCCACAATCAATTTCTCGCCACGAGAGACAATCGCCGCGCGCTCTATGACGTTACGCAATTCTTTCACGTTACCTGGCCAAGCATACTCTGTAAGCATCCGCATGGTGCGCTCTGTCACTTTGGGCACATGTCGATTGAGGCGTTCACAAGCGACCGACAACAAATGCGTCACGAGATCAGGTATATCGTCTTTACGATTGCGCAAAGGAATGCAACTGACGGGAAAGACATTCAATGCCAAAAAAAGTTCTTCGCTGAACCTGCCCGCTGAAACCTCGCGTTCGACATTGCTGGTGCTCGCGGCAATGATCCGCACATCGAGATTTTTGAACTGAGTGTCGCCAATACGTTTGAACCTGCCGTCTTGAAGAACGCCTAAGAGCTTGTTTTGAATCTCGAGCGGCAACTCACACACATTTTCGATATAAAGTGTTCCGCCGTGCGCCAACTCAATCGCCCCTGAGATCATCTGCGGTTTTTCGCCGGTCGCAGCGTTTTCAGAACGACCAAAAAGTTCCGCTTCAATCGCCGTCCGGCTAATCGAGCCAGACTTGAAGCGAATGAGAGGCCGTCCTTTACGAAGGCTGTTCTTGTGTATCGCGTTGGCCACGATTGATTTGCCTGTCCCGGTTTCACCGGTGATCAGCACAGGGGCGCTCGTGGGCGCAACCAGATCAATCTTGGCGTGAAGTTGCTGTATGGAAAGAGAGCGGCCGATGACGTCCTGATGAGCGCGTTCTTTGGTTATCTCCAGTTGAAGATACGCGTTTTCCTGTTCCAGGCGATCCCTGAGATCCGCCACCTCATTCATGGCATCAATCAGCCTTTTCTCATTGATCTTTCGCTCTGTGACGTCACGAAAGACAATGACTGCACCCGCTAATACCTTTTGGTTGTAGATCGGAGTGGAAACGTACTCTACCTGGATAGGTTTGCCATCTTTCTTCCAGAACACGTCATCGTCTACTCGCATCACCTTTTCAAAGCGGAACGATTTGTAGATGGGGCAATCATGAGCGTGATGAACGCTGCCATCGGTGTGGTGATGGTGGATTATATCGTGGATGACATTTCCCACGAGGTCCTCAAGCGTCCACCCAAGCATTTCTTGCGCCGCGCGATTGACGAACGTGGCCTGTCCTTGCGTGTTGACGCCATAGATACCCTCCCCGGCCGCGTTAAGGATGAGCTGGTTCTGAAGTTCGAGCTCTGCAAAGAACTCTTCCGCATGCTTCCACCCGACAATACCATCGCGTTGAAGCTGATCGGTCTCAACTTGTTTCTCATGTTGCGACAGTTCGTTGAGCTCCAATATCAGCAACGTAACAAGAGGGCGATGTGTGTCGTTGTCGTGCGCATTCATCTGTGCTCGAATTTCGCACTCGACCCGCAATCCATTTTGACTGATGAGAACAGTTTTCCGTGTCCAGGCCGTACCGCGATGTGCAACCTCGTCCAGAAACACGACAAACTCGGCAATGTCCGATCCGATGAGCGTTGAAAATCGAAGGTCCTCTGACTGTCGAATGGCCAGTATGCGACGTGCAGCCGCATTCGTGCTTAGAACGCGGTCCTCCTTCGCATCAAGCATCAGCGCAGGAAGCGGGATGGCCTCAAGCTGAAGCGACAAATTCTGATCCGTCAGTCTGAGATCCATTCCATCCAACCGGCCTAGTGCGTATTTTCACGAATGTATACGAAATTTGGTGAATTATGAAATTTCGTATTTACGCAATCGTGTAAAGACACATTAAACCATTGGAAAAATTGTGTTTTTATAAAATTCAAAAACCTCAGTATTCGCTATTTTTGGGATCTGAACCCTCGCATTGTTAGTTTTCGTAATCTCCCGCTCGCGGCGCACGCATCGAAACCGTTGGTGAAAAAGACCTGTCGTGAGGGTGTCTTGTCAGTCCATGCAGTATCATGAGAGGTAACCCATGACCCACTTCAAAGACCCGTTTAATCCAAACATCGATGTTTGGAACGAATGTGGTGAGGCTTCAGAAAGCCCTGCTGATCCCTATGCTGGACTTTCGAAGGAAGATGCCGACGCATTGAAGCTTCGCGCGAAACAATCGTTGAACGCGGAAGTCGGAATGGCGCGCGCGCTTGAAAGTTCCGTCATGCAGGGATTGTTCAAAACGGACATCTCGCGTCGTGCGTTCTTACGCAGTGCCGGTGTGACTGGTGCACTTGCCGCCGTCTCGACCGTTTTCCCGCTGACGTCACTTCAGGCGATGGCCGAAGAGGCCATGAAAAACCTGGAGAAGACAAAGTTGACTTTGGGCTTCGTGCCGATCACATGCGCCACGCCAATCATCGGCGGTCATGCGCTGGGCTTTTATCAACGTTATGGTCTTGATGTCGATATTGTGAAGACCGCCGGGTGGGCCGTATCACGCGACAAGTGTCTGAACGGTGAATACGACGGTTCGCACCTGCTTTTCCCGATGCCGATGGCAATGTCGCTCGGCATCGGATCGATAGCACAACCTTGGAAAGTGGTGTCAAACGTCAACACGAACGGCCAGGCAATCGTTCTGGCAAACAAGCACCGCGATAACCAGGATCCGAAGAACTGGAAAGGCTTCAAGTTCGCGGTTCCGTTTGAATATTCGATGCACAACCTGCTGCTGCGCAACTACGTTGCCGATGCAGGCCTGGACCCGGATCGTGACATCCAGATCCGCGTGGTTCCGCCGCCTGAAATGGTTGCAAACCTGCGCTCGGAAAACGTCGATGGCTATCTCGCGCCCGACCCGTTCTGTCAGCGTGCCGTCTACGACCAGGTTGGTTTTATTCACAAGCTGACACTGGATCTTTGGAAACAACATCCGTGCTGTGTGTTCGGACTGTCTGAGAAATTCATTACAGAAAATCCGAACACGACTATGGCGTTGACGACTTCCATTCTCGAGGCCACAGCCTCGGCGGAAACGTCAGAAGGTCGTGTTGCTTTCGCAGAATCGATGGCGCCAGCCAATTACCTCAACCAACCGGTCGAAATTCTGAAACAGATCCTGACTGGCGTGTTCCCCGACGGCCAGGGCAACATCAAGAACGTGCCGGACAGGATTTCGTTCATGCCCTTGCCAACCCAGACGATGGGGACCTGGGTGCTTTCACAGTTGCGGCGCTGGAACTACATCGACGCTGACACCGATTACGCAACCCTTGCGGAAGAACTGGTCATGACCACAACCACACGTGAACGGATGCGCGCGATGATGGCCGCTGACCCGAACCTGACCTTCTCTGATGCAGAACAGGATGTCTACGCGCCCGTCGATATTCAGGGCCGCGAGTTCGCCCCGGCTGCAGCGCAGCAGTTCATCGACAGCCAGCCGTTCTCCCGCACCGTCGGCTGAACCAGCCCAAAAACTAAAGACGGAGCGAGCACGCTCGCCCCGTCTTAACGCTCGAATTTTGGAATGATTTTATGGTTCAGAAAATAGATATGCGCAGCACATTGCTGTCGTTGACCATCTTGTTGGTCGGTGTCCTCATTTGGCACGCAGCAACGCATGTCCCTGACACCGGCCCCACGGGCGTCGAGTTGTCACAAGCCGAGATGGACACCCTGCTCGGGAAAAACATGCTTCCCGAGGACATTGAGTATTATGCCGCGCAAGGCGTTGAATTTGCGCAACTGGAGCAAATTGCTTCCCTCAATCTTTCGCGCTCAATGATCGAAGCTGCCGGTGGCATCCAGGCGCTCGGTATCAGCGCCCCGGACGAAAACAGCGCGCCAGCACCTGGTTCGCTTTTTCCTTCACCTACCCAGATCGGCAAGGAATTGTGGGCAACCATAGCTGATCCCTTCTACGTTGCAGGCACCAATGACATGGGTTTTGGCATACAGATGGGATACTCGTTGCTGCGGGTTCTGATTGGGTATTCGCTTTCGGCGGCTGTGGCGATTCCGCTGGGTTTTCTCATTGGCATGTCGCCAATGTTCTACAAGGCGCTTGATCCTTTCATTCAGGTCTTGAAACCCATATCGCCGTTAGCCTGGATGCCGATCGCTCTCTTCACCATCGGCGATAGCGAATTGTCTTCGATTTTCGTGATCTTCATTTGCTCGCTATGGCCAATGCTGACGAACACGGCCTTTGGCGTGGCCAATGTCCGGTCGGACTGGGTCAATGTGGCGCGTACGCACGAGTTGAGCACCACGAAGACCGCACTCACAGTCATTTTGCCGGCAGCGGCACCAACCATCATCACAGGAATGCGCATTTCCATCGGAATTGCATGGCTTGTGATCGTCGCCGCCGAGATGCTCGTTGGCGGTACTGGCATTGGGTACGTGGTGTGGAACGAATGGAATGGACTGCGTCTCGACCGGATGATTGTCGCAATTCTGCTGATCGGCGTGGTGGGCATGTTGCTCGATGCCGCCTTTGCGCGACTGCAACGTGCCGTCGCTTACGCTGAATAAGGAGTGAATTGATGACCAAGCCATTTCTTTCCGTTGAACTTCTCACACAGCAGTTTCCGGGCGGCGCAGGGGATACTCTAACTGTTTTTGAAAACGCCACTTTTGGTGTCGCGGAGGGCGAATTCGTCTGCATTCTTGGCCATTCCGGATGCGGCAAATCGACGATCATGAACGTACTTGCCGGTTTGGCTGAACCAACGAGCGGCACGGTTATTATGGACGGCGAGGAAATTTCTGGGCCGAGCCTTGATCGGGGCGTGGTGTTCCAGAACTACTCGCTGCTGCCGTGGCTGTCAGCTTTGAAAAACGTCATGTTTGGTGTCGCGGCGCGACATCCGGATTGGAGCAAGTCCGAGGTTCAGGCGCACTCCGAAAAGTACCTCGCCATGGTGGGGCTGGATGGTGACGCCATCCACCGGAAACCATCCCAACTGTCCGGAGGTATGCGCCAGCGCGTCTCTATTGCGAGGGCGTTCGCCAATCACCCCAAACTGCTTCTTCTCGACGAACCTTTTGGCGCGCTTGACGCGCTGACGCGCGGAACAATCCAAGACGAACTTCTGAAAATCTGGAGCGGGACAAATCAAACCGTTTTCATGATCACACATGATATCGATGAAGCCATTCTGCTTGCGGACCGCATTTTGCTGATGACCAACGGACCGTTCGCACGCGTGGCGGAGGCGGTGGAGATCACCATTCCACGACCGCGCCGACGCGAAGAAATCATCGATCACCCGAACTACTACGCCATCCGCAATCATCTCGTGCACTTCCTCGGCTCAAGGTCCAAAGAACTGGCAGGACAGTCCAGCGGCAGCGGAGCCCACTCGCCGGAAACCATCCGTATTGATCGCACCGAGAAAGACACGCTCGAAGCCGATGATGATCCAACTCATCAAGCGCATTTGCGCGCCGTGAATGAATAAAGAAACAGGAGTCAATCATGACCATCGAAGTTCCGCAAATGCTCACCAAAGACGACGTGGCCCAAATCATTTTGGCCGCAAAAAAGACGTCCAAAATGTCCTGGGAGGACATCGCGGACAAGATTTCGATGTCACCGGTCTGGACGCACTCAGCCTGCGTCGGCATGAATGCCATGCCCGAAGAGAAAGCCAAGGCACTTGTTCAGGTGCTCGGCTTGCCACAGGAAGTGATCGACGTTCTTGTCGAAAGCCCCACGAAAGTTTGGGAGCAGGCGGTCCCGACTGACCCGTGCATCTATCGGCTTTATGAAATCGTTGGTGTCTACGGCCCGACCATCAAGGCGCTGATTCATGAAGAGTTCGGTGACGGCATCATGTCAGCTATTGATTTTGACATGAGCATCACGCGCGTCGCCAACCCCAAAGGCGACAGGGTGAAGGTTGAAATGTCCGGCAAGTTTCTTGGCTACAACAGCTGGTAGACGCCACTGGAATTGTTTGGCGAGCTGGAAGCGATGTTCGGCTCGCCGCCTCGTTCATGAGCAGATTGGATCATCATCTTGATCAGACCCCCTGTGCCACCGTTTACATTCGAGGACTCCGTCAAAAAGGTTCGAATGGCGGAAAATGCCTGGAACCTGAAAGACCCAGCCAAGGTCGCGTTGGCCTACACACCAGATTCGAGATGGCGCAATCGCTCAGAGTTTGTACATGGTCGGGCAGAGATCGAGGCATTCCTGACGCGTAAATGGGCGAGGGAACACGACTATCGCCTGATCAAGGAAATCTGGGCCCATGCTGATGATAGGATTGCTGTGCGCTTCGTTTACGAATGCCACGATGCCGATGGCAACTGGTATCGATCCCACGGCAATGAAAATTGGCGTTTTGATGCTCAAGGTTTGATGGCGGAGCGTCATGCATCAATCAATGATGTTGCAATCCAAGAGAGTGACAGGCTCTTTCGTTGGCCGAGTGGTATCCGCCCGGACAATCATCCCGGCCTGACTGAACTGGGTTTGTGAGCCTCGTCAAGAATTGACCCGGCCCGAAGGTTTTCGAATTTTTGAACCGATTGTCGATCAAGCGCGCGCATTCCGAAAACCAGCCACGCAAATTGTATGTCCGCTTCTCGAAAAACCGGTATCGAAATAAACAAACGACCGCTCGCGAGATGAACCGCAATTCGGTGACCATCCGCATTGAAGACGCGAAGCGCACGGCTACGGGGAAGGGATCACCGCGTTGAAGCCTGCGCCCGAAAGCGGACATTCGTTTGAGGCGCAGCAAATTCACAGGATGGGCGGGAAGCAGACCTTTGCCGCTTTCGAGGCGAGCGGCAGCTACGCGGGCGAACTAAGCCGCCATATGGTTAAGTGGTCAGACTGACCGCTTGTCTGGTAGTTCCAATTTAGTCGGCCTCTTCTTAGAGGGTCGTTGTTACGCGGCGACAAGGCTTTTCTGTTGTGCAGGGAAGTGGGCACGCTGCATGATGCTATCTGAGACCGGTTGGCGGATCGGAAGAAGGCGCTTTGCCGAATCGCACCGCACTCCTATAAGGGGTCTGTTCAACGGTCGATACTTTCGCCCCGGCTCACGGAGCCGAAATGCGCACGCCGCCGAGTCCCGCAGCCATGACGCCGCAGCCCAAAGGCTTTTACCTTCTCTTCTTCGTTGAACTGTGTGAGCGCTACGGTTTTTATACGGCCGTATTTCTCCTTGTTCCCTATGCCAGCAGCAGGATTGGCTTATCCGAGGTCGAGGCATCGCTGCTTTATGGCACCTATACGGCGCTGATCTATTCGACGACTTTTGCTGGCGGCATCATCGCTGACCGGTTGCTCGGCTTCCGCGCGGCAACACTCATCGGTCTTGCCATCATGGCCAGCGGCAGCCTGCTTCTCGCCACCAGCGTGAAGGCGGCCGCCTTCGTCGGCTTGGCCGCACTGCTCGTCGGCAATGGCTATTACAAGCCCAGTGTCTCCAGCCTTTTGGGCCTGCTTTATGACAAGGACGATCCTCGACGCGACAGTGGCTATACGCTTTTGTACATGGGCATCAATATCGGTGCCGGCGCCGCGGCAATTGGCGCGGGGCTGCTGTCGCGCGATTTAGGCTACCACACGGCTTTCCTCGTCGCCGGGCTTGGTAAATTGCTCGCCTTCGCTGCGCTGCTGGTGGGCGGTCGCGTGTTTCACAGTGTCGGCGCTGCACCCGCTGACCGGCCGCTGATGCGGACAGACTTTGCCGGGCTCCCAAACCTTTTGTGGCTTGCGGTTGGCACAATCGCTCTGGTCATGCTCAGCAACTTTCTCCTGTTTCATACCTTTGCCACCGGCGAGATAATCGCTGTCGTCTGCGCTGCGGCTTTCGGCTATTTCCTTTTCACGGTTCTGCGCCTGGATGCAAAAAGCCGGCAGCGTGCGCTTGTCATGCTGATGCTCTTTTCCTTCGGCGTCATTTTCTGGGCGGTCTACAACCAGGATGCCGATACAATCCTGCTCTTCATAGCTCAGGTGGTTGATCGGACTGTCATGGGCTTCGAAATCCCGTCGAGTGCTTTTCTGTCGCTCAATTCGCTCGTCATCATCATCGGCGCACCGCTGATGTCGATCTTGTGGTTCCGGCTGGCGGCGCGCGACATATCACCGTCAGACAGCATCAGGTTCGCCATCGGGCTTCTGCTGCTCGGTGCGGCCTATTGCGCGCTTGCGTTGGCGCCTCCAGGTGCCAGTGGGCTGGTATCACCCCTGTGGCTGATCGTTTTCTTTTTGCTGTTCAGTGTCGCGGAGCTTCTCGTTGAGCCGATCGGGCTCTCCATGGTAAGCCGCCTCGCGACCCGTGAGCTGATGGGCTTTGCCATGGGCATGTGGTTCATGGTTCACGCGCTTGGAAATTACGGCAGCGGCCTTCTTGCGAAGCTCGCGGCGGTGCCCGAGGGGACGGGCCCGGCTGGCGAAGTGGCGACAAGCCAGGCGGCGTTTCTCGACTACGGCCTGCTCGCCCTGGCCGCCGGTCTGTTGCTGATTGCACTGCTGCCGGTGATAGGCATATGGCGCAATGAAGCGGACGACGCCGAAGGGGACGCCTGACCTGCTCCTATCCAAAGGACATCGGTCGGTTGTGTCTGCCGCGAAATGTATTCGGAAAAATCATGTCTACTTACCTGTCCGGCGGCTGACTGCCCAAACACCATGCCACTTGCTCTGTCTGGCAAAGGACTTCATGTACGGCTGAAAGTCTCTCATGCTTTTTGCCCGATCGAAACAGCCGAATGCGCCGCCATGTTTCATGCCTTCTTCCGCGTCAAAAGGCATTCCGTCCAGTATGCTAATGAACCGGCATCGAACGGGTTTGGCATCGGAAAGGCCCCGTTTTGTGGGCAGCCTCGAAAGCTCAGCGTCGGTCTTGGTTGGGCGAGCGCCGTTCATCCGTACCGTTCAAGCATCGCGACCTGGCTTTTTACGGGTTTGGTCCAAAGCTATCTCACAAGGTTAGAATGACGGGTGCGAGCCACGGTGACCCGCAAGCTGGCAATCAAGTCGTTGGCTGGAAGGGTCTTGTGGTCTGGGTGCACAACATGTTCTGATGCGCTGTTGCCTTGAAAGCGACGGAGGTCAAACGGGAATGCGGAAGAGACAAGCACCGGCACTCGGTGTTCTGCGGCTCGATTACGACTACCCGCCGGCACTCGGGGATGTCGATGATCCGGATTCGTTCAACTACGACGTTCTGTACAAGGTTGTTCCGGGCCTGACGTTTTCAATGTGCCAAAGCGGCGAACTGACGGAGGACGTCACCAACGCCGTTGTCGATTCCGTTCGCTTTCTGAACAGCTATCATGTGAATGCGATCACGGGCGATTGCGGTTTCATGCTCAACATCCAGGACCTCGTGAAGGACCATTCCAACGTACCGGTTTTCATGTCCTGCCTCGTGCAGCTGCCGACGATCATCAATACCATCAATTCAGAAGCTGAAATTGCGATCTTTACCGCCAACAGCAAAAGCCTGACGGAAATCGAAAACGAGCTGGACAGAATGTCGGGCCTGCAGGAACACAGCCATCGCCTCCAGATCGTTGGCTGTCAGGATGTTCCGGGTTTCGAAGCCGTCGCGACGGGACAGAAGGTTGACACCGAAAAGGTCGGCAAGGGTCTGATTGGCCTTACCAGTGCAGTACTGAGAAAAAAGCCGAAGATAGAGTGCCTGCTACTGGAATGCACGGAACTGCCGCCATATGCGAACCTGCTGCGGTCAGTGACCGGCTTGCCCGTCTACGACGCGATAACCAATTGCGATTTCTTCATGAATGGCTTCCGGGACAACAAGAACTTCGGCTTGCACGACTGGCAAGAGTCATGGAATGGCAATCACGAGCCGTATGAGTTTGGTGACAACCTTTCTGATTTCGAGAAAGCTAAACTCGATCGAAAATAAGTAAAAAGATAGTGCATTCGAATGTTTGTATTTATCTGGAAAAGAATTTCAATTTTTCTATAAATAATGATCTCTTCTCAATATATCCCGTAAAATTACTATTAACGGATTGAATTTTCATTATTAGCCTTAGATCTTAACGTGGTGAATGCCGTGTTCGGGGCGCAAACTGAGCGTACGCCGATGAAAGGTTCAGCCGCAGTCTCGAGCTGTAAGCAACAGTGAGGTAGCTCTGGGTGAATGCCTGCTTCAATGACTTATCAGACTGAACCCGCAAGTCTCCTCCCAGCCCCAAAGCTGCCATTCGCCGGGCATACATTTGTCCGTTCCGTCCGCATCTCGAAGACTGGTACCGAAACAAATAAACGACCGCTCACGAGATGAACCTGCAATTCGGTGATCGTCTGGATTGAAGACGCGAAGCGTACAGCTGCGGGGCGTCGGATATGAGCCTGGAGTGAAAGATAGCGACCTTTGCATGAATGACTGCTTTGCGCCGCCAAATCGTACGTTTGATGTTTCGCAATAATACCTTGGAAGCCGGTATTCGTTACTCTCATACATCAGAGTTACCGTTTGAGCTTGAGATAATTGTTTGGTCACGTTCGACAAAGCCGGTAACCCTCAGCGCAGTTAACCAGATGTCGGATCAAGTCTCGAATTCTACAAGTTACGAAAAGATTGCTCTTTGGAAATTAGACAAAAAGCGGCCCAATTGGGCCGCTTCCTTTGCGCATGTTAAAATGTCAGGCGCTTTTAGCTCGCTCAATTCTAGATCTCTTTCGGGCTAGAAAGCCAAATACGGCTAGCGCACCTCCCATGAGTGGTAGTGCTGCAGGTACTGGCACAGTTGCCATCGGCTCACCGATCGTGAAGACTTCGAGCCCGGTAATATTCCAACTCAGATAGCTACCTGTAAACGCGTTGCGATACGCCGTATTTCCGTATTGCGAACTATCACCATAGTTGAGTCCAATATTTGCATAGCCACCAGACAAGGTGGAGTTTATGAAAAGATCGTGCCCACCGCCAAAAGTCGGCCCGTGGTTGCCGTTGTTGAAAGTAACGTGATCGTACCTGTTGTGATCATATTTTGTGGATGTAGTCAGGTTAAACAAAAAAGCATTCGTGTTGCTGTCTCTCTTGTACCCGCTTGCCGAGTCCCAGCTGAAGGGATTGAACCCTCCGACAACATTTCCATTATCCAAAGAAATCACTGAAAAAGTTGGCCCTTTTCCGTCGACACTTGCGTGAAAATCAACTGAATTATCTCCTTGATTTTTAGTAAAAATATTGGTCAGGCCAATAGATCCATATTCTAACCAGGTTTCAAGTTGGGTCGCATATTGTTGAGTTAAGATACTTGAACCGCCGTTTATCGAGACCGCGTTAGCAGTTCCAGGCAACATGAAAAGTGCCGCCGCTATTATTACCGCAAATGAGCGAATAACTTCATTTCCATGTATTTTCATGGCTATCTTGCCCTCCAAATAAATCAATGAGTTATCATCACCCCCGAATTACAGGTTTCGGGGATGATGAATCGCAAATGGAACTCGACGCAAAGCCAATGCGGCTAAACAAAGACGACGATCGTTCCAAGTGTGTTCAGATTGACGCGCGTTCTAGTGTTTCGGGAAGATGTCGCCAGAGCCTGAATAGGATGTATTGAGACCATAGACTTGAAAGAACTCTTCAGCATCCAGTCTTGCCCACGGACTGGCGACAACCAACATTTTGTCTTCATGCGTCAAGTTGCCCCAAAGGTCTTTTTTGGTCGTCTGTTGTATCGCTGTGCACTTGACGTTCAAACGTACCTTTTGCTGCGGAAAGAGCTTATCGCCGGGTAGTTTGTACCACTCATCACCTCTTTCAGGATTGAGATCTACCTCTGCAAAATCTGTGTTGCTCAATTTTACCCACACGTCCTTAAATACGATCCTTGGCAAGTGTAAAATGTCTTGATGAAAATACGAATTGAAGACAGTCACTTCCGCCGTAAAGCGTTCATTTTCATTAATTTTCGTCCCTTCGTCAGCTTTCACCGAAACAAATGAACGCAGTGACAATTGTAGGTCTTTGTACAAAAGAGCAGCAGCAGTATTGTTTTGATCAACCATCATGGAATCCCTTAAATTGCAAATGAGTAAACTTGCAAGCGTAGTATGCTTAGCAGTTGAATCTATACGTGCGATCGCGGCATGATTGCGCCTAGCAATTGCTAGGGGACAATGCTTCAAGTCTCAGACCATCAACTGGATCTGTCGCCAGCAGCGGCCATCTGAATTCATAGAATTTGGAGCCGGCAAACAACTCTCACGACTAAGGTAAGAATGTAGAATAGGGTTTTGTGAATGGAAATATTAGAAGCATTATACGATTGTATCGAGACCAACCTGCGTGGAAACAAAGTCGATTGGCAAAAATTTGCAAATGAATTCCAAATCATTCATCGATCAGAACTTGCTCTTTACCGAGCTGTTTATTCAGAAGACGAGCAGAAGCAGATGGATCGATTGGATGTAATTGCAACGTCCAACGCGCCTCTACTGAAGAAGTATGTTCAGAAAGGAATGCACAAATTGCATCCTTACCCAGAAACGGAAATGGTTATGCTGGAGCCGATTCGTAGGACCGATGAATTGCCAGACGACGACGTATTCAGAAAAATGGGGCCGTTGACAGACTTTCTAATTGAAAATGGAATGTTTTACTTCATGAATGTGCCGGCTATGATGCCTGATGGTCACTTCGTTTGCATTCATGTATGGCGCGACGAAAACCAAGGGGACTTTTCTAACCTAGAAAAACAGCGTCTTGCTTTAATGATGCGCCATCTTCTGGCAACTGTTGGGGAATCGGAACTAACACTGACTGACCCTAACTCTGAAGTGGCGGCATTTGGTCAAATGCACGGTCTTACGACGGCAGAAACCACTATTCTTGCGCTGCTCATTGAAGGACATTCACTTCGCACCATTTCGCAGAAAAGTGGCCGGACATACGGAACCGTTCGCTGGCACGTACAAAACATACTTGAGAAATGCCAAGTAAAGTCGCAGCTCAATCTTCTTTCAGAATTTTACCGGCTGATGAAGAAGTAGACAACGTTCGGAGAGTTGCTGCATGTAAGTGGGGGCAAGTCGACAGTTATTTGGAGTCTCCGTCACAAGTTGCGTCACTTTTATCTAGTGGCGACATAAGATGATGCTCATCGTGTATCCACGATGACATGCAGGTCTGTAGACATCTCAAATAACGCGCTAGAATTCAGCGTTCTGCTTTTCGCGCAATTCGGTTTAGCTGCGGGCCGAGACGCCAAAAAGACCTAATTTCTGTCCGCCGGGAAGCGGGATACGTTGCGGCGCGGAGCTTCTGATCGCCAATCGCCGCAGATGCATCCGGTTGCCTTTGCACGCGTCCGTGCCAGGCGCGCGAGGCCGGCCAGTTGCCGTGTGAAGCCGGAACAGTTTGCGGGCTGGCCCACGGCAGACCGATCCTAACCGAAACCTAACGCAGCACAAACCGGCGTAAAACCCTGGGGAATTATACCCGGTGTCCTGGGAAGGCGCATGGATGCGCTTCTCGTTCAGAGTTTGTCAAAACACAGATCCAAGGACGCAACCAATGAAGACCTACGGAAAAAACATCGCGGCGGTTTCCATGGCAATGGCCATGAGCTTTATGGCAAGTCAGGCTCTCGCCGTTGATGAGCATTACGTCGACGGTGGTGCCGTCGTCGGAGGGACAGACGTCGTCGCTTATCACACCGTTGGAGCGCCAACCCCCGGGTCTGCGGAATTTGCATCTGAGTATCAGGGCGCGACCTGGCATTTCTCATCCGCGGAGAACAAGGCGCTTTTCGATGCCGACCCGGCAAAATATGCACCGGCCTATGGCGGATGGTGTTCCGCAGGGGCCAGCAAGGGCAAAAAGGTCCCCACCCAGCCAGATCTCTGGGCCATAGTTGACGGACAGCTTTACCTCAACAGCAGCCCTGCTGCCCATAACAAGCTCTTTCTCGCCGACACCGAAACCGTGATCTCAAAGGGCGAGTCAAACTGGAAAGTGATATTCGCCACCTCCCGCGAAGCCCTTCTGGAACAATAGGGTTTTGCTTCGCGCGCCGGCATCGGAATGACGTCGGCGCGCCTTCAATCAACTTGTTGTCTCCGGAACTTTATTGGACGCGCACTGCAAGGCACTGCACGCTGCCGCTCATTCAGGAACGCGTCCGGAAAGGTGGGTGTCATAGCTGCCAAGGCAAAAATTCTTGTGGTCGAAGACGATGAGAACATTCTCAATCTTCTGAGCGCCTATCTTGAAAGCGCAGGCCACGAAGTCGTGGAGCACCAGGATGGCCTGACTGGCTGCAAGGCTGCTCTGACAGACACGTTCGACATCTGCATCTTCGATGTCATGCTGCCAAACAGATCCGGAACCGAGATCGTCGAGGCTATGCGTTCGCAAGGCATTTTGACACCCGTCCTGTTTCTGACGGCGCTTGGCTCGGAAACCAATGTGCTGCAGGGTTTTGCCGCAGGGGTGGATGATTATGTCATCAAGCCATTCTCGCCACGGGAGCTGATTGTTCGCATCCGGGCGATCCTGCGCCGCAGTCAGATGGCCAGTGCAGGTTGCCACGATGTGGTCGAAGTCGGCCCCCTGAAACTGGACCTTGAGCAGCCGACCTGCAACCTGAGTGGTCAGACAATCGCGCTCACACCTTACGAACACAAAATTCTGCGGCGTCTCCTGGAGCAACCCAGCAGGGTTTTGTCGCGAGGCCAACTGATCGCGCTGCTTTATGGAAATGATGTTGCCGTCGGCCCGAAGGCGATCGATGTGCACGTTCACAACCTGCGCACCAAACTTGGAGACGGGACCGGCTCAATGATCGAAACGGTGCGCGGTTTTGGATACCGGTTCGCGGCTGCCGGGAACCTGGAGCGCATGCTGCCGTGAAACATCGCCTGGACCGGCTGCCCTGGCTGACGCTGCAGATGATCGCGGCGAACACTGCGATTGTTCTCGTGCTCGGCGTCGCCTGGTACTGGCTTTTTCTGGGCCAAAGCACAACATACTCTGATCGCCTGATGACAACGTTCAACATCGTGCCCGGCCAGGTGCATGCCATGTTTGTGGACCAGGTCGAGCGCCAACTCTGGGCAAGCATCTCGATCGGATTGGTGTTTGCTGTCGGGGCGTCCATCGGGGTCACGCTGTTAATCGTCCGTCCGCTCGGCGTGCTCGCCCGGACCACGGAGCGGCTGAGGCAGGGCGATTACAACGTGCGCGCAAAAACCCAGGCGGGAGAGGTTGGGCGGCTGGCAGACACGGTCAACGCGCTCGCTGCCGCGCTTCAGCAAGAAGAAGAGCGCCGCGCACGATACCTGGCTGATCTCGGGCATGAATTACGGACGCCCATCACCAGTCTTCGCGGGTACACTGAAGGCCTGGAGGATGGCGTGTTTCAGGCGGATGCGAAATTCTTTTCGCTCATGTCTGACGAGCTCAATCATTTGACGGCGCTGACCCATTCTATTGAGGCCCTGGAACTCTCCCCTGAGGACGAAAACACCTTGTGCGGGGGCGTAAGGGTTCAGCACATTCTGGAGGACGTGCAGCGTCGTTGGGAGATCCAATTTCAAGCAAAGAGCCTGCGGCTGATTGTGGAGGTCGATGAAGCGCTTGCCGACAAATTGATCGCCCTGTCGAAGAAGTCCTTGCGGCATGTCATCGATAACCTGATGTCAAACATGCTGCGATACGCCGATCCAGAAGCGGAATGCCGCATAGTCTTTTCAAGACATGGGCCGCAAGCAATAGAGATCGTATTCAGGAATGGAGCGCAGAACTTGTCCGCCGAGGACGTTCCGTTCCTCTTTGATCGTTTTTTTCGCGTCTCGCATAGCCGCACCCGCGGACGTAACACGCATTCCAGCGGGCTTGGCCTCTCCATCGTCAAGCAGCTCTGCCTCTCCGGCAACGGCTCGGTTCATGCCGAGATGCGTGACAGCATGTTGAGCTTCGTCGTCTGTCTTCCGCTCCTGGAGCCGGCACCTTCAAAGGAAGCGAAAGTTTCTCGGGAGTGCCCCGCCGCGTAATGCGAAGGCCTAAACCCAACATTTAACAGCGCGGCACAAGCCGATGCCAGGCGGACGGCTGCTTGCGAGTGATGACACTTGATACCGAGGGCAAAATTTCAGATCCATCGCGGAACATTGCGATACAAAGCCAAGAGACTTGAGACGCAACCCGATTTCGCGGGATTGCTTGGAAAGACGTTGGTTGGGTTACGGGTTGGTAGCTACCGCTAGAATTCCGCGTCCGGATCGGTGGCGAGGGTTTCCGCGCAATGGATGCGCATTTGTTCGGTCAGTTCGGTCAGGTCGCCCTGCAGGCGGTCTGGCCTGATCGGCTTGCCGAAATGAACGCTGAATTTAGCGTTCTGCTTGTTGAGCAGCTCGTTGAAAACCGTCATGTCGCGCAATTCGGTTGAGACGCGGGCCAGGAAGTAGAAAAGACCCGAGTTCCGCCCGCCCATATGCATGGGAATGATCGGTGCCTTGTTTTTTCGCGCCAGCGCCAGCGCAGAAGTCATCCACGGACGTTCCGTGAGCTTGCCCTGATGCCAATAGGCAAGACGCCCCGACGGAAACAGGACCACGACCCGTTCCGTTGCGAAGGCGGAAGACGCAATCTTGATCGTCTCTTTGGATTTCGCGCGGCTTTTGAAATCGGCGCGCCATTCGACCGGGATGATCATCTCTGCAAGACGCGGATTGATCCGGATCGCGTCCCTGTTCGCGAATATGGCAAGGTCGGTGCGGCGGGACTTGATGGCATCGTAGAGCACGATGCCGTCGGCAATGCCAGTCGGGTGGTTGGACACCAGCACAACGGGACCTTCCCGCGGCACACGATCCAGCCCCAGAGTTGTCACGTCAAGCTTGAGAAGGCCGCTCAAGTGCGCGAATACGTCGACGGCTTCCATCTGTGAAATGGTATTGGCCATCTCGACCGCAGACCGGTAACGCAGGATGCGGTAGGCGAAAGGTTTGATGAAAGGCCACCAGGGGCTAGCCATCACCAGCTTGCCCCGCTCTGCGATCAGAGCGTCAACAATATGCTGGTCTGCGAGCTGTCGTTGCAGCGCGGTCTGTCGGCGCGCAGGCAATGTGTCTGCCGCGTGATCTGTCGTCTGATCTGTCGTCCGCACAATGCACCTCTGCCCGTCGGTAACCTGTACTACACACTTGCATCGTTAGCGAAATCAGCCGCGTGGTGCAAATACTCCCTGAAATAATTTTGCGATCGAAGGATGTCTCAGCTCCACAGTGAACTCGTGAAAAGTGCCACAATTGTGATGAAGGACGCAGTCCATGCCAGAGAGCGCGGATTGGACCGGTCAGTCCAGTAGCAGAATATGTAAATCAGGCGCAATAGCACAAACAGGACGGCCAGTTGATCGATCCAGTATTGCGCGGCCCCCTGGCTCATGGCGACGAAGATGGATACGGCGAAGAAGGGAAATGCTTCGAACCCGTTTGCCTGGGCAGCCTGCGCACGCGCACGAAATCCCTCTTTCCAATAATCCGGATCACGCGGCCGGGCGTTGTCAAACTCTTTGTTGAGCTTGGCCGGGAAGGCCGAAAGAATAGGCAGAATGGCGGCGGCGAGAATACACCATATGGCGATCGGCATGTGCTGGTCCTCGTTGTAGAAGTGCCAAATCACATAGTGCGTCCGGGCCAAAAGGCGCAATAAGAATGGCCGGGGAAACTCAACGCAACATGGCCCGACAGGCTTGGGTCATGGTGTTTGCGTTGCAGCGTCTTCCCGTCTGCTTGTTTGTCTTTGGCACATGAGCTGAGACTGCGAGTGGGTCTGGTCTTACGCCGTAATGCCTGTGCCGCGCGCTGCCGCGCTTTTATCTGTTTCGAGTCGGACGGACTTTACCTTCTTGATTGAAACTTGACGGCATTCACCCTTGTTGGCGCCATCAAAGAGTGCGGCCGTGAACCCTGGATGCAGGTGAGCTAAACGCGAAAGCGCGTGTTTTTTTCTGGTATTTTGGATTTTAAACAAATTGTAGTCTAAGAGTTGCCTCCATAATGAGACGAAGATGAGGGATTGATTCGTCATGAAGCGTGCGGGAAAACTGGTTTTGGTTTTGGGAATGGTCGTTCTGGCGGCTGGGTGCCAGAGGCTGTCAGGGGGCAGTAACGTTGCGCCGCTTCCTGCAACCCCGACGACACCGGTTGGGACCGGGACGCTGGATCCGCTCGATCCCAATGCCGCGCCTCCTGTTGGAACGACAACGGATGTTGCCGCCGCGCCGGCCGATCTTGCGACAAACCCGGTTGCAGCGCCGACAAACGCGCAGCAGGTTGGCCGAACGGACCTGCTTGGCGGCTGGAAGCTGGCCTCGTCGGGCGACAACTGCATGGCATTCATGACGCTGACAACTTGGTCCGGCGGCTACCGTGCAAATACCAGAGGTTGTAGTACCCCATCTCTGTCCGGCATCTCGGCATGGGATCTGAACGGCAATCAGGTGGTTTTAAAGGACGGATCCGGTCTGATCGTGGCACAACTTTATTCCAGCGAACCCGGGAAGTTTAACGGTCAAACCTCGACAGGCTCGCCTATTTCGTTGTACCGTTAAAGACCCTCAGTATTTTTGCTGGACACTGCGCGTAATAAGTGTATATTTACACGGCAATCGGAAAGGCTGTGTAATGTCAAAATACGAACCTTTACGCGAACATCTGGCACGACGCGAAGACGTCGTTTGGGCTGCAAAGCTTGACGAAGTTGAAAACATCCTCGGAACAAACCTGCCCAAAAGTGCTCGGGAGCATCGGACCTGGTGGGCGAATTCCGGTGGGAGCCTGGTTCATCAGAACGCCTGGCTCGATGCAGGATGGCGTGTCGAACGTACAGATCTGATGCGCGATGTGATCGTTTTCAGGCGGTTGCGTATCGGTGGCACTGTCGCGGTCGGCAAGTCCTCATCCGGCGACCGGTTGGTCAAAAACCCCCAACGGTCTGCTGAAAAGCGGCTTACCAAGGAAATGGCCGCTCTGCGTCAGCCTGCAACGGTCACTCTGAGATCCGAGTGGACCACGCTTGGGGACGTTCAAAACACGCCGTGTTCGAGCAACTCGATTCCCCAGCAAGGTGGCGTCGTGCGGTTTGCCGCGCTTGATGGCGACAACATTGTCACCGCACTTGTTGCCACGCTCTCGGTCTCGAAGATTTACCGCGGGCTGCGGCTCGAGATCAAAGGACATGATGCGGAAGATGATGCGCGCGTCGGACCTGAGCTTATCAAGCGGGCTGGTTTTGATCCGGAGGCGCCGGTCGAGTGTGATGTGGTTAAGTCCGGAAACGCATGGCTTTTGACCGATGGCCGAGGCCGGAAGGCAAATCTTGACGACCAGTCAGAATGTTATCTCGTCGCCCAGCTGCTCTACCTCCAGGAGCTGCAAAGCGGGCGTAAGTCGACACTGCTGCTTCGCTGAATTCTCGTCCCCCAAGGCGCTGCCTAGCAAACTGTAGCCGCACCTGATTCGCTCAGGCGCGGCTTTTTTTGATCCAGTGCCTTTTATTACTTCGCCGCGATCATCGACACTTCGACAAGAACCGGTGCTCCCGGTTTTGAGCCTGGCAATGCGCCGACCTCGACGGCGGCCCGGGCGGGCGGCACGCTGTCCTCGCCCCAATAGGTGCCGTAGACTTTGTTGAACGCGCCATAGTTCCCCATGTCGGTCATGAAGACCGTGGCTCGGACAACATCATCGAAGCTGTAACCGGCCTCCTTCAGGACGCTTTCAAGGTTTTCCATCACGATGCGGGTCTGCGCGGAGACATCATTGCGTGCCTCCTCCGGGATTTCTCCGTTCACGTAAGGGATCTGACCAGAAACAAAGAGCATCCCGTTGGCCAGTTTGATGCCCGGCGAATAGGGCGCAATGGGCTTGTTTCCTTCAACATAGACCGGTGTGCGTGCATCTCCGGCAAGGGTACTTCCGCCGGCCATTGGCACGAGGACGAGCGCGCCGAGAAGTGCGCAAAGTGTCTTTTTCATCTTGGATCCTCCTGTTTGATGAATATTACTTGGCAGCTTCGATGATCAGGTCCGCAACAAATTCGGGTTGAGACACCATTACGGAATGGCTTGCGTCGATTTCCCGGGAAACGGCTCCGATTTTCTTGGCGAATTGACGCTGCAGGCCGGTCGGCGTCATGTGGTCATCGCCGGCAATGGCGTAGAAAGTCGGTTTGTCCTGCCAGGCAACGTTTGAAACGGGTTCGCCGAGCGCCTTGCTGTTGAGCAGTCCCTGGCTGGCCGAGATCAGGTCCGTTTCTTCTTTTGGCAGGTCTTGTGCGAAGTACTGAGCGGTCGCGTCCTTCGGCAGGAAGAAATATCCCTGGGCATCCTGCTGAAGCGCCCCGATGCCCGGTGCAGGAAATTTCTCCAGTTCGGCAGCTTCGCCGAGCGACTGGCCCGCGTCAGGGGCATAGGCGGCGACGTAGACAAGTGACGAGACCTTGTCATGTCCACCGGCTTCTGTGATGACCATTCCACCCCAGGAATGACCGACAAGAACCACTGGTCCTTCAGCGCGTTCGATCGCGCGGTTTGTAAAGGCAACGTCTCCTGCAAGTGAGTCCAGCGGGTTCTGAACAGCGATCACGTTTAGGCCCGCAGCTTCGAGCAGGGGTGTCACCTTGTTCCAGCTGGAACCGTCTGCAAATGCGCCGTGCACAAGAACGACGGATTTTGCCGTGAGGTCCGCGGCATATGCTGCGCCCACGGAAAGGGCCGCTGATGAAGCAAGTGCGGCCATGGCAATGAGATTTCGAAGCTTGGACATGAGGTCATCCTGCGTTGAGAGAAGTTTGATAGCAAATAAATAGTGCACTAATTAATAATAAGCTAATAAATTTTGTAAATGTCAAGCTTGAAAAATGCAGCGTGGAAAATCACTTTCAATTCATGTGGTTACAAAAACTGCGTATTGAAAAAGCGTATCTTGTTGCCTAATGATTAGGGGCCAAAATAATGGGATGCACCAATGGATAGTTGCAAAGTGGACGAGAAGGGGCTTCTGAAGATAGAGGACCAGCTCTGTTTCGCGCTCTACTCCACGTCCAGGGCGATTACCAAGGAATACGCGGTCCTGCTGGAAACCATGGGTGTTACGTATCCGCAATACCTTGCGTTGATAGTTCTCTGGCAGCGTGACGGGATCCTGGTTCAGGATATTGCCAAAGGTCTCGAAGTCGATCAGGCGACAGCCACGCCATTGGTCAAGCGGCTTGAGAAACTCGGTTTTGTGACGCGGCAGCGAAGCGAAGCGGATGAGCGGAGAGTTGAGGTCTATCTCACCGAGGCGGGCAAGAACCTCTACAAGACTGCGCTTGCCGTTCCTCACGGGCTGGGTTGCGCGATCGGCGTCGACCAGACGCGCGCAAAGAAACTCATTGATGAGCTGAACGAGATCAAGGCGTTTATCGCAAAGAAAAACGAAGAGTGAGGCGCAATTTCGCCTCGGTACTTGCGCAGTGACGTGCGCGCGCAGGGCGATCAAGCTGTCCCTGCAAGCGGCGTTGGAGCCGGCGCGAATCCTGCTGAACAAGTTTCAATCGGTTGAAAGCTGTTGACGTGAAGAAGTGTAACAATTTCAAACCATAACTTGACTTGCATCTGCGACCTGTTGACCTTATTCCGCCGAACCAACAGTCGAGGTCACCCCCTGGCCGCCGACCCCATGAGTCCTCATGGAGGGAGCAGCACCTTTGAAGATGGAACTGCCGGTCAACCGCGCATTGAGCGCCCGCTACGATGCTTTGATCGCGTCCGGCGAGATCACTGAAGACCCTGTTCAGCGGGAAGCCGTCAGGCATCTGGATCTCCTCAATACCCGACTTGCCGAAACGCGGCTTGCCTCAAAGAAAAGTTCACTTGGCTGGCTGTTTGCGAAAAAGAAGAATCAGCTCTGGTCCGCGGTGAAGGGCCTTTACATGTGGGGAGGTGTCGGGCGCGGCAAAACCATGCTGATGGATCTCTTCTACGAAGTTACGGTGATTCAGCGCAAACGGCGGGTGCACTTTCATGAATTCATGACCGACGTCCATGAGCGGATCCACGAGCACCGGCAGGCGCACAAGCGCGGCGAGGTCAAGGGAGATGACCCTATCCCGCCGGTCGCGGCGCAGATCGCAGTCGAGACAAGGCTGCTTCTGTTCGACGAGTTCTCCGTGACCGATATTGCAGATGCCATGATCCTGGGCCGGTTGTTCACAAAGCTCTTCGAAAAGGGCGTGATAGTTGTCGCAACGTCGAATGTGAAACCGTCCAACCTTTACAAGGACGGATTGAACCGCCAGCTGTTTCTGCCCTTCATAACCATGCTGAAATCGCAGGTTGAAGTTCTGCATCTGGATTCGCCGACTGACTACCGTCTGGAAAAACTGGCCGGCGCGCCGGTTTACGTAACGCCGCTTGGAGATCAGGCGGATAGCGAAATGGAGACGCTCTGGACCAAGCTCACCCACGGCATGGCGCCGCATTCTGAAGAGCTTGAGAACAAGGGCAGAAAGATACCGATCCCGCGCGTAGCCTCCGGTGCTGCCCGTTTCAGTTTCGACGATTTGTGCATGCAGCCGCTTGGAGCGAGCGACTATCTCAGGATCGCCAATGCCTACAGCACCGTCTTCATTGACCACATACCGGTATTGTCCAAGGCCCGCCGGAACGAGGCGAAGCGCTTTATCAATCTCATCGACACGCTATACGACAATGGCATCCGGCTTGTTGTGTCTGCTGAAGCCGAGCCGCAGGATCTTTATGTGTCGGAAGACGGAACAGAAGCATTTGAATTCAATCGGACAAGTTCGCGCCTGATCGAAATGCGCTCGGAAGCCTATCTCGCGGGTGATCGGCGGGAGGTACACGCTTAGGTCTGCATTCCGTATAGGGGAATTATGCAGGCGGGAAGAATTGAAATATTTTGCCGGCTCGAGCGCAATATTCTTTTGGCGAGGTTGCGCAGGGGCGGCAAAGGGGGTAGTGCCATCTTCAGTCATCAGCGGATGGCACATGGTTCCATCTTACGTAAAGGGAAACTTTCGATATGGCGCGGAACAAAATTGCCTTGATCGGCTCAGGTCAGATCGGTGGCACGCTCGCTCATCTGGCAGGTTTGAAGGAACTGGGAGACATCGTTCTCTTCGATATCGCGGAAGGCATTCCGCAGGGCAAGGCGCTGGACCTCGCAGAATCGTCCCCGGTGGACGGCTTTGACGCCAAGCTGGCAGGTGCCAACGGCTACGACGCTATTGAGGGCTCTGATGTGGTCATCGTGACTGCCGGCGTTCCGCGCAAGCCCGGTATGAGCCGTGACGATCTTCTGGAAATCAACCTGAAGGTCATGGAGCAGGTCGGCGCAGGTATTGCCAAGCACGCTCCGAATGCCTTTGTCATCTGCATTACCAATCCGCTCGACGCGATGGTCTGGGCGCTCCAGAAATTCTCCGGACTGCCGAAGAACAAGGTCGTCGGCATGGCCGGTGTCCTGGACAGCGCGCGCTTCCGGTACTTCCTCGCAGACGAATTCAACGTTTCAGTCGAAGACGTCACCGCATTTGTTCTCGGCGGTCATGGTGACACGATGGTCCCGCTGACCCGTTATTCCACGATCGCGGGCATTCCGCTTCCGGATCTGGTCAAGATGGGCTGGTGCACGGCAGAGCGACTGGATGAAATCGTCCAGCGCACCCGCGACGGTGGTGCCGAGATCGTCGGCCTGCTGAAAACCGGCTCTGCTTTCTATGCGCCTGCGTCCTCCGCGATCGCGATGGCGGAAAGCTATCTGAAAGACAAGAAGCGCGTTTTGCCTTGCGCAGCTGCTCTCGACGGCCAGTACGGTCTGAAGGACACCTATGTCGGTGTGCCGGTCGTGATCGGCGCAGACGGTGTGGAACGCATCATCGAAATCGACCTTCAGGGTGAGGAGAAGGCCAACTTCGAAAAGTCCGTCGGCGCGGTCGACGGTCTCGTGGAAGCCTGTAAGAAAATTCAGCCGGCGCTGGCGTAAGCGCCGTCTGTCTCGGGTAAGCAGCGGCCGTTCTTTCATCTCCTGGAAGAGCGGTCCTCCGACAACGGGGGAAACACATGAACATTCACGAATACCAGGCCAAGCAGGTGCTGAAGTCCTTCGGCGCGCCTGTAGCAGACGGCGTGGCCATCTTTTCAGCCGACGAGGCGGAAGCGGCAGCCAAGCAACTTCCCGGCCCGCTTTGGGTCGTCAAAACGCAGATCCACGCCGGCGGTCGCGGCAAGGGCAAGTTCAAGGAACTGCCTGCCGACGCAAAAGGCGGCGTCCGTCTGGCTTTCTCCCTGGAGGAAGTGACTGCGCATGCAAAAGAAATGCTGGGCAACACGCTGGTCACGAAACAGACCGGTGAAGCAGGCAAGGTGGTCAACCGTCTCTATATTGAGGACGGCGCCGACATCGAGCGTGAGCTTTACCTCTCCATCCTGGTGGATCGCACCGTCGGGCGTCCGGCATTCGTCGTGTCCACCGAAGGCGGAATGGACATTGAAGCTGTTGCCGAAGAAACCCCGGAAAAGATCATCACGTTGCCGATCGATCCGGACACCGGCGTAACAGAAGCTGATGCGGCAAAGCTTTGCGATGCTCTGGCACTGGACGGCACGGCGCGCGATGACGGCATGAAGCTGTTCCCGATCCTTCAAAAGGCTTTCGTCGAAAAAGACATGAGCCTTTTGGAAGTGAACCCGCTGATCGTCATGAAGGACGGTCATCTGCGTGTTCTCGACGCGAAAGTATCCTTCGACGGCAACGCGACGTTCCGCCATCCGGACATCATGGAACTGCGCGACGTCACCGAAGAGGACGAAAAAGAGATCGAGGCATCCAAATACGATCTCGCCTATGTCGCGCTCGACGGCGACATCGGCTGCATGGTCAACGGTGCCGGTCTTGCCATGGCGACCATGGACATCATCAAGCTCTATGGCGCTGAGCCGGCGAACTTCCTCGATGTCGGTGGCGGCGCATCCAAGGAGAAGGTCGCGGCTGCGTTCAAGATCATCACGTCCGACCCGAACGTGAAGGGCATCCTTGTCAACATTTTCGGCGGCATCATGCGCTGCGACGTGATCGCGGAAGGTGTGGTGGCTGCCGTCAAGGAAGTCGGCCTGCAGGTTCCGCTCGTTGTGCGCCTTGAAGGCACCAACGTGGAGCTCGGCAAGAAGATCATCAACGAAAGCGGTCTCAACGTGATCGCCGCCGATGATCTCGACGACGCTGCCCAGAAAATCGTGAAAGCCGTTAAGGGGGGCGCGTAAATGTCCATCCTCGTCAATCAAGACACGAAAATCATCGTTCAGGGCCTGACCGGCAAGACCGGCACGTTCCATACGGAACAGGCACTTGAATATTACGGCACCAAGATGGTTGCCGGTGTTCACCCGAAAAAGGGCGGCGAAACCTGGGGGTCCGTTGAAGGCGCCGCCGAGTTGCCGATCTTTGCGAGCGTTGGTGAAGCCAAGGAAGCAACCGGTGCCGATGCGTCCGTGATCTACGTCCCGCCCGCAGGCGCAGGGGCGGCGATCATCGAGGCGATCGATGCGGAAGTTCCTTTCATTGTCTGCATCACCGAAGGCATCCCGGTTGCAGATATGGTCAAGGTCAAGGCAAAGCTGGACAAGTCCAGCTCCCGCCTGCTTGGTCCGAACTGCCCCGGCATCCTGACACCGGAAGAATGCAAGATCGGCATCATGCCGGGTTCCATCTTCAAGAAGGGTTCCGTTGGTGTTGTTTCCCGTTCGGGAACACTTACATACGAAGCCGTTTTCCAGACCACCAATGCCGGTCTCGGCCAGACGACGGCGGTCGGCATCGGCGGCGATCCGGTCAAGGGCACGGAATTCATCGACGTCCTGGAAATGTTCCTGGCGGACGACGAGACCCAATCGATCATCATGATCGGTGAGATTGGCGGCTCGGCCGAAGAAGACGCTGCGCAGTTCCTGATCGACGAGGCAAAGAAGGGCCGCAAGAAGCCGACCGCTGGTTTCATTGCCGGCCGGACAGCGCCTCCGGGCCGTACCATGGGCCATGCGGGTGCGGTGATTTCCGGCGGCAAGGGCGGCGCGGAAGACAAGATTGCGGCAATGGAATCAGCTGGTATCAAGGTGTCGCCTTCACCAGCGAAGCTCGGCGAAACGCTTCTAGAAGTGTTGAAGGGCTAAAAATACAAGAAATCTTTGCAGCAGGTGACGGAAACTGTTTACGTTTCCTGCTGCATGGTGAAAGGATAGGTTACGACGCGACAACGTGTCGTAATACTTTTCGAGGGACCGGTGTTCAGCCGGTCTTGTAGGGAACCGGCAGCGGGTCCATTTTCGGCCCGCCATAACAAAAAGGGCGGAGCAGCCCTCCGCTAAAGGACATGGCACGGCAGGAAGCGAACAACGTATTCGCACTGACGTCGTTGCTTTACGGCGCCAACGCAGCCTATATCGAAGACCTCTACGCACAATACAAGACGGATCCGAATTCGGTCGATGCCGAATGGCGGGACTTCTTTGCGGCCTTCCAGGACGAAAAGGAAGCCGTCTTGAAGGAGGCGCGCGGAGCGCCTTGGAAACGCAAGGACTGGCCGATCGAAGCCAATGGCGATCTCGTCAACGCGTTCGACGGCAACTGGGGTCCGATCGAGCAGAAGCTCGGCGAGAAGATCAAGAAAAAAGCCGAAGTCAAAGGCGAACCGGTTTCCGATACCGAGGTGCATCAGGCAACGCGAGATTCCGTTCGCGCGCTGATGATGATCCGCGCTTACCGCATGCGCGGACACCTGCATGCCGATCTTGATCCCCTGGGTCTGGCCGGGAAGGGCGACCACGAGGAATTGCATCCCTCTTCCTACGGCTTTGTCGAGGCTGATTGGGACCGCAAGATCTTCATCGACCATGTTCTGGGTCTGGAATACGCCACCATCCGCGAGATGATGGATATTCTGAAACGGACCTATTGCTCGACGCTCGGCGTCGAGTTCATGCACATCTCCGATCCGGCTGCAAAAGCCTGGATCCAGGAGCGCATCGAAGGCCCGGACAAGCAGGTTGCCTTCACGTCCGAAGGCAAAAAGGCAATTCTCAACAAACTTGTCGAGGCGGAAGGCTTCGAAAAGTTTCTCGACGTCAAATACACCGGCACCAAGCGCTTCGGCCTGGACGGTGGCGAGGCCCTGATCCCGGCGCTTGAGCAGATTATCAAGCGCGGCGGTCAGATGGGCCTGAAGGACATTGTGTTCGGCATGGCTCACCGGGGCCGGCTAAACGTTCTGTCCCAGGTGATGCGCAAGCCGCATCGTGCGATCTTTCACGAGTTCAAGGGCGGCTCATACGCACCGGACGAAGTCGAAGGATCAGGCGATGTGAAATACCACCTCGGCGCGTCGTCCGACCGGACCTTCGACGGCAACAACGTGCACCTGTCGCTGACCGCCAACCCGTCCCACCTGGAAATCGTCAATCCGGTGGTGCTCGGAAAGGCGCGCGCCAAGCAGGACCAGCTCGCCGCCGACAAGAACGGCAACTTCGTCGAGACAACGGAAGTCGAGCGCAGCACGGTGTTGCCGTTGCTGCTGCACGGTGATGCGGCCTTTGCCGGACAGGGCGTCGTTGCCGAGTGTTTCGGCCTGTCCGCCCTGCGCGGTCACCGGACCGGCGGCTCGGTTCATGTCATCATCAACAACCAGATCGGCTTCACCACCAACCCGCGGTTCTCGCGGTCGTCGCCGTATCCCTCGGATATGGCAAAAGTGATTGAATCGCCGATCTTCCACGTCAATGCGGACGATCCCGAAGCGGTTGTTTTTGCCGCAAAGATCGCGATCGAATACCGCCAGACATTCCAGCGTCCGGTCGTTATCGACATGATCTGCTACCGCCGCTTTGGCCACAACGAAGGCGACGAGCCGGCGTTCACACAGCCGATCATGTACCGGAAGATCCGCAAGCATGCGACGACGCTGCAGCGCTACTCAGAACGCCTGATCAAGGAAGGTGTTCTCAGTCAGGAAGACGTCGACAAGATGAAGGCCGACTGGCGCACGCATCTGGACGGTGAGTTCGACGCAGGCCAGGCATTCAAGCCGAACAAGGCCGACTGGCTGGACGGCAAGTGGGCCGGCATGAAGCGCGCCGACGACGAGGAAGACCCGCGCCGTGGCGAAACCGGGTTACCGATGGCCGAGATCAAGGATATCGGCCGGGCCCTGACCCACGTGCCGGAAGGCTTCAACATCCACCGCACGATTGCGCGCTTCATGAATCACCGTGAGCGCATGATCGAGACCGGTGAGGGGATCGACTGGGCGACAGCCGAAGCGCTGGCGTTCGGCTCGCTGCTCAAGGAAGGCCATCCCGTGCGCCTGTCGGGTCAGGACTGCGAACGCGGCACCTTCTCGCAGCGCCACTCGGTCCTCTATGATCAGGAGAACGAAAGCCGCTATATCCCGCTCAACCATGTCTCGCCGGATCAGCAGCGGTATGAAGTCATCAACTCGATGCTGTCCGAAGAGGCGGTTCTCGGGTTCGAATACGGCTATTCGCTGGCGGAACCCCGTGCCCTGACCATGTGGGAAGCCCAGTTCGGCGACTTCGCCAACGGCGCGCAGGTCCTGTTTGATCAGTTCATCTCATCCGGTGAACGCAAATGGTTGCGCATGTCCGGCCTGGTCTGCCTGCTGCCGCATGGTTACGAGGGGCAGGGACCGGAGCACTCATCCGCGCGTCTGGAGCGTTATCTGCAGCTTTGCGCGGAAGACAACATGCAGGTCGCGAACTGTTCGACCCCGTCGAACTACTTTCATATCCTGCGCCGGCAATTGCGCCGCGACATCCGCAAACCGCTGATCCTGATGACGCCGAAATCGCTTCTGCGCCACAAGAAAGCGGTCTCCAGGATCGATGAACTCGGCCCGGACACGACGTTCCACCGTTTGCTGTGGGACGATTGGGGTCCGAACCTCAGCTCTGATGGCAAGCTCGTCTCCGACGACAAGATCCGACGGGTCGTGATGTGTTCCGGCAAGGTCTACTACGATCTCTTCGAGGAGCGTGAGAAACGCGGTGTCGACGATGTCTACCTGATGCGCGTCGAGCAGCTGTATCCGTTCCCGAAAAAGGCCCTGATGCTGGAGCTTGCACGTTTCCCGCAGGCCGAGATGGTTTGGTGCCAGGAAGAGCCGAAGAACATGGGCAGCTGGTTCTTCGTCGAGCCATACATCGAGTGGGTCCTTGAGCAGATCGATGCCAAACACCGGCGTCCGCGTTATGCCGGGCGCTCGGCGATGGCTTCGACCGCGACAGGTCTGATGTCCGTGCATCTCGCGCAAATGCAGGAATTCCTTGAAGAAGCGCTAGGAAACTGATCTTGAGAGGGCGCCACCGCCCTCTTTCAATACTTGGCCGGGTAATTTTAAGAGAAGGCGACCATGGCAACCGAAATCCGCGTGCCCACTCTGGGTGAATCCGTTTCTGAAGCAACGATTGCACAATGGTTCAAGAAGCCGGGCGATGCCGTCAGTCAGGACGAGCCGCTTGTAGAACTTGAAACCGACAAGGTGACGGTTGAGGTGCCCGCTCCGTCTGCCGGGACACTTGAAAGCATCGTGGTCAAGGAAGGCGACACGGTGGAAGTCGGTGCACTTCTGGGACAGATCGCTGAAGGCGCAGGCGCTGCAGCAGCTCCTGCACCGGCCAAGGAAGAAGCAGCCCCGGCAGCCAAAGCCGACGTCGTTGATGTTCTCACGCCGAGCGCCGGTGAATCGGTCACGGAGGCTGAAGTCGGTGAATGGAGCGTGAAGGTCGGCGACGTCGTTAAGGCCGACGACACGCTTGTCGAGCTGGAAACCGACAAGGCGGCACAGGAAGTTCCGGCACCGGTCGGCGGCACCGTGGTAAAGATTGCCGCTGAAACGGGTGCCACGGTGGAGCCGGGTGTCTTGCTCTGTCAGATCGATCCCTCGGGAGCGGCCGCTGCCGCCGCGCCTTCGGCTGCTGTTCCGGCCCCTGCACCTGCCGCATCTTCCGGAACGTCGATGCCACCGGCACCTTCCGCACAAAAGATGATGGCTGAGAACAATCTCTCCGCGGACCAGGTGGCAGGATCCGGCAAACGCGGCCAGGTTTTGAAGGAAGACGTGATCGGCGCGATTGCCTCAGGCGCAACGTCAGCATCGTCAGCGCCAGCTGCAGCTCCTGTTGCCCGTGGTCCGGTCGTTGCGCAGGACGAGATGCGCGAAGAGCGCGTGCGCATGACCAAGCTGCGCCAGACCATTGCGCGCCGCCTGAAAGACGCACAGAACACGGCTGCCATGCTAACCACTTACAATGAAGTGGACATGGGTCCGGTAATGGAGCTGCGCAAGCAGTACAAGGATCTCTTTGAGAAGAAACACGGCGTGAAACTGGGCTTCATGGGTTTCTTTACCAAGGCGGTCACGCATGCGCTGAAAGAGATCCCTGCCGTCAACGCCGAGATCGACGGTACGGATATCATCTACAAGAACTTCTGCCACATCGGTGTGGCCGTCGGTACGGACAAGGGTCTTGTTGTTCCGGTCGTGCGGGATGCTGACCAGATGTCGATTGCCGAAGTCGAAAAGGAAATCGGCAACCTTGGCCGCAAGGCGCGCGACGGCAAGCTTGGCATGGCCGACATGACAGGTGGCACCTTCACCATTTCAAATGGTGGCGTCTACGGCTCGTTGATGTCTTCACCGATCCTGAACGCGCCTCAATCGGGCATCCTCGGCATGCACAAGATCCAGGAACGCCCGATGGCCGTGAACGGACAGGTGGTGATCCGCCCGATGATGTATCTGGCGCTCTCTTACGACCACCGGATCGTCGATGGCAAGGAGGCGGTCACCTTCCTGGTGCGCGTGAAGGAAAGCCTGGAAGATCCGCAGCGCCTGGTCCTGGACCTCTGACCGGGACCGGGACGGCAACACGGCCGGGAGAAGAACAGCATGAGTCTTGAGTTTCTGATCACCGCGTTGATCGTGGTGCTGGTTCCCGGTACGGGGGTCGTCTACACGGTGGCAATCGGGCTCGGCAAGGGAAGGCAGGCAGCGGTCGCTGCCACCTTTGGCTGCACGCTCGGGATTGTGCCTGCCATCCTGGCGTCGGTCGCTGGTCTTGCAGCTCTGATGCACACCAGCGCCCTGATCTTTCAGCTCGTGAAATACGCTGGCGTCGCCTATCTCCTCTATCTGGCCTGGAAGACACTCAACGACAGTGGGCCGGTGGAGCTCAAGGCCGACAGGAGCGCGCGCAAGAGTTTTGTGGCAACGGCGCGCACAGGGTTCCTGATCAATATTCTCAATCCCAAGCTGACGGTGTTTTTTCTCGCCTTCCTGCCTCAATTCGTCAGCCCGGCCGCCACAAACCCGACACTGGACATGTTGCTGCTCGGTGGCGTCTTCATGCTCATGACCTTCGTTGTGTTTCTCGGCTACGGATTGTTTGCCTCGTTGATCGGCGAAAAGGTCCTCAAAAGCGACCGGGTGATGGTCTGGATGAGACGAACGATTGCGGCAACCTTCGCAGGCTTTGGCCTCCGGCTGGCAATCGCGGAGCGGTAACGGGTTCAACTCGGCAACTGGTGCCGATCACTCAAATTCTGGAGCGTAAATGTCTGACACTGTTGTCATCGTAACGGGCGGAAGCCGCGGCATCGGCGCGAGCGTCAGCCGAAAACTGGGGCGTCTTGGGCATACGATCGTTGTCAACTACACGGCAAACAAGACTGCTGCCGACGCGGTCGTCTCCGAAATCGAGGCCGAAGGCGGCAAGGCCGTAGCCGTTCAGGGCGATGTTGGCAGTGAAAGCGATATCCTGACGTTGTTTGAAGAGGCGGACAAGCTCGGCCGCCTTGCGGGGCTGGTCAACAATGCCGGTGTTGTCGACATGTCCCAGCGCGTCGACGAAATGAGCGTCGAGCGGCTCAACCGGATCTTCACCATCAACGTTGTCGGCTCGTTCCTGTGCGCGCGCGAAGCGGTCAAGCGCATGTCGACGAAGCACGGCGGTAAGGGTGGCAGCATCGTCAATCTGGCATCGGCCGGATCGAAGCTGGGATCCCCGGCGCAATATGTCGATTACGCAGCTTCCAAAGGGGCGATCGATACGATGACGGTCGGGCTCTCGCTTGAGGTCGCTGATGAAGGCATCCGCGTGAATGCAGTGCGCCCGGGCATCATCGACACCGAATTGCATGCATCCGGCGGCCTGCCCGACCGCGTTGCGCAACTGCAATCCAAGTTGCCCATGAAACGTGCCGGTACTGCCGACGAGGTTGCGGACGCCATTCTCTGGCTGATGTCAGATCAGTCCAGCTACACGACCGGTGCCATTCTCGACGTGTCCGGAGGACGGGCGATACTTCCTTAATCCTGCAGGCCAGGACTTGAAACTGAAAGAGGCAAAGGCGACCAAAAATGTCCCAATATGATCTTGTCGTCATCGGAACGGGCCCGGGGGGGTATGTTTGTGCAATCAAGGCGGCTCAGCTCGGTCTGAAGACCGCTGTCATTGAAAAGCGCGCGACGCTTGGCGGCACCTGTCTCAACATCGGCTGTATCCCGTCCAAGGCGCTTCTCTATGCGTCGGAAATGTTCGAGGAAGCCGGTCACGGATTTGAAAAACTCGGGATCAAGGTCGCCAAACCAAAGGTCGATCTGCCGACCATGATGACGCACAAGTCCGATGTCGTGGACGCCAATGTCAACGGCGTCGCGTTTCTGATGAAGAAGAACAAGATCGATGTTCACACGGGAACGGGCAAGATCCTCGGAACCGGCAAGGTCGAAGTGACGGCCGAGGACGGCAGCACGACCGTCGTCGAGACCAAGAACATCGTCATTGCAACCGGCTCCGACGTCATGCCTTTGCCGGGTGTCGAAATTGACGAAAAGCAGATCGTCTCGTCCACCGGCGCGCTCGAGCTTGAAAAGATTCCAGGCAAGATGATCGTTGTTGGCGGCGGCGTCATTGGTCTTGAGCTCGGCTCTGTCTGGAACCGGCTGGGATCGGAAGTCACCGTGGTCGAGTTCATGGACAAGATCCTCGGACCGATGGACAGCGACGTTTCCAAGAACTTTCAGCGCATGCTGAAAAAGCAGGGAATGACTTTCAAGCTGTCCTCGAAGGTCACGGGTGTCGCGAAAAAAGGCAAGGGTCTTTCGGTGACGGTTGAGCCGGCAAAAGGTGGAGATGCGGAGGAAATCGAGGCTGACATCGTTTTGGTCGCCATCGGCCGCCGCCCTTACACCGAAGGCCTTGGCTTGGACACCGCCGGCGTCGCGCTGGACGACCGCGGCCGCGTGCAGATTGACGCACACTACAAGACCAACGTCGACGGAATCTACGCGATCGGTGATGTCGTTGCCGGTCCGATGCTGGCGCACAAGGCCGAGGATGAAGGTGTCGCCATTGCAGAAATCCTGGCAGGACAGGCCGGTCATGTGAACTACGATGTCATTCCGGGTGTCGTTTACACGCAGCCGGAAGTGGCTTCCGTCGGCAAGACGGAAGAGGAATTGAAAGCGGACGGCATCGAATACAAATCCGGCAAGTTCAATTTCTCCGCCAACGGCCGCGCCCGCGCGATGGCCCAGACGGACGGTTTCGTGAAGGTGCTCGCAGACGCCAAGACGGACCGTGTCCTGGGGGTTCATATCATCGGCTTTGGCGCCGGCGAAATGATCCATGAAGCCGCGGTTCTGATGGAGTTTGGCGGTTCCTCCGAAGATCTTGGCCGGACCTGTCATGCCCACCCGACCATGTCCGAAGCAGTCAAGGAAGCGGCAATGGCGACGTTCGCCAAGCCGATCCACTCCTGATCTTCAAGCCGCTCAGTTTTACAATTCCGAACAAAGACGCTGCAGGTAACATTGCTTGCGGCGTCTTTTGTTTGTAAAGCCCAAGGCGTTGGCGCCTGTGCGAAGGGCGTTGCAATTGAGAGTGTCAAAGCGCTGGGGAATAATCGTGCACGAAGTCGACAACACCGGCTTTAAGCAATCGCATGCCGTCGTCTGGCTGATTCTGGCGGTTTTGTCCGCGTTTGTCTTTTTCTGGCCCAATCACACGATCGCGCATGTCGACGACCTGTTCTTTGTTCCCTGGGCAGCCGAATATGCTGCGACCGGAAATCATATCAATCCGATGCTTGCCGTTCAGTTTCCCGGTCTTGAGAATTATCACCTTTACACCCGCTTTCACCTGATATTGGCCGGCCTCTTTTTTGATTGGTTCGGAACGAGCAGATTGAGCGTGGTCGTCTATGAGTTTCTTTGCTTCTTTCTGACAACGCTTGCCTTCTCGGCCTTGTGCGTCGTGATCAGACTTCCGAAGGCCGCGCTTTTTGCGCCCTTGCTGTTCGCAGCGATGTATGTGGTCACGGGTTTTCGGCTGGAAATTACCGCATGTATCTTCTGGGTCCTCGGACTGTTTCTGTTGTTTTGGGCCGCCAGCCGGCAGGATCATGAGGGGGCAGGCATTCGCGTGTCATCCTTGAGGACCGCGGCCAAACTCGCGCTTGCCTTTGCTCCGCTGGCTTCCCCCGCACTGTTCGCCTGGAGCCTCGGAGCGATCGTCATTCATGACGTCTGGCGGATCGCTTTTCGGGAGGTGAGGATCGTTTCGCTTATCCTTGAAAACGCCGTAGCCCTGCTCCTGGGGCTTCTGATCTTTTCCATAAGCATCGATTTTCAGTACCGCGAATTTGTCGACCAGATCATTTTCCATGCGGCGCGCTCGACCGGTCACGGCATCAATGATGAATCGCTCGGGCGGGCGGCGGTTTTCGCAATCGTCGGGCTGGTGCTTGCGAGGTGGTCGCGGCCGGCAGCGCTGCTCTGCCTGATGCTGTCCGCCGGTCAGGGCCTTGCCGGTTTCCTTCACGACAAGGTTCTTGTGCGCAACCTGGCGGCCAGTATGGTTTTTCTGGTCGCACTGGACGCAGTGACGGCAAGCCGGTTCGTCCGAGTCGCCTATGTGCTTTACACGCTTGTTTTTCTTGTTGTGTCCGCGAACTTCCTGATCTTTTACGCGATGTCGTCAAATGCAACGGGGCTTGAAAACGCGGTCAGGGATTATCAGCAGGATACGTCTTCGCAAAAGCGCGTCTTTGTCGACGAGACCATGGCACATCATTATCTCGATCATCAGACCCGGGATGCGATTTCGTGGACATGGGGCAGGAAGTTCCCGCTTGCGCGCGCAGAAGAACTGCATGAACTGCGCGAGGGTGAGGTCTGGTACCTCAGTCCTTACACGCTCTTTGCCTATCTGAAGGGACATACGGCAATTGCGAAAGCGCTGGAAGCTGACGTGACTTACCGGCGCACGCCTCAACTGCCTTGTGTGATGGGGCGCCACTCCTGCCGCTTGCCTGCTGATGGCTGGACAATGCTCCGTCTCGAACGGGATGGTGATCAGGTCAGGGTGACCGACTACGCTTCGGAGCGTGTGTTCCTCGTCCCGGTAAACTGAAGAAATGTCAGCCCGGCATTGTGGCTGTGATGACAAAGTGGGTTATTGAGAAAAAGAAGCGCCCGGACTGTGCAAGTTGGACCTGCTCTTCGGCCCACTCGGTTGCCTCCTCCTTCGACAACACACCCTTTCGTACGACGAATGGCTTCATGAGGAGGATCATCATGTTCGCCAGCCCATCCGGATGAAGGTCGGTGCTGGCGAACGGAACAGCGGTCACGCTGTCGACGCGAAAACCCGCCTTCCTCAAAATCGGTGGCAGCACGGCGGGAACGCAGCGTTCCACGAGGTGTTCGTCCCAGGTATCCAGCATTTTCCTCATGCGCCGCGGCTTGTCGCTGAACCAGGTGGTGGTATCCCAGTGCATGTCACCGACAACAAACCGGCCGCCAGGTTTCAGAATGCGTTTGGCTTCTGAAACTGCGCCTGGAAGATCGTCCAGATATTCGAAAACCTGCAGGGACACCGCCTTGTCGGCAGAGGCCGGATCGAGCGGCAAATGCGTGGCAGTGCCTTTGACGATCTCGACATTAGTGCATTGCGCACAACGCTTTAGCGCTGCGCCCCGCATGTCGTCGCTTGGGTCAATGCCTATGACCTTGCCTTCGGCGCCGATGGCGCGCGAGAGTTCCAGGGTCAGCATGCCGTTGCCGCAGCCGATATCCGCAATAACGTCCTCAGGTTTCGGCTGAAGTGCATCGAAAGACGCGCGCCTGCGTCTTGAAAAATCCGCTCCCAGATAGGCTTCTTCCAGGAGCCGGGTCGTGCGTTCGTTGAATTGCAGCATATGAACACTGTCCGCTTCAGTGATTGTTCAGGCATTGGCCGTGATCGCCAAAGGCCTTCAGCACGTTGCATTCCGTCACCGTCTGGTCGCCCTGACAACTCACCGCGATCCGTTCAAGTTCCGCCTCAAGCTTTTTCAGATGAAGAATGCGTTCGCGCACCGACCTGAGCTGTTCGACTGCAATCCGGTCGGCTGCATCGCAAGGCCTGTCCGGATGCTGGCTGAGCTCGATCAGGTCGCGTACAGCCGGCATCGGAAGGCCGAGGTCCCGGCAATGCCTGATGAAACGCAGACGCTCGCGATCCGTTTCCCGGTACCGCCGTTGATTGCCCTCAGTGCGCATTGGCGGCTCGATCAGGCCTTCCTTTTCGTAGTAGCGGATTGTCGGGACCTTCACGCCGGTTTGTCTCGACAGCTCACCGATTGAAAAATCCATCAAAAACCTCTTGAAGCTCTAGTCACTATAGGAATTAGAAAGGCCTGACAGGAAGAAATCAAGCGGTTCCGCGGAGTGAAATCATGGGCGCGTGTTGCGCAAAGTCACAGCAACCATTTGATGGCATGTCGCGCGACTACCGCCGCCGTCTCTGGCTGGTGATCGCAATGAATGCGGCCATGTTCATTGTGGAAATGGCGGCCGGACAGGCAGCCGGGTCAAAGGCGTTGCAAGCCGATGCACTCGACTTTTTCGGGGATGCCGTGACATACGGAATTTCGCTGGCCGTGATCGGCGCATCCTTGAGAACACGCGCCCTTGCCGCATTGGCAAAAGGGGGCAGCCTGCTGCTCATGGGAATTTGGGTGGCGGTCTCAACGCTGTATCAGGTTTTTGTGCTAGGAGTGCCCCAGGCTGGCGTGATGGGCTCGATTGGTTTTCTTGCGCTTGTTGTCAATCTCGCAAGCGTTCTGCTGCTGGTCCGCTACAAGGACGGCGATGCCAACGTTCGCTCCGTCTGGCTATGTTCGCGCAACGACGCAATCGGCAATGTCGCGGTGATGATTGCCGCTCTCGGTGTCTGGGGATCGGCAACGGCCTGGCCGGACCTGATTGTCGCAGGTCTGATGGCAACGCTCTTCGTGAGTTCGTCGGTTCAGATCTTGAACCAGGGCATTCGGGAGTTCCGGCAAAACAGTTTGCAGACCGCCTCCGCAGGATGAGACGCCTTGTCAGACCGTGCCACCACTTTTTTCCGAGCCGAGATGAACAAGCGTAATTTCGGGCGGAACACCGAACCGGATCGGCAGCAGGGAACAGCCGAGACCGCCTGATACGACAAGGTGCCTGGGTTCGGCGGTCAGGCCCAGATGCTTGCCAATGCTCGTTCCTTGCGTCCCGACAAAGTGCCCGTAAGCGTACTTGTTGCCGTGTTTTGCAGGATAACCTGGCCGGTATCCGAAGAAATTGATCTGGCCTCCGTGCGTGTGGCCGCTCACTGTGAGGCTGACACGCTCCGGCACTTCGTCGAAAATGTCCGGTTCGTGGGCCATTAGCAGTATTGGTGCATCGTCGGTGACCTGCGCGAGCGTGCTCGAAAGGTCGTCCACGCCGAGCCAGTTGCCACGCTTCAGTTTCCAGTTCGGAACGAGTGCAATCTGATCGTCCAATCCCGCAAGCCAGAAACCTTTTCCGTCCTTTTCAAGCCGGACGGCACGATTCTGGTAGAGCGGAATGCCCGCATTCAGCAGCGCCTGGCCGTATTTTGTCGGTCCGCTTCCCGATTGCTGTGCCTCCTCGTCATCCCACCAGTCGTGGTTCCCAAGGATGGCGTGTGTCCCAAGGGGCGCCGAGAACTTTGCAAAGCAGTCGGCCCAGGCCTGAGGCGGGATGGGGTCATACTGCATCCTGTGATCGGCCACATAGTCACCCAGCATGAGTATGATGTCGGGCTTCAAGGCGTTCGTGCGATCCACGATGTACTTGACCCGTTCAAGACCCATCCACGGATCGCAGATATGCGGGTCGGCGATGAGGGCTGCTGTGAGCTTCAGGTCCCGGGGCCATCGTGGCGGCGTCAGATGATGGGGCTGAATGCGTAAGCGGAATGGTTCGATGCCGACAGCGTAGGCCGCTGTTGAGAGCGACCCCAGTGCGGCCGCTCCAAGTCCTTGCAGGAAAAGGCGTCTGGAAAACATTGAAACTCAAATCTTCGCTGCTGAACATGTTTGTACCTATGGCACGATCAGCATTTCCAGTGGCTTAAGATGGGCAGGTTTCAGCATTTTTTCAGGAGTTCGTGCGCGAGCCAAAAAAAAACCGCTGCCGAAGCAGCGGTAGATTGATTGGAGCAAAAGAAACTTGGATTACTCGGTTGGTTCCTCGACAGGAACCGGCAGGATGACTTCTTCCTGCACAACCTCATCACTGAGGTCGTTGGTCGCGATCGCGATATTTGTATCAACTTCCGGAACGATTGTTGTGTCCGCGACAGACATTTTCTCGTCGGCTTTGGCAGTCTTGTTCCAGGAACAGGCGCTTGCCGGTACAATGGCGAACGCGGTCAGGGCAAGACCTGCAATAGCTGTGCTAATCAGACGCATGATGAGCCTCCGTCTGTTGCTGCGCGGGACTGGCGCAGTAACACGTAGGGTAAAGCAAAAATGAAATCCGACAAGGAAAAAGCGGGTGGAAATTGATACCAAGGTTAAGATCGGAGCGTTTACTTTCTGTTTAGGTTGTAAGTTCTTTTCGTCTCAGGCTCCGACAAGTCATTGACAACGTTGACGACATGCGCGTCGAGCAGGCTTCCAAACGCACGCAGGGTGATCTTTTTGCTGCTCAGGAAACCGATCAGTACGACCTGAATTGCGCCATCAGAGCGCAGCTCCGCCTTGGTCCAGCCCCATTTGCAATCACGCGGAATGCAGGAAGTGAAGGCCCTGACGCGCACGAGCACCTGCTCGTTTTCGCATTTGCTTTCGACTTCAATTCGGCTGATTTCCTTTGGTTCAGCGTCGGGATTGATCCAGATGCCGTCTTCTGGAAGCGGGCAATAGATCCGCTGCGCATGAGCGGTCATTGAGGACATTAACAGCAGTCCGGCAGCCAGAAACAAGAAGCGCATTCGTGTTCTCCTGCGATGCGAAAGCCGAAACAACGCTAGACGGCGCATCTTCAAACCGATTCCCATCCTACGCGATCACCATGCATGCGACCAGAAATCGTTGGCGGTATGCTGAACACAATCGTCGATTCGCTGACGATCCAACAAGGTGCCGACATGCATTCAATCATGACAGAGCAGCTTGTGCTGCGTCCTCCGATGGCCGGTGATTTTGAAATCTACAAATCATTCTTCATGGACGCGGAGGCATCGCATTTTTACGGCGGACCGCTTCGGGTTGATCAGGCCTGGCGGGTATTGGCGGCTCACATCGGCCATTGGCACCTGCGCAGCTACGGCATCTGGATGATCGAGATGAAATCCACGGGCCAGGCCATCGGCGGCTGCGGATTTGTCTGGCCGGAAGGCTGGCCGAGGCGCGAACTTACCTGGTGGCTCCTCCCAGAAGCGCGGGGCAGGGGACTTGCCGCCGAAGCCTCAAGATCTGCCATTCGCCATGCCCATGAGGATTACCGATGGACGCGGGTCGAGACACACATGAACGACGACAATCACGCTGCAAGAGGTTTGGTTCGCAAGCTGAACGGAGTGGAAATTGCAAGAGAAGTCTTTCCGGACGGTCTCGTGCGTTCGGTCTACGAACTGCCGTGCCCGGATTGAGATCTGCTCATCTACTTACGGGGATGAGCCTTGTCATAAGCGGCAAGCAGATGCGCACTGTCGACCTCTGTATAAATCTGCGTCGACGCCAGACTGGCGTGGCCGAGGAGTTCTTGTATCGTCCTGAGGTCGCCGCCTCCGGCAAGCAGATGTGTTGCGAATGAATGCCGCAAGGCGTGCGGCGTCGCGCTGTCCGGCAGACCGAGCGCGCCGCGCAGCTTTTCCATTGCGAGCTGGATCATCCGCGGGTTCAAAGGTCCACCCCGGGCACCCAGAAAAAGGGGACCGGTGGGGTCGATCGCATAGGGGCAAAGCTTCATGTAAGCGCTGACCGCCTCGCAGACAGCTGGCAGGATCGGCACAATGCGCTCCTTTCTGCCCTTGCCGAGAATGCGCATTGTTCTTGTGCCGGGCGCTGGTGCCATGCTCCCGGTCAGTGATAGCGCTTCGGAGATCCGAAGGCCGCATCCGTAAAGCAGTATCAGCACGGCGGCGTTACGCGCTTCGATCCACGCTGCGCTTTCCAGGGCAAGGTCGCCGCTGGTCACGTCCATCGCATCGCGCGCCGAGACGGGCTTGGGCAGCGACCGCGCCTGGCGCGGTGGCCGCACGGCATCGGAAGCCGCTGCATTCACTTCCCCGCGCCGTTCCAGATATTTCAAGAAGGACCGAATGCCGGCAAGACCCCTGGCAAGCGACCGGCTCTGTACACCTTGCCTGCGGCGCGAAGCGAGGAAAGCCCTGAAGTCGGCAGGCCGGAGCGCAGCAACATCCTTGATCGCGGGAGCACCACCCAGGTGGTTTGTGAGAAAACGCAGAAACTGACGCAGATCCCTTTCGTAGGCGAGCAACGTCTTGTCGGAAAGGCGGCGCTCGTCCGACAGGTGATCAAGCCAGGCATCGACCCGGTTTTTGAGATCCGATTGTGCCGTTATCAGAAGATAGGATGTCTCGTTGTCCTGAGTTTTCATGACCGAAACCTAGCCTGATTGCAGGTTCTGATTGGTTAACACACGACGCCGGATTTACGCTCAATTAAGCCGCGCGCGGTTAGAAAGGGGACTTGAGTAAGTAGCGTCCGGATAGGTAGTGCGTTGGACTTCGTCGGCAGGATATACGAATTTTTCGAGCTGCTCGTTACAACACGGGTCTACAGCGTCTCGTTTGCGGCGACATTGGCATTTGCTTTTGCCGTGCTCATTTTCGATCTGCACAGGCGCGGCTACAGGTTCGACTGGCCCCGCCGGTTGATCCGAAGCGTCGGCGCCAATGTCGGGTTCTGGTGGGTAAACCTGCTGTTTGCCCCGATCGTGTTTCTGACAGCCGGCTATGTGAAGCAGGCCTATGACACTTTAGGCATTCCAAGCATTGATGAGACCGTATGGTCCGGCATCCCCTGGTGGCTTCTCGTTCCCTTTGCCGCCGTTTGCTATGACTTTGCGGACTATTGGAACCACCGGATCCTGCATCACAGATGGCTTTGGCCGATCCACGCGATCCATCATTCCGATCCCGATCTAAACGTTCTGACGAGCTACCGGATACACTTTCTGGAATCACTGGTCATGACGACGTCCTATATCCTTCTTCTCAGCTGGCTGGGATTCCCGACCGATGTCATGGGATACGGCGCGATCCTTCTGACCCTGCACAACATGTATGTGCACATCAACGTGGACTGGGGGCACGGTCCGTTCAAATACGTCCTTGCCTCGCCGCGCATGCACCAGTGGCATCACGCCGACCTGCCGGAAGCCTATGGCAAGAACCTGGCAAACGTCTTTCCGGTGTTTGATCTCATGTTTGGAACCTACTACGTGCCGGGCCCTTGCAAAGAACCGTTCGGTGTCCACGACGTGCCCCAGAATGACGTTGTAAAACTTATTCTCTATCCATTTGCCGAGTGGGGCCGTCAGGCAAGAGCCGGGCTTCGCACTGCATTTCGTTCAAAGAGCGCGACGCAAGACCTTCCCGAACCAGAAAAACCGGCAGATCCGGCCTGATATGTGAGAATTTCGGCCTGAACGGTTGAAAGCTGTTGTACGCGGCGTGGGACTTTCGCACGTTCAGCGGTCCAACTTGTCTCCCGGCAGGCCCTTTGAACGCATTTTGTGATGTTCGTCACATCGGACTTGCGCGTGTTTCCTCGCAGCTTAACCGGAGCTGTGCAGATTTCTGCACAGTGACACAGTCGTTAATGCGCCGCGAAAATAAAATAATCGCATATTTTTCAATGCTTTGTCGAAAATTTCGCAAACTGGCACACCCGTTGCAATTCTCCTGGCATCGGCGCCAAACACAAATTCAGCGCCCCGGAATTCAAATCAAAGCTGCCAAGCAGCACAGAGCCAGGAGATCAAAATGTCCAATATCGCTTACCTCAAAGCCACAGGCGCAACCCAAGGCGACATGACTGCAGACGCAACCACAGGCGACAGCATCGGCAACCTGTGGCAGGAAGGCCACGAAGGCCAGTCCCTCGTTTATGCCCTGGAACAGAACGCAGTCGTGCCGCGTGATCCGCAGTCCGGTTCCATCATCGCTACGCGCCGCCACTTGCCGACGACCTTCGTCAAGCCTGTCGACAAGGCAACCCCGCTCTTCTGGCAGGCACTGGCAACCGGTGAAGCGCTCGAGATCGAAGTTGAGTTCTGGCGCACGTCCACGGCCGGTGTTCAGGAGCACTACTACACGATCAAGTTCATCGACGCGGTTCTGGTGGAAGGCAAGACGATCCTTCCGGACGTCAACGACGAAGCCAACGCCTCGCGCGGCGACATCGACCAGTTCTCCTTCACCTACCGCAAGTGCGAGTGGACCCACGAAGTTGCCGGCACAAGCGCGTCCGACGATTACCGCGCTCCGGTCACCTGATTTATGTCCCGCAGGGGCCGGATCTGATCCGGCCCTGAGCTGGCAGGACTGCCTCGTCTGCCAGCCGCAGCCGCCCGGTCTTCGTGCCGGGCGGTTTGTTTTGGAAAGCAGACCTAAACATCAAATAAAAACGGCCCGGAAAACCGGGCCGCTCTCAAAATCTGGTTGGAACCAGGCTTCAGAGAATGCTCTGACCAGTCTTGGCCCAATCGGCAAGAAAGGCGTCCAGACCCTTGTCCGTCAGCGGGTGTTTCACCAGACCCTGAAGGGTTGCCGGCGGAACCGTGGCAACATCCGCGCCGATGAGCGCGCATTCCTTGACGTGGTTGGCCGTGCGGATGGACGCGGCCAGGATTTCTGTATCAAAGCCGTAGTTGTCGTAGATCACGCGAATTTCGCGGATCAGCTCCAAACCGTCGATGTTCATGTCGTCGAGACGGCCTATGAACGGCGAGATGTAGGTCGCGCCGGCCTTGGCGGCGAGCAACGCCTGGTTTGCGGAGAAGCAAAGCGTAACGTTGGTCTTGGTGCCTTCTTCGGTCAGCTGCTTGCAGGCTTTCAGGCCGTCAAAGGTCAACGGCAGCTTGATGACGACATTGTCGGCAATCGCACGAAGCACATGCGCTTCCTTGATCATCTGATCGAACTCGGTGGCGGCTACCTCGGCGGAAACGTCGCCGCCGGTGATTTCGCAGATCTCGGCAATCACTTCCTTGAAGTCGCGACCGGATTTGGCAATGAGCGAGGGATTTGTGGTTACGCCGTCCAGGAGCCCGGTGGATTCCAGTTCCTTGATGACAGCGGTGTCGGCTGTGTCGACAAAAAATTTCATATGTGTTTGCTCCCTGTGAAGCGCCGTTTGGTCGCCAGATGCAGGCGTTTGCCTGTGGCGAAGAACGATTGCGTGGTCACTCGCGCTCTCTTTACCCTAGGATGATGACAAGAAGAACCCCTGATTCTCCGGTGGAGAAAATTTTTGTGGTACGTACCTCAAAACGAGTAACTCTTGATCCGGGACCTGGAGCAGGCAACGTTTGCGCTGCTTTGACCTGTGCTGGCGTTCCAGCGAGCAATCACCACAAGACGCCAGGAATGTGAACCCTCGTGCTGTTTGACGATCCCGAAACTGAGGAAACCATTGCCAGCGTGCTGGTGCCGGTCGCTGTGCCTGGCGCCTATACATACAAGGTTCCGGCGGGGCAGAGCGTTGTTCCCGGGACGATCGTCAAAGTGCCTTTGGGACCGCGGGAAGTTATCGGTGCAGTCTGGGATATCGAACCGGACGCGGCGATCAATCCGAAAAAACTGAAAACCATTTCGAGGGTGTACGAGACAACAAAGCCGCTCGACAAGGACTTGCGCCGCTTTGTCGACTGGGTCGCGAACTGGACGCTCGGCGCGCCCGGAATGGTGTTGCGCATGGTCTTGCGTTCGGAAGAAGCCCTGGAACCTGAACCTCCCGTGCCGGGAGTGCGACGGATCGAGGGCGCTCAGCCCGACCGGCAAACCGCGGCAAGAAGCCGGGTTCTTGCAACGATGGAAGACGGGTTTGCCTGGACCAAAAGCGGTCTTGCCCATGCCGCCGGTGTATCGCCGTCCGTGATTGACGGTCTGATCCAGCAAAGCGTGCTGGAAGTTGTTTCCATGCCGGCGGCGCCTCCTCCTCCGCGACCTCAGCTGGACTTTGCGCAAAAGGATCTAACGCCGGCACAGTCCGCTGCGGCCGAGGGTCTGGTTGATAGTTTCGACAGGGGCGCCGGTGTCTCGCTGATTGACGGTGTCACCGGGTCAGGCAAGACGGAGGTCTATTTTGAGGCCATTGCGGAAGCGTTGAGGCGCGAGCAGCAGGCACTGGTGCTGTTGCCGGAGATCGCGCTCACCGAGCAGTTTCTGCGTCGCTTTGAACAGCGCTTCGGCGTTTATCCGGCGGAGTGGCACTCGGAGATCACGCCGAAAAACCGCGCAAGGGTCTGGCGCGGTGTGGCGTCTGGCGACGTGCGTGTCGTCATCGGCGCAAGGTCGTCCCTCTTTCTTCCGTTCAAGGAATTGGGCCTGATCATCGTCGACGAGGAACACGATGCGGCCTTCAAGCAGGATGACCGGGTCCCCTACAGTGCGCGGGACATGGCGGTCGTGCGGGGCCACATCTCAGGCTTTCCTGTCGTTCTCGCCTCCGCGACGCCGTCTGTCGAGAGCCATGTGAATGCAGACGTTGGACGCTATACGCTTTATCAGCTGCCCGAACGCGCGTCGGGCGCTGCCTTGCCGGACCTTAAAGCCATCGACATGCGCAGCGATGGACCGGAACGGGGCAAGTGGCTTGCACCTCAGCTGGTGCATGCGATCAAGGACACCTTCGCGGCCGGCGATCAGTCTCTTCTGTTTCTGAACCGGCGCGGATATGCGCCTTTGACGCTCTGCCGCACGTGCGGTCACCGGTTTCAATGCGCGCATTGCAGCGCCTGGCTTGTCGAACACCGGTTTCAGAAAAAACTCGTCTGCCATCACTGCGGCCATACCGAGCCTATCCCTGAAACCTGCCCCTCCTGTCAGAGCACCAACAGCCTGGTGGCCTGCGGCCCGGGCGTTGAACGTGTTGCTGAAGAGGTGTCCGACCTGTTTCCGCAGGCACGCACCTTGATCCTGTCATCCGACCTGCCGGGTGGACCGGAGCGGTTGAAACGGGAAATGAAGATCGTCGAGGAGGGTGGCGCTGATATCGTCATCGGAACCCAGCTGGTCGCAAAAGGGCACAACTTCCCAAAGATGAAGCTGGTTGGCGTCGTCGACGCCGATCTCGGCCTTGCGCATGGCGACCCGCGCGCTGCGGAAAAAACCTTTCAGCTTCTTGCGCAGGTGACCGGTCGTGCCGGTCGCGTAACCGGCGGCGGCCAGGGATTTCTTCAGACCTACAATGCGGACCATCCTGTGATCAAAGCGCTTTATCGCGGCGACAAGGATGCGTTCTACAAGGCGGAGATCGAGTCGCGGCGGGTTGCGGGTCTGCCGCCGTTCGGCAGGCTGGCCGCTGTCGTCGTCTCCGGTCCGGACAAGGTCTTTGCAGAAGGCTACGCCCGTGCGCTTGCCCGCGCCGCTCCGTCTGATGAGGCCGTCACGTTGCTGGGGCCCGCGGAAGCAGCGCTTGCCATGGTGCGCGGGCGGCATCGCTACCGCCTACTGACGATGGCACCGCGCCAGTACGATCTCCAATCCTATTTGCGCCAGTGGCTCGGCAAGGGACCGAAACCCACCAAGGGTCTGCGTGTGCAGGTCGATATCGATCCGCTGCATTTCCTGTAGAGTAGGTGTCGCGCATTGCATAATCGGAGGAAGATCGATGACCTATGTTCAGGGATTTTTGGCACCGGTAAAGACGTCGAAGAAGGCTGACTATGTGGAAATAGCCCAACGTTCGTGGGCGCTCTTTAAGGAATACGGCGCGTTAAGTACGTGTGAGGCCTGGGGCGACTCGGTTCCAGATGGTGAAGTTACTTCCTTTCCGATGGCCGTTAAAAAGGAGGCCGACGAGACGGTAGTATTCTCTTGGATCGTCTGGCCTGACAAGGAGACGTATGACGCGGCCTTTTTAAAAATGCAGGGGGACCCGCGCTGGGAAGAGGCTATGCCGAATGCGAACGAAGTCTTCAACATGAAACGGATGATTTTCGGCGGCTTTGAACCAATCTTTCAGGACGTTCCCGACTAACGGGCGCAAAGCCGCCAATGCCAGGTTCATGACTAGAAGGCTCAGAGCGCGGCAATGATCTCGACTTCGACCAGCCAGTCTTCGCTCAGCGTCTCGGCAACGATTGTCGTACAGGGCACGACACGCCCTCCAAGCGCACGGACACGCGCGTCCTGATTGGCCTGCATATAGTCACGGTCGCGGAGATAACTGGTCACGCGGACCACGCTGTCAATGTCACCTCCGGCCTCTTGCAGGATTGTCGAGATATTGCGCCAGATCAGCCGTAGCTGACCGTCGATAGTATCAGCAGGCCTGCGGTCAGTATCCAGACCCATTGTACCACTCACGAACAAAAGCCTGTGCGGTGCGTCGATAGCGATGGCATGAATATAGTCTGGCGTTGCCTGATAAATGTCGCTCGTTGGATTAATTGGAACAAAGTTCATTTTCTAGCTCCTTTTGCCGAACAAAGAGATTGAAAAACCGCAAAGAGCAAGAATAAAATTCGGCATGAGCAGAGAAACGAAAAATTTTAAGCGGTCTGTCGTCTCCGAGCGGTCCCCGGACGGGTTTGACCGAAAGATATTAAGTGTCCTGGTGACCAACGCCGAAACGAGTTTCGCCGAACTCGGACGCATTGTCGGTCTCTCCGCACCTGCGGTTTTCGAACGGGTCAAGCGTTTGAAGAAATCCGGTGCGATACGTGCGGTGTGTGCACTTCTTCATGGACCGTCCGTTGACAGGCCCTTTTTGGCCTTTGTCCATGTCGATGTCGCGGGATGGGGCAAGGAGCAGAAGATGCTCAAGCTTGCGGATTTCCCCGAAGTCGAAGAGATGCATTCCGTCGCGGGGGACACGGGGCTCATCATCAAGGTGAGAACGCGTGATTCCCACGCCCTCGAACAGCTCTTGGCGCAGATCTATGATTTGCCCGGTGTCACAGGCACGAAAAGCTATGTGGTTCTGTCGACATTTCTCGAACGTCCTGTGCAGGCGGAAACGACGGAAGAATGGCCGACTGTAAGCCAGTTTCTGCCCCCACAAGGCTCGTGAGCCTGCGCAATTTCCTGGACTGGAAATGGACACCCTTGGCTTTGTCGCCATGGCTGCGAAACCTTTGTCCGGAAGGTCTTTTTTTCGTCCTGCAGCAAAAAACACCTAAGATTCCTTCAGAACAGTCTTTTGGCGAAGTTGCACACTGAGAAACCCTGTGCTAATTGAGGCGCGGCTTTGGGGGAACGGTTTAACCGTCATACCTTCTGACCTAGAAATCATTCATTATTTTCAATGCCTTGCGAGCGCTTGCCGTTTTGCGGGCTTGAAAAACGTCAGAGAGCACGGACCTGGTGACTGACAACGTATCTCTCGTATCCGGCGTGGCACAGCGTTATGCGTCCGCCCTTCTCGACCTGGCAGAGGGTGACGGCACTACGGCCGACGTGGAACGGGATCTGACCGCTTTCGAAGGCATGCTTGCCGAAAGCGAGGATCTCGACCGTCTTGTAAAGAGCCCGGCGTTCAGTGCAGAAGAGCAGCTTGCCGCGCTCACTGCACTTGTTGAAAAGGCAGGCATCTCGGGCCTCGCCGCAAATTTCGTGAAGCTGGCGGCCCGCAACAGGCGCCTCTTCGTTCTTCCCGACATGATCAAGGCCTTTCGCGCGCTCCTTGCCGAAAAGCGTGGCGAGGAAACGGCTGAAGTCACTTCTGCCGCACCTCTGTCAGACGAGCATGTCGCTGCCCTGAAAGAAGCCTTGTCTGCTTCCACGGGCAAAACCGTAAATCTCGCAGCGAAAGTTGATCCTGCTCTGATCGGAGGCCTTGTCGTCAAGGTCGGATCCCGCATGATCGATACGTCCCTGCGGACCAAACTCAATTCACTCAAGTTCGCGATGAAAGAGGTCGGCTGATGGATATTCGGGCCGCGGAAATTTCCGCAATCCTCAAGGACCAGATCAAGAGCTTCGGCCAGGAAGCCGAAGTTTCTGAAGTTGGTCAAGTGCTCTCCGTCGGTGACGGTATCGCCCGTGTTTATGGTCTGGACAAGGTTCAGGCCGGTGAAATGGTCGAGTTTCCGGGCGGCATCAAGGGCATGGCCCTGAACCTGGAATCAGACAACGTCGGTGTCGTTATCTTCGGCTCCGACCGTGACATTAAAGAAGGCGACACCGTCAAGCGGACCGGCGCCATCGTGGAAGTCCCGGTCGGCAAGGGCCTTCTTGGCCGCGTCGTTGACCCGCTTGGCAACCCGATCGACGGCAAAGGCCCGATCGAGGCAGCTGAAAAGCGGCGTGTGGACGTTAAGGCGCCGGGCATCCTGCCGCGCAAGTCCGTGCATGAGCCGATGTCCACTGGCCTGAAGGCCATCGACGCCCTGATCCCGGTTGGCCGCGGTCAGCGCGAGCTCGTGATCGGCGACCGCCAGACCGGCAAGACAGCGATCATCCTCGACACCTTCCTGAACCAGAAGCCGCTCCATGCCGGCGACGATGAAGACGCGAAGCTTTACTGCATCTACGTCGCTGTCGGCCAGAAGCGCTCCACCGTTGCCCAGTTCGTTAAAGTGCTGGAAGACAACGGCGCCCTGGAATACTCCATCGTCATTGCCGCAACCGCGTCCGATGCAGCTCCGCTGCAGTTCCTGGCACCGTTTGCCGGCTGCGCGATGGGTGAGTACTTCCGCGACAACTCCATGCACGCCGTGATCGGCTACGACGATCTGACCAAACAGGCTGTTGCCTATCGTCAGATGTCCCTGCTTCTGCGCCGCCCGCCGGGACGTGAAGCGTTCCCGGGTGACGTCTTCTACCTGCACTCCCGTCTGCTGGAACGTGCAGCGAAGCTGAACGAAGATCATGGCAAGGGCTCCCTGACCGCACTGCCGGTCATTGAAACCCAGGGCAACGACGTGTCCGCGTTTATTCCGACCAACGTGATTTCGATCACCGACGGTCAGATCTTCCTTGAAACGGACCTGTTTTACCAGGGTATCCGTCCGGCGGTGAATGTCGGTCTGTCGGTCTCCCGTGTGGGCTCCTCCGCTCAGATCAAGGCCATGAAGCAGGTTGCCGGCCCGATTAAGGGTGAACTTGCGCAGTACCGTGAAATGGCTGCCTTCGCGCAGTTCGGGTCCGACCTCGACGCGACGACGCAGCGCCTCCTGAACCGTGGTGCGCGCCTGACCGAGCTCCTGAAGCAACCTCAGTTCTCGCCGTTGAAGACGCAGGAACAGGTCGCGGTAATCTATGCCGGCGTGAACGGTTATCTCGACAGCTATGGTGTCGATCGCGTGAAGGACTTCGAAGAAGGTCTTCTTCTTTTCCTCCGTGGTGAGCATGCGGATCTGCTGGATGCCATCTGGGAAAAGAAAGCCCTTGACGACGAGCTGACCGGCAAGCTGAAGGCTGCCATCGACGCGTTCGCCAAGAACTTCGCTTAAGACGACACGCCGGGATAAGGAGCAGGGGCGGCCATGCCGAGCCTGAAGGACTTACGAAACCGCATCGCTTCCGTGAAGGCGACGCAGAAAATCACCAAGGCCATGCAAATGGTGGCCGCGGCGAAACTGCGTCGTGCACAGGAAGCTGCGGAGGCCGCGCGCCCCTATGCGGAACGCATGGGTGCCGTTCTGGCCAACCTCGCGGAAGCATTCGAGGGTCGCGACGACGCTCCGAAGCTGATGTCCGGTACGGGCAACGATCAGGTTCATCTCCTGCTCGTCGCCACAGCCGAACGCGGGCTTTGCGGTGGCTTCAACACCAATATCGCCAAGCTGGCCCGCGAAAAGGCACGCAGCCTGCTCGCGGACGGAAAAACGGTCAAGATCGTGTGTGTCGGCAAGAAGGGTTTTGATGCCCTGAAGCGTGAACTCGGCCAGCACGTGATCGAGACGGTGGATCTACGCAGCGTCAAGAACGTGGGCTATGCCGACGCCGATGCTATCGGCAAGAAGGTACTGGCCATGTTCGCGGACGGTGAGTTTGACGTCTGTACATTGTTCTATTCGACCTTCAAGTCGGTTATCGCGCAGGAGCCGACGGCACAGCAGCTGATCCCGGCCAGCTTCGAAAAAGACGAAGCTGAGGATCGGAGCGGTGCGCAGGCGGTTTATGAGTATGAACCGGACGAGACGGAGATCCTTGAGGATCTTCTGCCGCGCAACATCTCCGTTCAGATTTTCCGGGCGCTTCTGGAAAACGCTGCATCCGAGCAGGGCGCACGCATGTCTGCTATGGACAACGCGACCCGCAACGCCGGTGAGATGATCGACAAGCTGACGATCAACTACAACCGTCAGCGTCAGGCGCAGATCACGACGGAACTGATTGAAATTATTTCGGGCGCCGAGGCGCTCTAGCGCATTTGCGCCCGATCAGGGCGCACGTGCCGGACTAACAACATTGTCGATCGACTCTTCCGGACAAATGCAAAGGCATGGGAAGCAAGTTGATCTAACGGGATCGAGACGAGGATTAGGGATATGGCTGACAAACAGGTCGGACGAGTCACCCAGGTCATCGGCGCCGTTGTCGACGTCAAGTTCGATGACCATCTGCCGTTGATCCTGAACGCTCTAGAAGCTGACAACCAGGGTGTAAGACTGGTGCTCGAAGTTGCACAGCACCTTGGCGAGAACACGGTTCGTACCATCGCGATGGACTCCACCGAGGGCCTGGTGCGCGGACAGGACGTTGTCGACACTGGTGCACCGATTGCCGTGCCGGTAGGCGACGGCACTCTGGGCCGCATCATGAACGTGATCGGCGAGCCGGTTGACGAAGCCGGTGACATTCCGCACTCCGACAAGCGCGGCATTCACCAGGAAGCTCCGACGTTCATCGAACAGTCCACGGAAGCCGAAATTCTGGTGACCGGCATCAAGGTCGTCGACCTTCTCGCGCCTTACGCGAAGGGTGGTAAGATCGGCCTGTTCGGCGGCGCAGGCGTCGGCAAGACCGTTCTCATCATGGAACTGATCAACAACGTCGCTAAGGCGCACGGCGGTTACTCCGTGTTCGCTGGCGTCGGCGAGCGGACCCGTGAAGGCAACGACCTCTACTGGGAAATGATCGAATCCGGCGTGAACAAGGAAGGCGGCGGAGAGGGCTCCAAAGCGGCCCTCGTTTACGGTCAGATGAACGAACCTCCCGGAGCGCGTGCACGTGTTGCGCTGACCGGTCTGACGGTTGCCGAGCATTTCCGTGACGCAGGCCAGGACGTTCTGTTCTTCGTCGACAACATTTTCCGCTTCACCCAGGCCGGCTCCGAAGTGTCCGCGCTTCTTGGCCGTATCCCGTCTGCTGTGGGATATCAGCCGACGCTCGCGACCGACATGGGCTCGATGCAGGAACGCATCACGACAACGAACAAGGGCTCGATCACGTCCGTTCAGGCCGTTTACGTTCCGGCCGATGACTTGACTGACCCGGCGCCGGCATCGACCTTCGCCCACTTGGACGCTACGACGGTTCTGAACCGCGCGATTGCGGAAAAAGGCATCTACCCGGCAGTGGATCCGTTGGATTCCACCTCCCGCATGCTGGATGCCCGCATCATCGGCGAAGAGCACTACAATACGGCACGTGCCGTTCAGGGTACGCTGCAGCGCTACAAGGCCCTGCAGGACATCATCGCCATCCTCGGCATGGACGAGCTCTCGGAAGAAGACAAGCTGACCGTGGCACGCGCCCGTAAGATCGAGCGCTTCCTGTCTCAGCCGTTCTTCGTTGCTGAAGTCTTCACAGGTTCTCCGGGCAAGCTGGTTTCCCTGGAAGACACGATCAAGGGCTTTAAGGGTCTTGTCGACGGTGAATACGACCACCTTCCGGAAGCTGCCTTCTATATGGTTGGTTCCATCGAGGAAGCTGTCGAGAAAGCTCAGAAACTGGCTGCCGAGGCTGCCTGATCTCAGGATTGACCGGACGCCTGAAGGGGCGTCCGGTATTTTCTATGTATGATGGCCGCGCCATCGAAACGAAGACTGACAAGGAAGACGCCAAATGGCTGAACTTTTCCAGTTCGAGTTGGTCTCCCCGGAGCGCCAGCTCATCTCAGAACAGGTGGCCGAGGTTGTTGTTCCCGGTGCTGAAGGCGAATTCGGCGTTCTGAAAGACCACAGCCCGTTCATGTCCAGCATTGCGCCGGGTATCCTGAAGGTGCGCAAGGACGGCGACGCCTGGGACGAGTATTTCGTGCGCGGCGGGTTTGCCGATGTCGCGTCTGGAGGCTTGACCGTTCTGGCAGAGCAGGCTGTTCCGGTTGCCGAAATCAGCCGCGAGCAGCTTGATCAGGCAATCAAAAACGCTGAAGAAGATGCTGCCGACGCAAAGGACGACTCAGCCAAACAAAAAGCGGATCGCACGCTTCGCCGCTTGAAGGACGTCGCCGAGGCTTTGAAGCAGGTCTGACGCCAAACCAAATCAGAGTTTCAAAACGCGGTCCGGCTTCCGGGCCGCGTTTTTGTTTGGCTTGACGCCAAAGCAGCAGAGCGCATTCAAGCCTTCAAAGCGGGGCGCTCGTCGTCGAAATCCCTAAACCTGAAGTCGTTTCTGCCTTTATTTTTAACGTCATAGAGCGCGATGTCGGCATTTTTGATGATCGCGCTCGCGTCGGTGACAGCGGTGCATATCGGCGAAATGCCAATGCTCACCCCAATTGAAATCGACTTGTCCTGGATGGAAAAAGGCATCTGTATCTTGCGCACGATACGGCTTGCAATGACTTCGGCGACCGTTCGGGTCGAGCGGTCCAGAATGATGCCGAACTCGTCGCCGCCAAGCCGCGCGACAAGATCGGAGGACCGAACACAAGCCTTCAGCCTTTCACTGACCTGCATGAGAAGGTCATCACCTGCATCGTGACCATAGGTGTCGTTGACCGGTTTGAACTTGTCCAGATCAAGCAGCATCAGCGCGCTTTCAGTATCCGTATCCAGCCTTTGGAGAACATCTTCCAACCTGCCATTGAACAGGGTTCGGTTGGCGAGCCCGGTGAGCGTGTCATGATGCGCGGCGTACTCGATTTTCTGGACGGCGAGCTCGGACTGCGTCACGTCTTCATGCGTTCCGATCCAGCCACCGCCGGGAAGGGGCGCGTGAACGGCACTGATAAATTTGCCGCCGGGATGTCTGAACTTGGAGCGAACGACTTCGCCGGAAGACAGGCGAATGAGCAGGTCCCGGACATGCTCGCGTACATCGCCCTCGAATTCGCCGCGCTCCTTTTCGGCGTCAATCAGCTCAACAAGGGTGGCACCGACCCTGACGTCTGCTTCCGGTTTCTCAAAGATATCGATGTATTGCTTGTTCCAAAGCTTCAAGCGTCCATCCTTGTCGAAAACGCTGACGCCTTGGCGCATATTGGCAAGGATTGCCTCGAGTTCTTCAGAACGCAATCGTGCAGTGCGTTCGTTTTCCGCCAGCTGCTCTTCAAGCTGTTTTCGGTCGGTTACATCAAAGAAATTGTAGACGAACCCACCGGACGGCAACGGCGTTCCGCGGATCTCCAAAAACGCTCCGTTCGCAGCGCTTCGCACATAACTGTGTGGTTTGTTCCGGTCATAGGAATGGAATTTCTTAAGCGCAAGGTGCTCCGGATCCCCTTCGCCATAGTCTCCGCGTTCGGCATTGAACTTCAGGTAGTCCAGCAAGTGAAGTTTCTGATCCACGAAATCCTGCGGGTAGTCGAGGAGGCGCGCGAACTCCGTGTTTGCGGATCCGAGCTGAAAGTTCTGATCGTAATATGCAAACCCGCCAGGAAAATTGTCGAAAATGGCCTGCAGCGTGTCAGCCTGCTCTTTCGTCTCTGTGATATCTGCAACCGAGACAACAATCCCGTCCAGTCCGTTCTCGCCCAGGGGATCTATCGGGCGCGCATTGAGGCGGACCCATGTCAGACCGCCGCGAGCGGGTGACTGCAGGCTGGCGACAAGGTCGGTGACGGCTTCGGGATCTCGAATTGCGAGTTCAAAGGGATCGCTGATTTCCAGACCGTCCAGCGATGCGCATGTGAGCGAGAGATCGAGGTCGTTGATGCTGGCGCCTGTCAGCGAACGGCTCATGCTCCCCAGGAGCTTTTCCGCCATCGGGTTGGCTGACTCGATTTTTCCCGATCGGGACAGGAGGAGGATACCCTCACTCAGCGCATCGAGCGTTGTTCGTTGAATTGCTTCCGCTTGCCGGGCTGCCAGCTCCTTTCGCTTGCGATCCGAGATATCGAACAAGCTGAAGACAAGACCCCCGTTTGGCAGAGGAGTTGACCGGATGTCCAAAACGGTTCCGTCTCCTGTCACACGTTCCATCTGGACGGGTTTTCCGCTCATGAACGGCGCATACCTGTGTTCAACAACAGTGTCGACGTCACCGGGCTCATGATTTTCCCTGCGCGCGACATGCGTCATCACGTCTTTCAGATTGGGTTTTTCAGCAAGCAAGGCACTGGGCAATTTGAAGGACTTCTTGAATGCGTCATTGCAGCTTTCAAGCCGCATGGCTTCGTCGAAGTAAACCATTCCGCCAGGGAAATTGTCGAAAATTGCCCGTAACGTATCGCCGTTGCGTTTGGTCTCAGTGATATCAGTCAGTGAAAAGACGACACCATCGAGGCCGAATTCATTTGCGTTGTCGATCGGTGCAGCATTGATCCGAAGCCAGATTCTCTTGGCGTCGGCATTCCGTTGAACCTGAACGACGGTGCCGCTGACTTCGTCCGGCGTCGTAACAGCTTGTCGCAGCAGGTCCTTTGGATCAAGGCTTTGTCCGTCTTCGGACTGAAAAGCAAGATCAAGATCCTGAAATTTCGATCCGGCTATTTCGTCTTGCGCGTATCCCAGAAGGTCGGCACCGGCAACGTTAATTGATTGAATACGTCCGGATCTGGTGAGGAACAGAACTCCTTCTGACAGTGTATGCACAACGGCTCTTTGCAGGGCTTCGGAATATCTGACGGATTGTTCGGTTCTCTTGCGGTCGGTAACGTCCTGAAAAGCACCAACGAGCCGAATGACCTCACCGTCTTTGAAAACCGGCCTGCCTACCGCTCGAACCCAGATGTCGCGCCCTTTTGCAGTAACGAAGGGCAACTCTATATCCCAGCCAATGCCGTGTTCGATTGCACCCTGAACGGCTTTGGAGATCGTGTCCCGGCTGTCTGGCGGATAAAATGACAGCGCAAAGTCCACCGTTGGTTTGAAGTCCGCCGGAACCTCGTGAATTTCTTTGGTTTTCTCGGTCCACGTGAGCGTATTGGTACGGATGCACAGTTCCCATCCGCCAACGCCGGAGACGTTTGTGACCTCTTCCAGAAGCTCGCCTTCAAGCGCAGCAAGTTCGTGTTTTTGAGCAGCTTCACTGAGCGCGGCTTCTTTGTCGAGACGTAATTTGTGTGCCTTCAAAAGGCCTTCCACCACTGTTCCCAGCCTGCGCAGTTGATCGAGTTGCTGTTTCGAAGGCGCATGCGGAATGCGGTCGATGACACACAACGTACCAAGACGATGTGTCCCGTCGATTGAAACGGGGCAACCGGCATAAAACCGGATATGCGGTTCACCCGTGACCAGTGGGTTGTCCTTGAAGCGCGCATCCTCGAGGGTATCGGGGACGACAAACAGATTGCCAGACAAGATCGCATGCTGGCAGAAAGAGACGTCGCGGGCCGTGCCGTCAACGGTCAATCCACACTTGGCCTTGAACCATTGTTCATCTTCGGAAACGAGCGAAACCAGTGCAATCGGACAGTCGAATATCGCAGCGAGTGTTTCGACAACGGCGTCGAATTCCGGCAGGCTTTCAGATCCGATAATCTGAAGTCCGTGCAGGGCTTTCAAACGCTCCTCTTCGTTGTCCGGCCGAAGGATTTTCATTCTGCGATTCGCCTCCTAAGGGCATCTTTCGACGCCCGTCGGTCATTTCCACGGCCTCATTATGAGAGGAGAAGCGCAACAAATGATTAAGTTTGCCTACTTTTCGGCCAAGCAAGCCGGCATGAAAGTCAGCGACGAAAGCCGTTTTTGCTTTTCACTATTATTTGTTTTCTACCCACATTTTTTTGAAGGTCAAAATAAATTTGAAGATAAGTTGCGAACCAAAACTTTAGATGGAAGATGAATGAGAGAAAGCCATTAGTTGCATTCCAGGTTTCTGATTTCCCGAAACCTGGTTCTGCCATCGCCCTGACGGATATCATCGCTCGACGAAGTACTTGAACCCGTCACGGCCTTCGTTTTTCACCTCGTAAAGCGCAAGATCGGCTCTTTTGAGCGCTGTATTGGCCCCGCGCTCGTTCTCGGCGATGGATGCAATACCGACACTGCCGCTTATCTCGATAATGTGTCCGTCGATGGTGTAAGGGGCCTTCAGTTTTTCCACGACGCGCCGGGCAATCTTGGTGGCAAGGCTTCGTTCACCGTCAGGGTGTTGAACAATGATCGCAAATTCGTCTCCGCCGAGCCGGGCGACAGTGTCATTTGACCGAACGCATTCCTTTAGTCGTTTCGCTGCCTGGATGAGCAGCTTGTCGCCGACATCATGGCCGTAGGTATCGTTGACCGGTTTGAACCGGTCCAGATCGATCATCAACAGATCGCTCGCTTCGTCATACCGTTCGGCCCTGTCGATCGCTTCGTCAAGTCTTGCGTTGAACAGCGTCCGGTTTGCCAGGCCTGTGAGAGTGTCGTGGTGGGCGGCATATGTAATCTTTTCGGTCGCCTTTTCGCGCGACGTGATGTCTTCGTGGGTTCCAACCCAGCCACCGTCGGGCAGGGGGGTGCGGACAATGCTGATGATGGTGCCGTTCGGGTGCTTGAACGTGGTCTTCACAACATCGCCAGCATCGAGCTTGGCCTTGAGTTCCGCATAGAAGGTGGAAGGGTCGCCCTTGAATTCACCGCGTTCTTTTTCACGTTCCAAAACGTCAATCAGGCTCATGCCTTTCTTGATCTCTGTTTCGGATTTGCCGAAGAGTTCCAGAAAATGACTGTTCCAGAGCGTGATGCACCCGTGGTTATCGAATACGCTCACACCCTGGCGCATGTTGGCGATAACCGCCTCCAGTTTGTGCAGCCGGTCGCTGGCGAGTTTCTCCTTCTCGACGAGCTGAACCTCCATATTCTTGCGCGCCGTGATATCCAGAAAACTCGAGACATTGCCCCCGTCGGGGAGCGACGTTCCCCGAACTTCCAGAATTTTGCCATTGCGCGTTTTGCGCTCATACGCGTTGAGACCACCGGTACCGAATTTCACCAGACGGTCTGATGCAATCTGCGCCGGGTCGCCGGGACCGTAGTCTCCACGATTGGCGAAGTACTGGATGACTTCGGGCAGGTCGGGTCCCGTTTCGAGGAAGCTCTGGGGAATGTCCAGCAAACGTGAAAACTCTTCGTTCCAGAATGTCAGCCGCAGCTGGCTGTCGTAATGGACCAGGCCTCCTGGAAAGTTGTCGAAGAAGATCTGAAGTGTGGCGGCCTGTTGTTTGACGTTTGTGATGTCAGTGAGCGACACCACCACGTTGTTGAGACCCTTTTCATTTGCCTCTTCAAGTGGTTTCGCGCTTATGCGCAGCCACTTCATGGTCCCGGAATGCGGTTTCGTCAGCTGAACTTCGAGGTCGAGAACCCTGTCAGGTTCCAATGTCGCAAGCTGGAGCGGACTGGTTCGATCGCCGCTGGAACTGAAAAAATCTTGCAGGCCAATATCAAGGTCATTGACGTTTGCGCCATCCAACGCGGATTGCTCGCACCCCAGAAGCTCGCAGGCAGCCGGGTTCACCGACAGTATTTTACCTGCCTTGCTCAGCAGTAGAACACCTTCCCGCAAGGCTTCGAAAGTCGTCCGTCGCAAATATTCGGATGCGACGATTTCCCTTTGTTTGGGCTTATCGTCGGCAATAGGCTGAACCGCACCGACAACCCGGTTCACGATACCGTTCTCGAAAACCGGACGACCGGTCATATGGACCCAGGTGTCTGCATGGTCAGCCGTCAGCAGACGCATTTCAAGGTCAAACTCGCGGCCGGCGCGAACGGCCGAATTCATGGCCTTCTCAAAAGCCTTGCGGCTTTCCTCGGCGTAAAAGGACAGCATTGCACGAAGGTCAGGGTCAAAGTCTTCGCGCGCTGCGTGAATGTCATGTGTCCGGGACGTCCACACAAGGCGATCGGAAGCAATTTCATATTCCCAGCCGCCGACACCGGAAACCTGTGTAATCTTGTCGAGCAGTGCCTGGTTTTGTCGCGCTTTGTCGCGCTCGCTGGCTGCCTGATGCAGCGCCGCTTGTGTTTCGTTGCCGGCTTTGTGGGCTTTGAAGAGACCCTCGACCACCTGAGCGGCGTTCTTGATGTGCTCGACATCGGCTTGGGTGACCGAATGTGGTTTCGTGTCCATGACACAGATGGTTGCGACCCGGTGCTTGCCGTCCAACTTGACCGGGCATCCCAGATAAAACCGTGCGCCGAAGTCCCCTGTTACGAGCGGAATGTCCCGGAATTTCTCGTCCTTTGTTGCATCTGGAACAATCACGACGTCGTCGGACAAAATTGTCTGACCGCAAAACGAATTTTCGCGCGGGACTTCATTTACGTTGAGGCCTACAGCGGCTTTAAACCAGATTTCATCCTGATCGACGACGGAAATGACCGAGACGGGGCAGCCGAACAGCTTGGAAGCGTTTGCGACAACGGCATCGAATTCGGGCAGTCGTTCTGTGTGAAGAATGGAAAGTCTGTGAAGAGCTTCCAGCCTTTCTTCTTCAACTTGAACCTGCGCGAGCGTCATGGTCGACACCAACTCCGTTGTTAGAGCGCCGCATACCAGCCTAGTAAACAGTATCGATTTAATTTCAAGTGTTCCGCAATAAACTCAGAATTGAATTAGATATAGGTAATAATTACAAGTAGTCGCAGAAATCTGCTAAGAAATGAACCCTACTATTGTTTCTGCAAAAAGAACACTTGAGAATTTCAAGAATGTCAAAAAACGGGATGTCGCGAGCATTTGTAATACGAAATCTATACATAAATTGTTGTCACTAAAGTATTTTTCGTTCAATCGGATTGTAAGAGGCGCAAAACAAAAAACCCGGCCGAATGGCCGGGTTCAAGGAAACGTGGCATGCACCACGTATCATCTGCTTAATTCAAAGGCAGTTTTGCTTATTATGCAGCACGCCGGAAAGAAAGGCTCATGCCACCACCTGAGCGGTTGCGACGGCGTTCTTCTGGCGGGATGTAGACGATAGCGCGGTGTTCGGCGCAATAGGATTCACCCGGTTCGATGCGCGTGTTGCACGGGAATACATAACTTCCTGCATCGCCTTCTGCCCACTTGCAGCAGCCCGGACGCGGGAGGGACATGTCAGCCATTTTGTTCTTCCTTCTCTTACAAGCAACAAAAGCGCTCGAGCATCCTCGGGAAGAGAGGATCCGAACAGCTTTCGATAGAAATCGGATATAATCGGCGCCCGGGACGTCATACGTTGTCCAACCCACAAGGAGTGCCCTTCAGCAAGCGCAAGGGTTAAATAAGCGGCACGTCACAAAATTGCAATAGAAGACCCCGCAATTCCGGCCTGCGTTGAGCGCATAGCAGGTTAACAGGACGTTAGTTGCGTACCGTATGCTGTTGAATGACTGCGGCGATGCAAAGGTTTAACCCTCTTTCCCGGGAAGGGCGCCACCGGCCTCTTGCAGCGCCTGCGGCGTGTCAAGATCGAGCCGCGCAGCCGAGCCGATCTCAACTTCGGCAACGAAACCGGGGTTTCTCGCTATCAGATGTCTGGCACCGATATCGCCGGTCAAAGCATTCAGGTCGTCGAAAAAACGTTTGTCCCAAAGCACCGGATTGCCCCGTTTCCCGTTGGCTGTCGCCGCGACAATAAGACTGGTTTCGTTTTCCTTGTAGGCGGCAATCAGTTTCTTCAGTGCCGCTTCACTGACACGTGGCATATCGCCAAGCAAAACGATGACGGCTTCAGTGTCTGCCGCAAGAGCCTTCATTCCCGCTCGGATTGAAGTCGCCATGCCATCGGCATAGTCAGGATTGAAGACAGTCTCGATGTCGAGATCCTCGACCTGCTTGCGCACCTCGTCCGCCAGATGACCGGTGACGAGGATTGTCTGAGAGAGACCGGCACCGATCGCCGCTTCTCCGGCGTGGCGCACAAGCGCCTTGCCGTCAAGTGTTGCCAGCAACTTGTTGGGTCCGCCCATGCGGGTGGATTTACCGGCTCCCAGGATAATCGCCGAAATTTTTGGCGCGGTCGTCTGCCGCTTGGCTTCGCGTGGCTGCGGTCTCGTACCGATTTCCATCAGGAGGCCTCCAACACCCATCGCCGTAACATCTTCCGGCCCCGTCTCAATGCCGGCAAGCAGCCGGTCCAGAACCCAGTCAAAGCCGTTTTCCTTCGGACTTCTCGCACAACCCGGTGCGCCCAGAACGGGAATGTCGTCAAGTTCAGCCAGCATGAGCAGGTTGCCAGGATCGACCGGCATGCCCAAATGCGCGACCCTGCCACCGGCAAGATCAACCGCTGCCGGCAAGACGTCGTGTCGGTCCACGACAGCAGAAGCGCCAAAAAGAACGAGGAAGTCAGCCCCCTTGTCGACGAGTGACTTCATGGCGGCGGCAACGTCTTCACTTGTGTGGGAAACCCGCGCTTCGGCAAGGATTGCGCTGCCGCTCGGCCGCAGCCTGTCTTCCAGAACACGCCGCGTCTTGTCCATGGTCACCTGCTTCAGGTGCGGCAGCTTGGTCGCGACCAAACCGACCTTTCTGGTCTGGAATTCCGCAATCCGAACAGCACCTCTGACGACCGTTGCAGCCTTTTCAAGCGCAGCTCCGGAGACCGCAAAGGAAATGATCTTGGCTGTCGCAATCATCCGGTCCCGCGAAACCTTGCTGCGGTCCGGAAGTGTCGCGAATGTGATGGCGGGATCGATACGGTTCGCTGCAGTGACCGCTTCGGTGTCAACCATCAGAACGCCCGGTCCGTCAGCATAAAGGTTCATGCGGCCGGTAAAGGCTGTGTCTTCACTGACACCGCTTCCTTTGGCGGCCAGTCCCAGCCGGGTTGCAGCTTCATTTTCGCCGACGTCGCCTTCTTCCAAACGTGCGGCAACCACGCTTGCCATACCAAGTGATGCAAGATCTCTGCAATCCTCGACGCTCAACACATGCCCCTTTTTCAGGACCTTGCCGGGCAGGTTCGTTTTGTGCGCAAGAATAGAGCCGGCAGCGTCTTCCAGGGAAACAGGGCCGAACTTCATGCAGCAGGCTCCGGGGCCTTTCGAAGGGCCAGGATGATGGAACCGAGAACGGCGACGGCGATTTCCTCAGGAGAGGCAGCTCCGATATCCAAACCGATCGGTGCATCGATGCGTTCAAAAAGCGCGGGATCCAGGCCGGATGCGGCAAACCTTTCAAGGCGCTTGCCATGCGTCTTGCGGCTGCCGAGGGCGCCAACATAAAAGCACTGGGTCCGCAGCGCTTCCATCAGCGGAAAATCGTCGATCTTCGGGTCATGGGTAACTGCGGCAACAGCCGTATAGGCGTCCAGAGGCGTTTCCTTCAGGACGTCCTCCGGCCATTCCGCCTTCAGGGCAGCGCCGGGAAACCGCTCTTCGGTCGCAAACGCGGTACGCGGATCGATCACCGTCACGTCAAGGCCCGCAATTTCCGCCATGGGTACAAGTGCCTGGCTGATATGAACGGCGCCGATGATAACCAGCCTTGGAGCAGGGACAGATACGGTCAGGAACGCGTCACCTGCTTCCGTTTCGACCGTCCCGGATTTGCCGGACAGAAACCGTTTCCGGAACTCCTGTTCCAAAGGATCAGAAGAATAATCGTCTTCCCTGCGCACCAGCTTTTGCGAGCCGTCTGCGAGTAGGGTGACGAGGATCGCAGCCCGGCGGGCGTCCCGTTCTGCATTCAGGGCTTCGAGCAGCGATCGATCCATGGCGTTATGTCCGGTCTGTTGCCAGTTTGAGGCCAAGCCCGACCAGCAAAGTGCCGCCGATCCACCTTGTGAAATCCTGGAACCTCGACGTCGACACAAGCCGTTTCTTGACTTCCGATGCGAAGAACACTGTCGCGATATCGGCGGAAGCAAAAGCGAAATTGACGATGGTTCCAAGTATCAGGAACTGCAGCCAGATTGGAAGACCAGCCTCCGGGCTAACGAATTGTGGCAGAAAGGCAATGAAGAAGATCGCTGCCTTGGGGTTGAGAACCTCGACAAGAATGCTGTCGGCAAAAGCCCTGCGCGCGGATTTTTCCGGCAAACTCGGGATCGTACCGTCGCCGGCGCGGGTACGGATCATCTGAATGCCGAGAAACACCAGATAGGCACCGCCCGCCAGTTTCAGGGCGAAATAGAGTGATGGGACGACCGTGAAAATCGCAGACAATCCGAAGGCCGCAGCAAACACGTGTGCATAGCATCCCAGATGAATGCCGGCAGCTGCCATGAAGCCCGCCTTTCGACCTCGTGAAATTGTTTGAGCAGCCGTATAAAGCACGGCTGGACCTGGCATGTAGGCGAACAGCGCAGTTGCGGCAAAGAATGCGAGTAGCGTTTCGACGGAAGGCAAGGCTGGATCTCAATCAGTTGACGGGTTCGACATAGACACGGATACGGCCCCCACAGGAGAGCCCGACGCGCCACGCGGTTTCGTCGGCAACGCCAAACTCAAGGGTTGTCGGTTTCCGCGTGTCGATCACGTCAACGGCTTCTGCGACAACGGCGCCTTCGACACAGCCGCCTGAAACGGATCCCTCGAAGTTGCCCTCTGCGTCGATTACCAGGTGCGACCCGACCGGACGCGGAGCGGAACCCCAGGTTTCAATCACGGTGGCGAGTGCCACCTGGCGGCCGGATTTGCTCCAGTTTTCCGCGGTCTTGAGAACGTCTGCGATCTGAGTGTCTTCGGTTGTCATTGTTTCACTGCCCCTGCAAACAACGCGTGTGGCTCATCTCAAATATAGAATTTTCTCAATGAGATGAAAGCTCTTCAAAAGTACAAACGGCACCTGATTGCTCAGGTGCCGTCCGTAATGCCGAGACATGCGGGAATATGTTACTCGGCCGCGGTTCGTAACGAAGGGGCGGCGCTCAAGACGGTCGTGTCGACATGCCTTTCGAAATCTTCGAAATTGTCGACGAACATCTGGACGAGTTTGGAAGCCTGAAGGTCGTAGGCAGTTTTGTCGTCCCATGTTTCGCGCGGGGTGAGAATGACCGGGTCGACACCTGGCACGTTCACCGGAACCTCAAATCCGAAATTGGGATCCGTGCGGAATTCCGACCCTTCCAAAGCGCCGGACAAGGCGGCTTGAAGAAGTGTTCGCGTGGCCTTGATGGGCATGCGCTCACCTGTGCCATAAGCGCCACCTGTCCAGCCGGTATTGACCAGCCAGCAATCGACATTGTGCTCGGCGATGAGCTTTTTCAGAAGGTTGCCATATTCGGACGGATGGCGCGGCAGGAACGGGGCGCCGAAACAGGTGGAGAATGTCGCCTGCGGTTCCGTGACACCCTTTTCCGTGCCGGCGACCTTTGCCGTGTATCCGGAAAGAAAGTGATACATCGCCTGAGCCGGTGTCAGGCGGGCCAGCGGTGGCATCACGCCGAATGCGTCGGCGGTCAGCATGATGATGGTTTTAGGTATGGGAGCACATCCCGATGCGCTCGCATTGGAAATGAAGTGGATCGGATAGGCGGCTCTCGTGTTTTCCGTCTTCGAGCCGTCGTCAAAGTCAGGAACCCTGTTTTGGTCCAAAACGACGTTTTCCAGAACCGTGCCGAAACGCTGAGTGGTTGAATAGATTTCCGGTTCCGCTTCGGCCGACAGTTTGATCGTTTTCGCGTAACAGCCGCCTTCGAAGTTGAAGACGCCCGTTTCGCTCCACCCGTGCTCGTCGTCGCCGATCAGGGTGCGCTCGGGATCTGCGGAAAGTGTCGTCTTGCCGGTTCCCGAAAGGCCGAAGAAGACAGCAGTATCACCCTTGTCTCCAACATTGGCCGAACAATGCATCGACATGATGCCCTTGGCTGGCAGCAGATGATTAAGCATCGTGAAGACGGACTTCTTCATTTCACCGGCATAGGAGGTTCCGCCGATAAGCACGATCTTTCGTGTCAGGTCACAGGCAATGACGGTTTCGCTGCGACATCCGTGCCGGGCCGGGTCTGCACGGAAACTCGGCAGGTCAACAATGGTCATTTCCGGAACGAAACCAGCAAGGTCGGCCACTTCCGGCCGAAGCAGCAGATTGCGAATGAACAATGAGTGCCAAGCATATTCAGTGTAGACGCGAACAGGAAGGCGGTGGACCGGATCAGCGCCGCCGAAAAGGTCCTGCGCGAAGAGTTCACGACCTTCCGCGTGTGCCAGGAAATCCCCCAGCAGAAGGTCGAACTGGCCTTTGGTCATCTTGGCGTTGTTGTCCCACCAGACGGTATCGCGGGTCTCGTCATCCAGAACAACAAACTTGTCTTTCGGCGACCGTCCCGTGTGGCTGCCGGTTTCGGCGACCAAGGCACCGCCGGCGGCAAGACAAGTTTCATTGCGCGTGAGGGAATGCTCGTAAAGGGCCGGCTCGTTCTGGTTCCAATAGAGCGCTTTCAGATTCTTGAAGCCGAAAGTTTCGCTGCCATTGGAAAGGTTCCTGACGCCTGTTTCTTGCATTTTCCGCGATCCTCGTGAGGTGCATTTTTAGCCGCCGGAGAAAGTCCAGGAAGACCAGATCCGGTTATGAGGGCTGCGAACGTAGTTGAATGACCAAGGGGCAGCAAGACTACTAAAGGGGCTATGTCTTTGTTTAATCGATTAAAATACCGCTCAAATTTTCTGATGATTAATTCGATAAGCAAAGAAAAAAACGAAACCTTCGAAATGTTCGATTTGAAGATCAAAGCGAAAGAATTCGCGTTTCAAGTGCGCGTTCCGGTGCGATTGTGGGCCCGGCATGGTTTGCGCAAGGGAGTCGAAATCACAACAGATCACGGGGTTCAATCCGACTTCGTTCCGCTTGTTGCCAAGCCATCTTTAAGTCTTCAAGGCGCTGGATTATGTGGTTTGCCTTAATTTATGCGCATTTAGAAGGCCAAACGCTGTGTGCTACAGTATTACTGACGCGCACCGTTCGTACTGACCGAATTGGAAAATTGAAGTATGCCAACAATTGCTCTGGTTGATGATGACCGCAACATTTTGACGTCGGTGTCTATTGCATTGGAAACGGAAGGATATCGCGTCCAGACTTACACGGACGGGACATCCGCCCTTGACGGGTTGCAGAGCGACCCGCCCCAGCTGGCAATCTTCGATATCAAAATGCCGCGTATGGACGGGATGGAGCTGTTGCGCAGGCTGCGCCAGAATTCCGACCTTCCCGTCATTTTCCTCACGTCAAAGGATGACGAGATCGACGAGCTCTTCGGTCTGAAGATGGGCGCCGACGATTTCATCCGCAAACCGTTTTCGCAGCGGCTGCTGGTTGAACGGGTTCGCGCGGTTTTGCGTCGTGCGCAGCCCAAGGACGCAAGCGCACCGCGCGAAGATGCGGACAAGCTGCTTGAGCGTGGCCAGCTCGTCATGGATCAGGAACGGCATACCTGCACCTGGAACAACAAACCGGTTACGTTGACTGTGACCGAGTTTCTGATCCTCTCGGCACTGGCGCAACGTCCCGGGGTGGTCAAAAGCCGGAACGCGCTTATGGATGCAGCCTATGACGATCAGGTCTATGTCGACGACCGGACGATCGACAGTCACATCAAACGTCTTCGGAAAAAGTTCAAGGTTGTTGACGACGACTTCGACATGATCGAAACACTGTATGGAGTAGGATACCGTTTCCGGGAAGTCTGACGTAGCCATTGAGACAAAGTTTAGATGGCGGTTGAAACCGAAAGTGCTGGGGGAATTGCCGAAGCTGATCCGGTAAACGGGTCGGACCGCTCCCGTTTGCGCCGGCTCGGCAACAAGCGAATTCGCCGCCGTCTGGTCAATCAGCTCGGGCGCATCTTCGGGACCTACGTCCTTTCCTCCCTGACGCGCCGGATTATTGCGATCAACCTAGTCGGCCTGCTCGCGCTTGTGATCGGCATTCTCTACCTCAATCAGTTCCGTGCCGGTCTGATTGATGCGCGTGTGCAGAGCCTTCTGACCCAGGGCGAGATTATCGCTGGCGCCATCGCCGCGTCAGCAACCGTCGACACCGGTACCATTACGGTCGATCCTGAAAGACTGCTGCAACTCCAGGCCGGAGAGAGCATCACGCCGACGGTCGAGGATCTGGACAGCCTCGACTTTCCAATCAACCCGGAGCGCGTCGGACCTGTTTTAAGGCGCCTGATTTCGCCAACCAAAACCAGGGCACGGATTTACGATCCCGAGGGGATCCTCATCCTCGATTCCCGACACCTTTATTCCAGCGCGCAGATCCTGCGTTTCGACCTGCCGCCACCGACAGCTCAGGAAACCGGATTTTGGGATTCGGCCTGGCAATGGACGAAACGTTGGTTGCAGCAGGGGGATTTGCCGCTGTACCAGGAGGTTGGCGGCGGCGATGGACGTGCCTATCCCGAAGTCGAGGCAGCGCTTGCCGGATCGCCTGCCAGCGTGACCCGGATTTCGCAGCGCGGCGAGCTCATTGTTTCGGTCGCTGTGCCGATCCAACGGTTCCGCGCCGTTTTGGGCTCATTGCTGCTGTCGACACAGGGCGGCGATATTGATGCGATTGTGCGCGCTGAAAGGATTGCGATCATTCGCGTCTTTCTGTTCGCGGCGACCGTCACGATCTTACTGTCCATTCTCTTGGCGGGAACCATTGCCGGGCCTGTCCGGCGTCTGGCAGCGGCAGCCGATCGCGTGCGACGCGGATCGAATTCGCGCGAGGAAATTCCGGACTTTTCGGACCGCCAGGACGAAATCGGCCACCTCGCCCGTGCGTTCCGCGAAATGACCAACGCGCTCTACAACAAGATTGATGCCATCGAGAAATTCGCCGCGGACGTCGCACACGAGCTCAAGAACCCGCTGACATCGCTCAGAAGTGCTGTCGAAACCTTGCCGCTTGCAAAGACAAAAGCGTCTCAGGACCGGCTCATGGAAGTGATCCAGCACGACGTGCGCCGGCTGGATCGCCTGATCAGCGACATATCCGACGCCTCGCGTCTGGACGCTGAATTGGCGCGCATTCAGTCCGAAACGATTGATATTGCCGAACTGCTCCGCAACATGGCGGATGCGGTGAACCAGAGAACGGGCGCCGACGAAGCCAAAGTGAAGCTGACGGTCGCGGATGCGCAGGGGCCAAAACCCTATCGGGTTCAGGGCCACGATATCCGCCTTGGTCAGGTGATCAGCAATTTGCTCGATAATGCACGCTCCTTTTCACCCCCGGGAGGCAACGTGCGGATCGATCTCGCCCGAGAGGGCCGGAGCATAAGAATAATCGTCGATGACGACGGACAGGGTATCCGGGCAGAGAACACGGAACGCATTTTTGAGCGGTTCTATACGGACCGCCCTGACGGCGAGGGTTTTGGCAACAATTCCGGGCTGGGCCTTTCCATATCCAGACAGATCATTGAGGCCCATGGCGGCACGATCTCTGCCACGAACCGGCAGGAACAAGGTGAAGATGGCGTCACGCGGATTGGCGGCGCGCGCTTCACGATCTATCTTCCCGCAGGGAGCGGGAAGTGACGGAGCAGACGCTTCACGGCAATTGCGTCCTCGTCGGAACACGCGGCATTCTCATCCGGGGCGTTTCCGGAAGTGGAAAGTCTGAACTGACCGACACGCTGATAGAAGCTGCCAGGGCAAAGGGAAACCTCGGTGTGCTGGTTGCAGACGATCGGGTTTTTCTGTCTGCGAACCAAGGTTTCCTCATCGCACGCGCGCCGGAACAAATCGAAGGCCTGATGGAAATCCGGGGTTCCGGCATTGTGCGTCAGACCGCCTTGTCAGCCGCAAAAGTAGACCTGATTGTCGACCTACAACCACTCGATACAATGGAGCGTTTGCCGCAAGACGCACTTGGATCGCAGGTTCTGAAGAGCATTGAGGTGCCGTTGCTGGTCTGCCCCGCCAACAACCCGGGCGTTGCCGTGAGGCTCATCCGTTGGGGACTGCGGTCGCTGTTCCCGAAAGTGCCGGATTACATTTAGTACACAAACGGCGTTTTTTGCTTGCAACTGCTTAAGCGGTTGAAGAGAGTGCATCAGACTGCTAAAGCCCGGCTCCCGCAAAGAGCCACTTGCACATGAAAGTCAGGCTGAAGACCGAATGATCGGACTAGTACTCGTTACCCATGGGCGTCTCGCCGAGGAATTCAAGGCGGCGCTGGAGCATGTTGTCGGTCCCCAGGAACAGATCGAGACAATCTCTATCGGTCCAGATGATGACATGGAGCAGAGACGGCAGGACATCCTGTCCGCGGTGGAAGCAGCGAATTCCGGAAATGGGGTTGTGCTGCTGACCGACATGTTTGGCGGAACGCCGTCAAATCTCGCGATATCCGTCATGGACGGCAAGTCTGTTGAAGTTGTGGCAGGCGTTAACCTGCCGATGCTTATCAAGCTCGCCAGCGTTCGTGCGGACAGGGTACTGGCCGACGCGGTCGACGAAGCCCGTCAAGCCGGTCAGAAATACATTTCGGTTGCGAGCCAGGTGCTGTCGGGACAAAACTAACAACCAATATGACAGCACAGAATTTGTTCGAAAAAGACCTTACAATTGTAAACCGCCGCGGTCTTCACGCGCGCGCCTCCGCAAAACTGGTAAAGCTCGTCGAGACTTTCGAAGCCGACGTGAACGTTTCGAAGGACGGGCAGACGGTCGGCGGAACCTCGATCATGGGATTGATGATGCTCGCCGCCAGCCCGGGATGTTGCATCAGGGTCTGCGTCAGCGGTGAGGATGCCGAGGCGGCGCTTGATGCAATCTCGGATCTTGTTGAAAGCGGATTTGGCGAAACGGATTGACTGTCCGGCAACGGACCTTTCATGTACCTGAGAACGTGCGATCTACGGTCGCTTGAAACTATCGAAACACGGGTCACGCACCGCAGATCTTGGGAAATAGTATGACGAGCCATTCCGGTGAGCGGACGATCTCTGCAGCACGTTCGGTTTTGACACATCTTCATCAGGTGCTTGACCTGCAGTTCGGTTTCGAACTTTGGGACGGATCCCGCGTGCCCGCGGATATGGACGCCGAAGGTCTTCGGATAGCGCTTGCTCCCACGGCTTTGACGAAACTCCTGCGCAGCCCGCGCATCAAGACTGTTGTCGACCTCTACTCGACCGGGGAAATCGACCCGCGCGGTGGAACGATCTTCGAGTTCGCCGAAAAAAGGCCGAAGATCAAAAGCCGCGAATTGCGCAAGCGCCTCAACAAGATCCTCATTCTGAAAAGCGCGGTGCCGTTGTTGCTTGGGGCCAAGGACAAAGGCGATCCGCAGCAGGAAGACGGCCTGGATGCCGGTAAGGTCGCCGACCGAAGCTCCGGAAGCCGGAAAGACGACATCGCCTTCCACTACGATGTTTCGAACGACTTCTATAAGCTCTTCCTCGACCCGGAGATGGTCTATACGTGCGCCTATTTCCGGGACTGGTCCAACGATCTGGCGACCGCGCAGAAAGACAAACTCGACATGATTTGCAGGAAGTTGCGGCTCAAGCCCGGCGACCGGATGCTTGATATCGGGTGCGGCTGGGGTGCCCTGATCTGCCACGCAGCGGCGAATTACGGCGTAACTGCAGTTGGTGTGACACTTGCCGAGGAACAATTGAAGCTCGCCCGTGAAAGGATTGCCGAACGCGGCCTGGAAGACAAGGTTTCGGTGGAACTCATCGACTATCGCGACATGAAGGGCGAGCGTTTCGACAAGATTTCCTCCATCGGCATGTTCGAGGCGGTCGGTCTCGACAACTACGACAATTATTTTCAAAGCGTGCATCGCCTGTTGAAGCCGCGCGGGATCTACCTGCATCACGCGATCACGAGACGCGGCAAGAAGGACCTCAAGAAGTTTCGCCAGAAGAAGCCGGAGTACCAGGCGCTCGTCCGCTACATTTTCCCGGGCGGCGAGGTCGATCATATTGGCTGGACGCTGACCAACCTCGAAGCGCACGGCTTTGAGGTGCACGATGTCGAAGCCTGGCGCGAACACTATGCACGGACCACGAAGCTCTGGGCCGAAAACCTGATGGCGGTCAAGGAAGCGGCAATCGCCGACATTGGAGAGCAGAAGTACCGGCTCTGGCTCGCCTATCTGTGTGGCGTCTCGCTCGGTTTTGAGCGCGGCTCCATCGGAATTTTCCAAACGGTTGCCTCTCGCCGCACCAAGGGCCCCTCGGGATTGCCTCCGTCGAGAGAAGACCTTTACAGGTGAAAATTCACGAATTGAAAAATCATATAAAGAATTCTTTATATCTTTATTGCGAGAAGTGCTGCCGAGCGCTATAACCCCTCCCAACGGCTTCCGGCATGACCCGGAAACCGGCTGGCGTCCGTCTCAACCCATGTCGCGTTACAGATGGCAGAGAAGGCGGTTGCTCACACAAGGCCGGCGTAGATAGCTGGATCCAATTGCAGGACAAACTCATGACTGACTACATCGTCAAAGACATCGGGCTCGCAGACTGGGGCCGTACCGAGATTGAAATCGCCGAACACGAAATGCCGGGTCTGATGGCTTGCCGCGCTGAGTTCGGCGACGCAAAGCCGCTGAAAGGCGCACGTATCGCCGGTTCACTGCACATGACCATTCAAACGGCCGTGCTGATTGAAACCCTGGTCGCGCTGGGCGCGGAAGTCCGCTGGGCGTCCTGCAACATCTTCTCCACGCAGGATCAGGCAGCCGCCGCGATCGCAGCTGCAGGTATTCCGGTGTTTGCCGTGAAGGGCGAGACGCTGGAAGAATACTGGGACTACGCGGACAAGATCTTCGACTTCGCCGATGGCGCGAACATGATCCTTGACGATGGCGGCGACGCGACGCTCTACATCCTTCTTGGTGCGCGCGTTGAAGCTGGCGAAACCGGCCTGATTGAAAACCCGAAGTCCGAGGAAGAGGAATGCCTCTTCGCGCAGATCAAGAAGCGCATGGCATCCAACCCGGGCTGGTTCACCAAACAGCGGGACCTGATCCAGGGCGTTTCGGAAGAAACGACAACCGGCGTGCTGCGTCTTTATGAAATGCAGAAGAACGGCCAGCTGCCGTTCCCGGCAATCAACGTCAACGACAGTGTCACCAAGTCGAAATTCGACAATCGCTATGGCTGCCGTGAGTCGCTTGTCGACGGTATCCGCCGTGGTACGGACGTTATGATGTCCGGCAAGGTCGCCGTTGTTTGTGGCTATGGCGATGTCGGCAAAGGCTCTGCACAATCGCTTGCCGGTTCCGGAGCGCGCGTGATCGTGACCGAGATCGATCCGATCTGTGCGTTGCAGGCTTCGATGGACGGTTTCGAGGTCAAGACCATCGAACAGGCATTGCCTGAAGGAGACATCTACGTCACCGCGACGGGCAACAAGGACATCATCACCTTCGACCATATGCGTGGCATGAAGGACATGGCGATCGTCTGTAACATCGGCCACTTCGACAACGAAATTCAGGTCGCCGCTCTGAAGAACACAAAATGCCGCCCGGTCAAGGATCAGGTTGACATGTATGAGTTCCCGGACGGAAAACGGATGATCCTCCTGTCGCAGGGGCGCCTGGTAAACCTCGGCAACGCAACCGGTCACCCGAGCTTTGTGATGTCGGCGAGCTTCACGAACCAGGTTCTGGCGCAGATCGAACTCTACACCAAGGGCGATCAGTACAAGAACGAGGTCTATGTTCTGCCGAAGCATTTGGACGAGAAAGTTGCCCGTCTTCACCTTGAAAAACTGGGCGTCACGTTGACCGAACTCACGGACGATCAATCTGATTATCTGGGGATTAATAAGGTCGGTCCGTTCAAGTCGGAACACTACAAATACTGATTCACAGGTATGGGGCTACTACATGTGGTAATGGCCTCGATTCGACCATGTGAACAAAAAAATGCAGAACCCTTCAGTTTTAAGGGTTCTGTTAACTTTTCAGTCACGGACTCTTCTGCGTGATTCTCAAAAAGGTTATGGTTTAAGCGAATCAGAGGCCAGGAGGCGGATGTCTTTGATTTGCTCCCACAAACCGGGGGCTGCACCCGCACAGCGGGACTAGCGGCGTAAGGGGATCAGAATATGCCGAAAGGCGGCAGAAACGGCGTGCGATTCAGCGCGGCGTGGCGAGGTCGGAGTCTGAAAAACGTAAAGCTTGGCAGCACCATGCTGGCGGGATACGGATTTTTGACGTCTCCTGCTGCAGCCGACATGCTTGCCGATACATCTGCGGCGATCAACCCGGGAGCCATGATCCTCGTGGGCGCGGTGGGTGGCATGTGTGCCTTCGCGGTCACCGTCGCCGTTTCGCTTGTCAGGCATCGCAAACAATCTGCTCAAGTCACTGCCGCCCTTGAAAAGGAAAAGAGCGACCTGAAATTTCGGGTCGACCGTCTTGAGGCGATGCTCAACACCGATGAGCAACGGGTGATCGTGTGGACCGGCAACGGAGCCGTTCCCCAGATCTGGGGGATTTTGCCCGAAAAGTCGGGTGTGCCACGTCCGCCTGCACAGCTCCTTGCATTCGGCAGCTGGCTGACGACCAAATGCGCAGGCGATCTGGAGCGGCATCTCGATATGCTGTTCCGGTCTGGCGAAGCTTTTTCCGCGACGTTGAAGACACGGACGGGCACCTATGTAGAGGCGCTGGGGCGCACAACAGGTGGTGCCGTCGTTCTGCGTTTGCGCGACCTGACGGGCGAGCGGCAAATGCAGGCGGAACTTGCTGCGCGCAATGCCGGATTGTCCGGTGAACTCCACATGCTGCATTCATTGCTGGATGCCATGCCGGCACCTGCCTGGCAGCGGGATGCGGAAGGCAACCTGATCTGGGCCAACGCGGCCTATGCAGAAGCCGTTGAAATGCACGATGCAGAACGCGCGGTTCAGGAAAAAGCGACCTTCCTTGACGCCGCTGCGCGCACGGCGATGGCCGTGCAGCGCACGGAAGATGGCCGTTTCAGCGCGCGCATTCCGATTGTTGCCTCCGGAGAGCGCAGGGTTTTTGAAGTCACGGATGTCAACGCGAGTGTCGGTGGTGCCGGCATTGCCGTTGACATCAGTGATCTGGAGCAGGCCAAGAAGGAACTCGGCCGGGCGGAAGAATATCACGGGCGGACGCTCGATCAGCTGGCGGCCGCGGTGGCGATCTACGGCAGTGACAGGAAGTTGCAGTTCTACAATGCCGCGTTCCGTCAATTGTGGGATCTGGACGAATCGCTTCTGGAAAGCCACCCTGAAGACGGCGCGGTTCTCGATGCGCTGCGCGCCGCACGCAAACTGCCGGAACAGGCCGATTACCGCGTCTGGCGAAACAAGATGCTGGAAAGCTATCAATCGCTGGAAGCGCGCGAAAACTGGTGGCACCTGCCTGATGGGCGCACGCTGCGCGTGATCGCGAACCCGCACCCGCAAGGTGGCGTGACGTATATCTACGAGAACTTCACGGAACGGCTGGATCTGGAAAGCCGCTACAACGCCTTGGCGCGCGTCCAGGGAGAGACCCTCGACAATCTGTCGGAAGCCGTGGCGGTGTTTGGCTCTGACGGCCGCCTGCGGCTCTGGAACCCGGCTTTTGGGCAAATCTGGAAGCTTGAGGAAGACAAGCTCGCTGAGCTGCCGCATGTAAATGAGGTCGTGTCAGCCTGTACGCTCAGCGAGATTGAGGAAGAGGCTTGGAAGCAGCTTGTCGGCAACGTCACCGGACTGCTCGACAATCGCACCCACAAGGTCAGCCGGCTGGAGCGCCGCAACGGTGATGTCCTCGACTACGCAACCGTGCCGTTGCCCGATGGCGGCACGCTGGTGACATTTGTTGACGTGACCGACAGTGTGAATGTCGAACGTGCCCTGCTTGAAAAAAACGAGGCTTTGCAGCAGGCCGATCAGATCAAGAACGCGTTCATCCAGCATGTTTCGTATGAATTGCGCTCGCCGCTGACCAATATAATCGGCTTTGCGCAGCTTCTGGCCGATCCGAAATTCGGCGACCTCAGCGAGAAGCAGAGCGAATACGCCGATTACATTCAGTCGTCTTCTTCCGCCCTGCTGGCAATCATCAACGACATCCTGGATCTTGCCACGCTTGATGCGGGCATCATGGAGCTGGATCTTGGTGAGGTCGACGTCGCCTCGACTGTGTCAGCAGCCGTTGAAGGCTTGAAAGACCGGATAGCAGAGGCAAAGATCAGCCTCAGAACGCACGTTCCGGACGATATCGGCGTGATCGTCGCCGATGAACGGCGGCTGCGCCAGGTCCTCTTCAATCTGATCGCCAACGCTGTTCGGTATTCGGAAGAAAACGGCGTCGTCGACGTGAGCTGCAATCGGGACGATGACACGGTCACATTCGTTGTCCAGGATCACGGCTATGGTATTCCTGCCGAGATCCTGACTCAGGTATTCAACCGCTTCGTCGGACATGACACGGGCAGTCGGCGCCAGGGTGCCGGGCTAGGTCTTGCGATTGTGAAAAGCTTTGTCGAACTGCATGGCGGGACGGTCGATATTCAATCGGCAGAAGGCAAGGGGACAACGGTTACCTGCGTTTTCCCGTCGCGCCCGGAACTGGCTGATCAGGTCGCCGCCGAATAAATAGGACAGCCCATGGCACAACAGCGGCTGCGGCGACTCCCTGCAACATTCCTTGAACTGGAAGCTTTGGACGAAGCCGAAACACGTCGGTTTGCGGGCGATATCGCCATGATCCTGGGTTCTGGCGACGTCGTTTGCCTCTCCGGTGATCTCGGAGCGGGCAAATCCACCTTCGCGCGCGCGCTGATCAGATCTTTCGCCGACGACCCGGATTTGGAGGTCCCCAGCCCGACATTCACACTCGTCCAGCTCTACGAATTGCCACGTTTCGATTTGTCCCATTTCGATCTCTATCGGCTGGAGGAGCCGGAAGAGCTCGAGGAACTCGGTCTCCATGACCTCCTTGAAACCGGTGCTGCACTCATCGAGTGGCCCGAGCTTGCTGAAGACCTGTTGCCACCAAACGCGTTGTGGATCCAGATAAGCGAAGACGGTGACAACGGGGAACGGCGACGATTTGCCTTCTACTCAACGGATCCCGAGTGGGAGCAGCGGATCGGGCAGACCATCGAAGTCCGCGACTTTTTGAAAGGGGCGGGCCTCGCCGCGGCAGAGCGGCGTTTTCTCGCTGGCGACGCCTCTTTGCGCACGTTTGAAACCGTGACCGGCGAAAGCGGCAAATCAGTCTTGATGCGCTGGCCGTTTTCAAAGGACGCCGTCTCTGACGCAGTTCGCGACTACATGTCCCGAGTTCATCTGGCACAAGACTGCAGGTCCGTTCTGGCAATCGGTTCTGAATTGCGCCGCCATGGAATCCGCGCACCGCAGGTTTTTGCGGCAGATCTGGAAAAAGGTCTGGTTCTTTCGGAGGACCTCGGCGATGAGACCATTGTTGTTGACGGTCTTCCCGAGCCCGAACGCTATCGCATTGCGGTCGACATTCTGGTGAAAATGCACAGCCAAACCTGGCCGCGCACGGTTCCCCATGCTGATGGTGGAAGATATACGCTCCCTGATTATTCCAGCGAGGCTCTGATTGCCGAAGCCTCGCTGTTCCTGGACTGGTATGTCCCCGAATTTTGCGAAATAGCGGTCGATGCGGAGCTGCGTCGCGAGTTTGAACTTCTTTGGCAGAACAGTCTGGAAGGCATTGCCGGCGCTCAGCAAGGTTGGGTTCTGAGGGATTTCCATTCGCCGAACCTGTTGTGGCAGTGCGGCGCGATCGGGACGGACAGGATCGGCCTGATCGACCTGCAGGACACTGTCATCGGCCCTGTCGCCTATGACGTTGCCTCTCTGCTTCTCGACGCCCGCACGGAAATGAGTCCGGAACTGGAAGCCGGTCTTTATGATGCCTATGTCTCAGGAATGGAAAAGCAGTCTTCCGGGTTTGACAGGGACAGCTTTTCAAGGGCCTATTCGGTGATGGCTGCGCAGCGGGTGTCAAAGATCCTCGGCATATTCGTTCGACTTGCGCGCCGCGACAACAAGCCGGCTTATCTCGGCCATTTGCCGCGCATGCAGGCCTATCTCGACCGGGTCCTTGACAGGCCGGGCATGTCGGATTTGAAAGACTGGTACGGACGTTTCCGGAAATAGATGCCGTTGTGTCGTCGCCGGGAACAATATTCGAGTGAAAAGATGAAACAAGAGCGGTTTCGCCCGAGCAAAGCAATGATCCTGGCCGCAGGCCTCGGCAAAAGGATGCGGCCACTGACGGCCACCACGCCGAAGCCGCTGATTGAAGTCAACGGCCAGGCGCTGATTGATCATGGCATGGACCGGCTCGTTGCCGCAGGCGTGAACACCTGCGTTGTCAACGTTCACTATCTGGCCGACCTCGTCGAAGTCCATGTACGCCGTCGCCAGGACATGGATATCCTGATCTCTGATGAACGCGAGCAGCTCCTGGAGACCGGCGGCGGTATCAAGAAGGCGCTGCCGCTGCTCGGTGATGAACCGTTCTTCCAGCTGAACGCCGATACCTGTTATTGGATCGAGGGCGTAAAGCCCAATCTGGAACACATGATCGATGCCTGGGACGAAACGCGGATGGACGCCTTGCTCCTGGTCGCTGAGACTGTCAAATCCGTCGGTTATTCCGGCAGGGGCGACTTTGAAATGGCAAGAGACGGCAGCCTGACGAGACGGCTGGAAAAGAGCGTGTCACCGTTCGCTTATGCAGGCGCGGCGATCCTGCATCCCCGGTTTTTCGACGGCGCCCCGGAGGGCCCCTTCTCGATGAATATTCTCTTCGACAGGGCGATTGAGGCCGGACGGCTTTTCGGTGTTCAGATGGAAGGCCTGTGGCTTCATATCGGGACGCCCGATGCTATCCGGGCAGCGGAATATGCTGTGCGCGAAAGCGCGGCCTAGGGTACGGACCCATAAATGAGGCTGATTTGGCGGCAGAAATGGCGAATTCTCGCGAGGAAACGTGCGAAGAGCGGGCTTTGTGCCCGGTCAAGCACGCTGACGCGGCGAGGTAAAGCCATTTTGCCGTCCTTCGGATTTGGCCGTTTTGGCCACCTGCCGCGTCGCGAAAGGCTTGAAAATGAACCACATTTCCTGCGCTTTCGCTCCTTTCATCTGGCCAAAACGATCCAAACCAAATCAACCTCATTTATGGGTCCGTACCCTAGAGCCAGGTCATGACTGAACGAGCGCGTCTTTTCTCCATCTCGCCCTCTGTTCCGTTCCTCGAAACACTCGTTGATGCGCTCGTCGAAGGTTCTCTTATCCCGGGGTTCTGTCCTCTTGCAGAGCCGCATTTACTGCCGACGGTTACTCTCTATCTGCCGACCCGGCGCTCAGCACGTCTCTTGCCTCGGGTGTTTCAGAAAAAATTCGGCGGCAAGCCGGTCCTTCTGCCGGCGATCAGGCCGGTGGGCGACGCGGACGAAGATGTTCAGAGCCTTTCCGGGGAAGCTGATCTGGAACCGCTTCCGCCGTCAATGCCGTTTCTGGAACGTCATCTGGCTATGACGCGGCTCGTCAAGGCCTGGAAGGGAACACTCAGGCGCGAAGCGCTTGATCTGCGACTGGATGAACCGTTGGGGGTCCCGGCATCAACGGCCGACGCGGCTTGGCTTGCCGCCGATCTTTTGTCGTTGATGGACGAAATAGAAACCGAGGAAGCGGACTGGACGCAGTTGTCGACCCTGGTCCCGGACGATTTTGCGCGGTACTGGCAGATCACTCTGGACTTTCTGAAAATCGTTCAGGAAGCCTGGCCCGCTCATTTGGTCGAGAGCGGGCGGATGGATCCAAAGGCACGTAGATCCGCCTTGATCCGCAGGGAGGCGCAGCGTCTTTCGAACGCTGCACCCCGCGACCCGGTCATCGTAGCAGGTGTTACAGGCTCTGTTCCGGCGACATCAGAACTGTTGAAGGTGGTCGCAGGGCTGGAAAGAGGCGTAATCGTGTTGCCCGGTGTCGATCAGCATCTCGACGAAAGATCCTGGGCTTCGATCGGTCAGCAGCACGCCCGCGAACCGGGAAAAGGTGTGCCGGGCAAGAAACGGGTGTCGGCGTTGCCGTCACATCCGCAATATTCGCTCAAGCAATTGCTGGACCGGCTGAGCGTTACCAGAGCGGATGTAACCGGCCTTGGCCAGAACCTCACCCGGGAAGCACTGCAAAGAGAAAAACTGGTGTCTGAGGCCCTCCGCCCGGCGGACACATCGGATGGCTGGACCGGCTATCTGCGTGAAACTGGCATTGACGAGCGCAGCGATGCCTTGAAGGACGTCGGCATCCTTGTGGCACGTAACGAGGCAGATGAAGCATTGAGCCTTTCCGTTGCGCTTCGCGAGGCAATCGAACGCCAGGAACTTGCCGCCTTGATCTCACCCGACAGGCTTCTGACCCGTCGCGTGGCGGCGGAGCTGTCACGCTGGAACATACAGGTAGATGACAGCGCCGGTCGTCCACTCGATCAGACCGCGCCTGCGGTTCTGTCGCTACTGGCGGCAAAGCTCGCGCTAAACGGATGCGAGCCGATTGACCTTCTCGCGTTACTTAAGCATCCGCTTGCCCGGCTTGGCTTGCCTTACAAGGAAATCCGGTCAGCCGCCCGGGCGCTCGAACGGGGTGTCGTTCGCGGGCCTCGCGCCGTTCCGGGAACGGACGGGTTGCGGGCGGCGGTCGAAGCTTCGCATCGGGAGATCGGTAAAGCCCACATACCGCGCTGGAAAAAGGTTCATGAGGCGGATTGGGACGTCGTCGGCGATCTTGTCGATCGGCTCGCAACAGCCCTTGCACCGCTCGAGGACCTCGCGGGTCACGCCGATCCGGTGTCGGTCACGGAACTTGCCCGTCGACATCTGGAAGTCATTCAGGCTGTCGCGACCGATGAGACCGGCAGCTCTGCCGAGCTCTTTGCCGGCGAGGCCGGGGAGGCGCTTGCGCAGTTTCTCGGCGATCTCCTGGAGGCGGAAAGCGGCGGCCTGGAATTTCCGCCTGCCGAATGGCCAACCGTGCTTCCCGCACTGATGGCAGGACAGGCAGTACGCCGCCGGCTGCCGGGTGATCAGCGTGTTCAAATACTTGGCCCGATGGAAGCGCGACTGCAGAGCTTCGACTTCGTCATTCTTGGCGGACTGAACGAGGGCGTCTGGCCTCAGCGCACCCGCAATGACCCTTGGTTGAACCGGCCAATGAAGCAGGACATCGGGTTGGAACCGCCTGAGCGACGCCTGGGTGCAGCCGCCCACGATTTTGCGCAGGGCATGGGAGCAAAACGTATCCTGCTTTCGCGCGCCGGACGCACTGACGGAGCACCGACGGTCGCATCGCGCTGGCTGCAGAGGCTGACCACATTAGCCGGACCGGAAGTCACCGGGGCGATGGAACAGCGCGGAAACATCTATTCCAGATTGGCGTCAGGGCTGGATCGTCCGGGTGGGGCAATCAAATCAGCTGCAAGGCCAAAACCCGCGCCACCTCTTGAGGCTCGGCCGAAGTCGCTTTCCATCACGGAAATAGAGAGGCTGATCCGGGATCCTTATGCAATATTCGCCCGCCATGTACTGGACCTTCAGCCTGTCGACCCGATCGGCGGCGAGCCAGGCGCTGCCGACAAGGGAAATCTGATCCACGATGCGCTGGCGCTATTTCTTTCGACCTGGAGCGGGCCGTTTGACAAGACCGCCGTTGAGGCCCTGATCCGGATCGGTGAAGACCTTTTTCGACCACTCGACGCGTTTCCGGCAATCCGGGCGCTCTGGTGGCCGAGATTTCAAAAAGTCGCAGCCGATTTTGTAGCCTTTGAGGACGAACGTTCCAAGACCGTCGACAGGAGGTTCCTTGAAATTGGTGGAGGTGTGGATCTCAGGTTGCCAGGCTTTGAGTTCCGGCTGCGCGGACGCGCGGATCGCATTGATGTCCTGAAAGAAGGCGGCCTTTCAGTCATTGACTATAAGACCGGTCAGGTGCCCTCTCAGAAACAGGTCGACGCGTTGCTATCGCCGCAGTTGCCGCTCGAAGCGGCCATGATCAATCGTTATGGTTTCAAGGATGTCCCGGCTGCTGAACGTGTTTGCGAACTATTGTATTTGCAACTGAAGAACAGCGTCGAACCAGTTTTGCGCAACCCGAAAGACGTGCCGCTGGAGGACCTGAACGAGGATGCCTGGCAGCGCCTCGAACAGTTGATCGCTCATTACGCAAAAGTGGATACCGGCTATCTGTCGCGGGCACGCGTGATGCGCGAACGGGTGATGGATGGCGACTATGACCATCTCGCGCGCACCAAGGAATGGTCGCTTGGAAGCGAGGATACGGCGTGAGCGGCTTCCAGATCCCCGAGTTGACCCGCAAAAGGCAGGATCTTGCCTCGCGCCCGCGCGCGTCTGCCTGGGTCAGCGCGAATGCGGGATCGGGCAAGACATTTGTCTTGTCGCGCCGTGTTGTGCGCCTTCTGCTTGATGGAACGGATCCTGGCCGGATTCTCGCATTGACCTTCACCAAGGCTGCGGCCGCGGAAATGGCAACACGGGTGTTCCGGATCCTTGGTGACTGGGTCACCATGGAGGACGAAGCCCTGACGGCAGAGCTGCGCGAGATCGAGGGCCGGACGCCGGACAGCGCACGGCTTGCATTGGCCAGACGGCTCTTCGCGCGTGCACTTGAAACCCCCGGGGGGTTGAAAATCCAGACCATCCACGGGTTCTGCGAAGCGCTTCTCCATCAGTTCCCCTTGGAAGCCAATGTTGCGGGGCATTTTTCCGTCCTTGACGACCGGATTGCCGCAGAGCTGATGGCTGAAGCACACGCAACCGTGTTGCACAGGGCTGAAGTCGAACCAGGAAGCTCTCTGGGGGCGGCGCTTTCGTCCGTGCTCGGTCTGATGAGCGACGCGAGCGCGCAAAAAGCCCTTGAGGAACTGATCCAGAACAGGGATTCCTTCCGCCGATGGACCGTCGATGCCGGCGGTCTGGATAACGCGCTCACAGATCTTGCCGGTTTGCTGGAGGTATCTCCAACGGACCGGCTCGTGAGCTTTGACGAGCGCTTCCGGGCCGAATGTCCATTCGACCTGAACCAATGCCTGAGCTACGCCGAGGCTCTGAAAAACGGCAGCAAGACCGATCTGGCCCGCGCGGATTCTCTGGTGAGTGCCGTCCGGCACCAGGACCCGGGCACGTTTCGGGACGCCTGGCTGGCAGTCTTTCTGACGTCAAAGCTTGAACCCAGAAAGTCTCTTGCGACCAAGAAAGTTGCGGCGGACTTTCCAGACATGATCGAAGCTCTGACCGGAGAACAGGCCCGCCTGCTGGACTTGCTGTTCATGCGCCGGAAAATAGCAACGTTCGAGGGGACGTCGTCTTTGTTGCGGCTCGCTGACGCTGTGATCCGTCATTATGAAAAAGCCAAGACAGGCCGCGGTTTTCTGGATTTTGAGGACCTTGTCGTAAAGACGGCAACACTCCTGCAAAAATCAGACGCGGCGCAATGGGTGCAGTACAAGCTCGACCAGGGACTTGATCATATTCTGGTCGATGAGGCCCAGGACACGAGCCCTCGACAGTGGGACGTCGTGACATCGCTCGCATCGGAGTTCTTTGTCGGTGACGGGGCGGGCGACAGAACACGAACGCTCTTTGCCGTTGGCGACGAAAAGCAGTCGATCTACTCCTTTCAAGGGGCAGTGCCGGCCTATTTCGATGCCATGCGGCGCGCTTTTTCAAAACAGGCGGAAGCGGCGGACCAGGAGTTTCATTCAGTCAATCTTCAATTGTCCTTCCGCTCGACGCCGGATGTCCTCGGAGCTGTAGACACGGTTTTTCAGGATGTATCGGCACATCGTGGACTGGCACAGGAAACGGCCGCGCCGGTCCACGAAGCGATCCGGCGTGATCCGGGCATCGTCGACATATGGCCTCTCGAAGCAGAAGCCGAGATCGAAGAACCCGATGACTGGCGGCTACCGGTAGACCACGTCGGCTCGGGCAGTCCGATGCTGACGGTCGCAGGGCGCATTGCATCACAGATTGCCGACTGGATGCGAACCGGCGAAGCTGACCCGGGCGATGTCATGATCCTCGTGCGCAAGCGCGGGCCGTTCGTGGAAGCGTTGAACAGGGAACTCAAGGAACGCGGTATTCCGGCAGCTGGCAGCGACCGCCTTGTTTTGACCGAGCACATAGCGGTGCAGGATCTTGCCGCGCTCGGGCGCTTCCTGCTCTTACCGGAAGACGATCTGTCCCTGGCGGCGGTTCTGAAAAGCCCGCTTTTCAATCTCACCGATGAGAACCTGCTGGAAGTCGCACGGGAAAGTGCTGCGCAGCTGCGTCCGGGCACGCTGTGGCAGATGCTCGTCAAACGCTCCGAGACATCTGAAATGTGGCAGGCCGTCCGGAATCGTTTTGAGGACTGGCGTGCGCGCGCCGACTTTGTCCCGCCATACGAATTCTATGCACGATTGTTGGGCGCGGATGGTGGCCGCAAGGCGTTTCATGCCCGGCTCGGTGTTGAGGTCGATGACGTCCTTGACGAGTTTCTGGCACTCACTATTGCCTACGAACAGGCCGGAACGCCGGGCCTGGAAGGATTTCTGGCATGGATGGCGGCTGCACCGACGGAAATCAAACGGGAATTGACCAACACCAAGGGCATGGTCCGGATCATGACGGTACATGGCTCCAAAGGACTTGAGGCCAAGACCGTTTTCCTGGTGGACCCGGGCGCTGCGCCCGTATCCGCGATCCACGATCCCGCATTTTTGCCGCGGCTGCGTATGGATAACGAACTGCTGCCGCCAGCGCTCATCTGGTTGCCACCTAAAGCCGATCGGACACCATGGCACGAAGAGGCGATCGAGAAACTTCGCGATACCCAGGCTGAGGAATACAGGCGCTTGCTTTATGTTGCGCTTACGCGCGCTGAAGACCGCCTGGTCGTCTGTGGCTGGGAGCCGAAACGCGGGGCGCACGAAGACTGCTGGTATGCGCTTGTTGCCCGGGCGCTGAAGCCGGAGGCACGTGAGAGAAAAGACCTGTCCGGGAATGTGATCGGGTGGCGCTGGCAAAAGTCAGCAGAGGCGCTGGAGAGCGATACTCGCCCGAAAGAGGCGCGGAGCGAACCTGCCAGGGAACCGGCATTTTCGGAAACTCCGGACTGGCTCAAGGAACAGGTTGTACCCTTGCCGAAGATCAAACGGCTGCAACCTTCCAAAGCGTTTGAAGACATGGAGGAAAAGGACGGCATCGTTTCCGTTTCCGCTGTTACCAGGCTTCAGGCACAAAGCCAGCCGCAGTCCTGGCCGCTCGAGAGAGGGCGGCTGATACACAGGCTTCTTGAGCTTTTGCCGGGTGTTCCCGAAGAGGAAAGACACAGCGCGGCGGACAGATTTTTGAACCAGGTTCTCAAGCCCGAGTTTTCTGCAAAAAGGACTGTGTTGCTGGACGAGATTTCGTCGATCCTTCAAGCTGGCGAATTTGCACCGCTATTTGATGACACATCGCAGGCCGAAGTTTCGCTTGTCGGAACGATTCGCGCGAGCGACGGCACTCAAGTTGAGGTCTCCGGACAAATTGACCGCCTGGTTGTCACCAATGAACGGGTTGTGATTGTGGATTACAAGACCAACGCCCGTCCGCCGGCAATGGTGGATGCTGTACCGCTCGAATACCGCGCACAGCTTTGTGTTTACAGGGAATTGCTTTCTCAGATTTATCCGGATCGCCCTGTCTCGGCTTACCTTTTGTGGACGGCTCGGCCCGCATTGATGGAAATTCCCGCCAATATCCTGGATCAGACGCTGACCTCGCTGAAACCGGACGGCACTTCAGCTTGACGAGAGACGCCCTGCTACCTACCTTCGGCCCAACTGATGCGCTTACATCGTGTGGGCGCGTGCTTTCGAACCACGAGATCTAGATATGGCAACCACCCAAGTTACCGACGCGTCCTTTGAATCAGAGGTCCTGAAATCCGAAGGCCCCGTTGTGGTCGATTTCTGGGCTGAATGGTGCGGCCCTTGTAAAATGATTGCACCCGCCCTGGAAGAAATCTCTGAAGAGATGGACGGCACGGTGAAAATCACCAAGCTCAACATCGATGAAAACCAGGACATGGCTATGAAATACGGTGTCCGGTCGATCCCGATGCTGATCCTCTTCAAGGATGGTGAGCCGATGGCGACCCAGGTTGGCGCCGCGCCCAAAGGCAAATTGTCCGACTGGATCAAGAGCGCCATCTAATCAGATTATTCAGCGGCTGCCCGGCTGCGGACAATAGGAACGCATCCGGCGGACAGGCAACGGCTTGTCCGCCGATTTGCTTTGAAATCTCTGCTGCCGGTCGTATAAGCAACCGCAAAGAGTTTGAGCCGAACGGAACATTCATGAGTGACGAGAACAACACCCCGGAAGAACAGCCAACGGATGCAGCGCCCGGGGCCGACGCTGCGGCGGCAGGACCTGAAGCGGTTGAAGCAGCAGTCGATCCGATCGACGTTCTGAAAGCGGAAAACGCTGAATTTAAGGACCGCGCCTTGCGTGCGATGGCCGAGATGGAAAATCTGCGGCGGCGCACGGAAAAGGAAGTCAAGGACGCACGTCAATACGCAGTCTCTGGATTTGCGCGCGACATGCTCACGGTCTCTGACAACCTGCGCCGTGCGCTCGACGCCCTGCCGGACGAAGACCGCAAGAACGCGGATGCCGGTATTGCGGCCCTGATCGAGGGTGTTGAAATGATCGAGCGTGATTTGCTCAACCAGCTCGAAAAGAACGGTGTGCGGAAGCTGGAGCCCGAAGGACAGAAGTTTGACCCGAATTTCCACCAGGCAATGTTTGAGGTTCCGAACACCGAGGTGCCGAACAACACGGTCGTCCAGGTTGTTCAGGCGGGCTATGTGATTGGCGAACGCGTACTGCGCCCGGCCATGGTCGGCGTTTCCAAGGGCGGGCCGAAGGAGGCACCGGCGCCGCAGGCCCCGGAAAACGGTGACGCTGGCCAGACGGCCGACAAGAGCGCTTGACGCGCGCCTGTTTCGAATTTCTTCTTGAAAGCCGCTTCCGGCATATGACGGAAGCGGCTTTTTTGTTGGAGTAACCGATGCTGTTGCAGTTGCTGGATTATCTGGGCGTTGCCGTCTTCGCGGTGACCGGTGGTATCGTCGCCTCCCGAAAACAGCTGGATTTCATCGCACTTTTGTTTTTTGCAACAGTCACCGGCATCGGTGGTGGAACCTTGAGAGATCTGCTGCTGGGAGTCCCGGTTTTCTGGGTGGAAAACGAGACATATCTTTTGGTGTGCCTTATCGTTTCCGTGAGTGTCTGGGTGTTTGCGGATCGGATTGAACGGCTGGGCAAACCCTTGCGATGGGCGGACGCGGTCGGCATCTCGGCTTATTCGGTCATGGGCGCCGCAAAGGCAATGTCGGTGGGTGACACGACACTCGTTGCAATCCTGATGGGGGTTGCAACAGCCACATTCGGTGGGGTCATTCGCGACACGATCGCCCGAGAACCATCTGCCATCATCAAACCCGAAATCTACGTCAGCGCGGCTTTTGCCGGTGCCGGCAGCTTTGTGTGCCTGAGCCTTCTGGGCACGCCGCAAATTCTTGCAGCGCTTGTTGCCGCAACGATCGCACTCGTTCTGCGAGGCGGCGCAATCCTGCGGGGATGGACACTGCCGGGCTATGGGAACAAGGCTGGAAACTGAAGCGGCTTGGTTTCAGGCTTGGCGTGGCGTTGCGTGGTCGATGACGATAACGTGGTCCGGACAGACTGGTAAGGCGTGGAGGTCGCAATGGTTGAACACGGAGTATTCTACTGGAATGAACTGATGACCCGGGACACGGTAAAAGCCCGGGCGTTTTACGAAAATTGCCTCGGCTGGACATTTTCTGAGATGCCGATGGACGGCGGCGGAGTTTATGTCTTGGCAAGTCTCGGCGAAAATCCGGTCGCGGGCTTCTTTGCCATGGAAGGCTCCCATTTCGACGGTGTTCCCGAGCACTGGATGTCTTACATCGCTGTCGACAACGTCGACGAGCGTCTCGAACTTGCCGTTGCCCACGGCGGTGAGGTGATGCGACCACCGTTCGACGTGCCGGGCATCGGACGGATTGCTATATTAAAGGATGTCGGTGGAGCTGTGCAGGGATGGATGACACCGTCCGAAATGGCGACCTGATGCGCGCAAGAACCCGCATTCAAACAAACAAAGCCGGTTCCTTGCGGAACCGGCTTCTGTTTGGCCTAGTAGACCAGCCCCGATGTGGCTGACACGTAAAAAATCAGACCAATCGATATTGCTGGTAGGCTTGCCGAATAGGCAAGTGTCCTCAGCATGTCCTGCTCCTTTGCAAAACGATCACTTTGAACTGCTGCTCTCCCCGGCTTTTGTTGCCAGTCGGTAAAGAGGTGACAGTCCGGAATACTCCCCCTGCTGCAACCAAATGTGGTGTCACAGGGGGCAATATCCAGATCTCAGGTTCTCAAAAAAATGTGTGCGGCAAGTGTAAAATCCGTGAGCCCGGTTCTCTTGCTCGGATAGAAAAGGGTCCTCTGCCCGTAATACCGGCGACCGGCCTTGTTTCCCCGGGCAAGCTCCGACAGGTCGGCGGCCCATTCGAGCTCGGCTCGCGGCGGGTCTGACAAGTCTGACGTGAAGAGGCGCACGTCTTCCAGAAGCTCTGAGGAAAGACTTGCTGTTGTATCGAGAATGTCGACGTGACAACCGGCGGCGGGATCAAGATATGTCAGCGCGTGAAACGTGCCGGTGTTGATGTCCGGACCGGCAATACAGATCATGTCGGCACCTTCCTGAGCAGCATGGATTTCTGTCGTCTCGCCAAGATGCACATTGGAAAGTGCAGGTTGCGCTGCGGCCTTCTTCCGCACCTCCTTTGAGGTGCCAGCGAAAAGGACCGACGTCAGGTTACGCGCGGTGGCATAGGCGGCGAGCACCCTGGGAAGACGCGGATTGTTGCCGATCACCAGAAGCCGCGATGTGTCCTCACGCGCCAGATAAGACATCGCCAACGCATGCGTGCCCGCCATGCGCCATGTTCCCAGACGCATTCCGTCGATCAGGGCGATTGGCTGTGCGCCGGTTCCGGAGAAAAGAATATAGAGGTTCGACGAGACACCTCCGTTTTCGGGCAGGTCGAGCGCCAGACTGCAGCCGACATATCCGCGTTCCACGTCATTCTGGGCGGAAAAGTCTGTCCATGCCGGTTGCACGGCAAGATTGCCTGACAGGCCTTTCAGCCGGGTTATGTCGTAATCAGGGCACGTAGGAGCAACGGTGTTCGACCGGTAAGCGCGGCGGAGCGTTTCAAGAACGTCCCTGTCTTCCAGACAGGCATCAATCTCGTCGCTGGAGATAATCCGCATGCGCGATTTGCGCCTAGGCTGCCGAACGCTTGTCCGGTCCCGGCAGTCCCTTGGTGTTCGCGGCCGGTTGGGTTGCGCTGGTCATTTCACGCAGCTGATCGGCTTCTTTGTGCCACATGTCAGCTTCCCGGCGCTTCAGACGTGCTTCCTTGCGCCAGCGCCCCTGCTTGGCCCAGGCGCCCAGACCGCCAACGACAATGCCGACGGCGAGGCTCGCAAAGATCACCCAGAAAAGCGGGATATCGGTGATCGTCAACCGCGGATCCTGGGGATCGAATGGATTGAGGGAGAGATTGACCGTATGCCTGTTGGCGACGGAAAGAGGAACCAGAACCACCGCGATTGCGAATAGGATCACATTCTTGATGAAACGGGTCACTGCGCTCTCCCGGCGGTTTCAGGTCAAAATTCGATTTTGGACAGGCGAACGGGCGACCTCTTGTCAGTCGTCGCCGTGATCGACACCATCGTTCAGACGTATACGCATTTCTTTGCCGGTTTTGAAGAAGGGAACGTGTTTCTCATCCACTTCCACCTTCTGGCCGGTACGGGGATTGCGCCCGACACGTGCAGGCCGGTTCTTCACGGAAAATGCACCGAAACCGCGCAATTCAACCCGGTCCCCGCGCATCAGGGCCTCGGTAATCTCATCCAGGATCGCATTGACAATGTTCTCGACGTCTCGCTGGTAGAGATGCGGATTCTGTTCTGCGATATGCTGAACCAGCTCAGATTTGATCATGGAGAGCCCCCTCGCTTACGGTTTTTGTTCTGCCGCGTCAGAAGCCTGCCAAACGGATACGAGCCCGTCAAGCGTAAGGCCTCGAGGAATCAGCCCCTTAGCGTCATTTAGCGGGTTTATGACAGCTGATCCGATACCTTTTCCCAATTCCCGGGAAACACGGGACGAAAACGGCAGCTCTTCAAGGTTTTCGTTTGTCGTCCATGTGACGACCGGCAGGTCCTTGGCAACGCCCTTTTCCGTCTCCAGCCATGCAACGGCGGTATCCTCCCCCCCAATTGCATCTATGAGCTTGTTTTCCAGCGCGCTGTGCCCTGTCAGGATGCGCCCGTTGGCGAGTTCGCGTGCTGTTGCTGGTTCGAGCTGGCGCCGCTCGGCAACCAGTCCGACAAACCAGTTGTAGGAATCGTTCACGAGAGATTGCAGCATCGCGCGCGCCTGAGGCGTGGTCGCGGAATAAAAGTCCGGCTCAGCCTTGAGAGGTGCGCTTTTAACCGCTTCCATCTGAACACCAACCGTCTCCAGCAGCTTCTCAAGATTACCGAACTGGAACAGGACACCGATTGAACCGGTGATGGTGTTGTAGCGGGCGACGATGTGATCGGAGGCGAGAGCCACCATGTAGCCAGCCGAGGTTCCCACCGTACGGATTTCGGCGACGACCGGCTTTTTCTCGGCCAGTTCCCGCAAGGCCTGATAAAGCGCTTCGCCGCCCGTGGTGCTGCCGCCTGGTGAATTGATGGAGATGACGACGCCTTTGACCGCGTCCGCCTTGGCGATCTTCTCGATCATCTTGAGCGTCTTGCGGTTCTCGACAATCACTCCTTCGACGGGGATGCGCGCAATGTGGGCAGAGCGTTTGGAGAGCCCGGAGACACCGGACGCATAGGCCAGTCCGGCAATGAGAGCTGCCGCAATTACCAAAAACGTCGCTGCACGCCAGAAAGTCACTTTACGCCGCAATCTTCGTCTATCCACCAGCGCGTCAACGTCTACAGGCATGAACAGGTCGCTCCGATCAAGATCTTATGAAAACCAATAACCTACATAGGGTGAGTGTTGGGAAAATTGCAATCGCTTATCCGACTTTGGCATCAGATTGCGGCAGATTAGGGCAGGCAGCCGGAAAAAGTGGCGCCAACAGGTCCCAAACTCATTCTGAAATCGAGACCAGGAAAGCAACCCAGGCGTAACAGACAGCCAAGGAAACGACAGTGACCGGCAAGACGTAACGCGTGAACTGCCAGAACTGAAACGGCGTGACACCGTGTTTTTCGCTCTGCTGAACAATGATCACGTTGCTGGCCGCACTCAGGATGAAGAGATTTCCGGCGAGTGTCGAAATTCCGGACAGCAACATCAGTGTAGGTGTGTCGTGGCCCTCCAGCAGGTTCAGATAGATCTCCACGAGCGGAACGTTTGAGAACACCTGACTGCCGAAAAATGCGATGGAAGTGACCAGCAAAGGTTCTCCAAGCTGATCATGCCAGGGGCTGAGCCATTCCTGCAGCGCACCGGATTTCAGCACCGCCCCGGTCACGATGAACATCGCCACGAAGAATATCAGCGTATGCCAGTCGACCTCTTTGACCAGCTGAAGCCGGTTTGAGGAAAACAGAAAGAGGGGAACCGCCGCAATCAGGCTGAGTGCACCGAGCGGCAGATCGGGCAGCCAATCGCTTTCATGGGCAACGCTGTCCGTAATGACAAGAACGCACAAAAGCGCGGTGGCAAGCAAAGCTGGCCAGCGGCGGCTCGTCTGTTCGTCTGGCGCGACATGTTCCGGTGCGTCTCCCTTCGGCGTTTTCGAAAAACAATACCAGAACCAGAGGAGCGTAAAGGCCAGCGAGATCAGGCCTGGAACGGCGAGCCATTCCAGAAAAACCCCGACCGGATTGTTGAAATGCCCGTCTGCGACAATCAGCAGATTCTGAGGGTTCCCCACCGGTGAAAACATGCTGCCGACTGTAACCGAGACACAAAGAGCAATCAGCGGCAGGGCTGCCGAAATGCCCAGGCTGGCGGCAATCGCAATCGCAATGGGTGTCCCGATGGCTGCCGCGGCATCGTTCGTCAGCACTGCTGAAACGGCAGTCACAAACAAGATAAAGAACAACAGGATTTGCGGAATAGACCGGTTTTCGGCACAGATCCAGTTGCTTACCTTCAAAGAAATACCGGACGCGAAAAGGGCATGAGAGATGGCAAATACACCAAACAAATAGGCGATGACGTTCCAGTCGATTGCGTTTAAAGCTTCCGTAGGTGAAATATTTCCAGTAATCAGCAGAAATACGGCGCCTATTGTCATAATCATCCAGATTTTAAGCCAATCTGGCAGCCATTGTCTGATCGCAATCATGAAAAAAACAAATATAGATACAATTAGACTTAAAGGCATCTAATCAGTTCTCACGCAAATTCTGTTGAAAGACATTGTTATTCTATTTTAAGGCGCATTAAAATCCGAATTCCAGTTTCTGTTTGTGATACTTGTGAATCAAGTCGCAAACCCAAGGAACGCCGGGGCACAGGCCATGCAGTTGAACAAACCGTTGCTGGGCGTGAATTTCTTCGCCGGAGACGTTGTCGGTGGTATCGGCCCCTACCTCGCGATCTATCTGCTTTCGCTTCAGCACTGGTCGCCGGGTGCGATTGGCTTCGCGCTTGCGGCCGGAAGCATTGCGACCGTCGTCATGCAGTCTCCGGCCGGGGCTATCGTTGATACGGTAAAATGGAAGCGCACGTTGCTGATCATATGTGCGATCGCCATTGCCACCAGCACCATCGGTATTCTGGCGTTCAACGACGCTTACGCGGTGTACACGGCCCAGATCCTGATCGGGTCCGCATCAGCGTTTCTCGGGCCACTTATTGCCGCTGTGACCCTGGGACTGGTCGGGCACGCCTATTTCACCAGACAGACCAGTGCAAACCAGGCCTGGAACCACGCAGGCAACATGATCGCGGCGATGATCGCAGCCGTACTGGCGCTGACCTGGTCGGCTCTCGGCGTATTCTGGCTTGTGGCGGCGATGGCATGCGGCATGATTTTCTGCGCGCTGCTGATCAACAAGGATGCAATCGATCACGATCTTGCCCGCGGCGGTGTCGGCGAAGAAAACACCGGCGCAAAATCTCCGGAAGGAATCCTCAGTCTGTTTGAAGACCGGCGCTTGCTGGTCTTTGCCATCTGCATTTTCCTGTTTCACTCGGCCAATGCGTCCATGTTGCCGTTGGTCAGCCAGAAGCTGTCATCCAACAGTGATGCAGAGCACGGCGTCGCTTTTACGGCCGCCTGCGTGATTGCCGCGCAGCTTGTCATGATCGGCATGGCGATTTTCTGCGGCAAGAAGGCGGACGTGTGGGGCCGTAAACCACTGCTTCTGATCGCGTTTCTGGTCTTGCCGGTGCGCGGTATCCTGTTCAGCCAGTTCGACAATACCTACGCGCTTGTCGCGATCCAGGCGCTGGACGGTGTTGCAAACGGTATTTTTGCAATGGTCTTTCTGCTTGTGCTTGCCGACATCACGGCAGGGACAGGTCGCTTCAATTTCGCCCAGGGGGTTCTGGCAATGCTGATCGGGATAGGAGCGTCGCTCAGCAACATCGTTGCCGAGTATATTGTGCAGTTCACCAGCTATACCGTTGGGTTTTTAACCCTTGCTGCGACGGCGACGGTCGGCTTGATCATTTATGTCCTGTTCATGGAAGAAACGCTGGTTCGGGAGAAGCCGGACAGTCAGTCGGCTGCAGCCACAGAATAGTCGGGCCTTTCCAGACCGTGCAGCAAAAACCCGCCGAAAGGCGGGTTTTTAGGATCGTTTAGCGGCACACTAGTATGCCGGCTGTGGACCGGGTCAATTGATCCCGACCATCTGGATCTCAAATGTCAGGGCCTGACCTGCCAACGGGTGATTGGCGTCCAGTACGACCTCGTCATCGGAAAACTCAACGACGGTCACACTCATGACGCCACCGTTTTCCGTCTGCGCCTGAAGCTGCAATCCGATCTCAAGGGGAACACTGTCTGGAATATTCGCGCGCGGCACCGATTGTCTGGCCTCGAGATTGATCGGCCCGTAAGCGTTCTCCGCTTCAACACGAACGGTCTTTTCGTCGCCGACTTTCATGCCCGGGATTGCCTGGTCGAGACCCGGAATGATCTGGCCGGACCCGACGGTGAACTCAAGCGGTTCCCGTCCTTCGGACGAGTCGAAGACGGAGCCGTCATCCAGCGTTCCCTTGTAGTGAAGACGAACCGTGTCACCGGCCTTGGCTTCGGTCATTGTGCGTTTCGCAGTTCTGTTTTGAGTTGCATTTTGAGGCCGCGGCGGGATGCGGATGCTCGACATGAGGGGCACCGTAAAGCACGAAGCAAATTTGTAAAGCTTGCAAGATTTACGGTAGTCACAAGACTAAGACGGGGCAAATTCAGTCCGGTTGCCGGTTCCGTGGTCATGACAACAAACCCGGCCGCTTGGGACCGGGTTTGCCGGGGTCATCCATGCTTGGATCACCGCGCGGGAAGCGGGATCCATTCGGCGACAGAAACGTCCGCGTGCTGGAACTGGGGCATCTTTTCGCCGAGATCCTCCATGTTGCGCACGTCCTGTTCGTTGAGGAAGTCCTGCGTGATCAGGGTCGGCGGAACGATCACCTGCTTTCCGGGGTCTTCACCGGCCAGCATCAGGGCAAGCGTGCGAACGCTTACCTCGCCGACCACGGCCGGGTTGGTGGCAACGGTCGCCGCCCAGGCGGAGTCCGGCTCGCGCATGGCGGAAATGTCGGCCGTTGAAACGTCGGCGGAATAGATCTTGATGTCCTGGTTCAGTCCGGCCTCGTCAACCGCGATCTTGACGCCTTTTGCGAATTCGTCATACGGCGCGAACACGACATTGATGGTCGGGTTTGCCTGAAGCACCGAACGTGCCTGGTTGGCGACGGAATTGGCAATCGGATTGTCCAGCGTGCCGAACATGGCCGCTTCCTTGATGCCCGGATTGTCGCCTTTCACTTCCTTCCAGGCCTTGTCACGGCGGTCGAGCGGTGCAATGCCCGGAACGTAGACGTACCCGGCGGTGAAGGAGGTGCCGTTGTCCTTGATTGCCTGTTCGAGCGCCATTTTTCCAAGCAGATAATCCGATTGTTCCACCTGTGGGATGGCGTCATTCTCGACATTCACATCAAAAGCGACGACCTTGATGCCTGCATCAACTGCGCGCTGTGCGGCCGGTTTCATGGATTCGGTCAGGCCATGCTGGATCACGATGCCATCGACGCCAAGGGCAATCGCCTGATCCACCATGTCTGCCTGAAGCGCCGCGTCCTGGCGGCTGTCGAAGACACGCAGATCCACGCCAAGCGCCTCAGCCTGCTTTTCGACGCCCGACAGATAGGACTGGAAGAAGTCACCGGTCGACAGATAGCGCACGAGCGCGATCTTGACGTCCTCGGGCTTGTCGAAGGGCGCTGGCATGTCCGCTGCAAGTGCACCGCCGCCTCCAAGACCAATTCCGGCTGCAAGAGCCAGTTTCATGAATTCACGTCTGAACATATTGTTTCCTCCCAATATGAGCGGCGCCTTCAGGCGTCACGCTGTTCTTCTGCCTCCGCGCCGCGAAGACAGATAGAATGTGAAGACAAGTGCGGCGACCAGAACGGCCCCCTTTACAAAATCCTGCATGTAGTAGGGCGCATTCATCATGGTCAGGCCCTGAAGCAGGATCCCGACGAAGAGCGCACCCGCAGCCGTCCCGAAAGCATTCGGACGGGCCGCGCCGAGCACGGCAAAACCGATCAACGCCGCGGCAACACTGTCGAGCAGCAGATTGTTTCCGGACGCTATGTCGCCACGTCCAAGGCGGGCTGCCAGCAGGATCCCTCCGACCGAAGCGAGCATCCCGGAAATCATGTAAGCGACGACCTTGTAGCGATGCACATTGGTGCCAACGAGCTCCGCGGCCCGTTCGTTTGACCCGATTGCGTACATGAGCCGCCCGTGCCGCGTATAGCCGAGAAAGAGCCAGATCAGGACCGCGATCAATAGGAAGACCACGACCGGCACCGGCACGAGACGGTCGAGAAAGAGGTCAAACCGGTGGCGGCCGAGCCACAGGAATGCAGCGGAGAAAGTACCTTCCGCCACGGACCCGTCTTCCAGGCTCATCCCGGTTGCGATGGAGTTGCCCTGTGTCGGGATGCGCTGCAGGCCGATCAGGAGAAACATCATGCCAAGCGTGGCCAAAAGGTCCGGGACCCGCATCTTGACGATCAGCAATCCGTTCACAAGGCCGACCAATGCGCCCATCAGCAGACACAGCGCAACCGCAACGAATGCCGATTGTTCCAGTATTACCATGGTATAGGCCGACAGCATCAGTGCGGAGGTCGCAACCGAACCTATGGAGAGGTCAAAGCCTCCGACAACCAGGGTGCAGGTGACGCCAAGTGCCAGAATGCCGGTAATAGCGACGGACTGTAAAACGAAGACGGCTGATCGCGGGCTGGCAAATCCGCTTGCATAGAGTGAAAAGAACAAGGCAAGCCCGCCGAGCAGGACCAGGAAACCGTATTTAATTGCGAAATCGAGTGCGCTGCTGTTCATATTTTAAACTTCATCCTGCAAGAGCCAGTCGTTCACCGGGGCCGGACACGTCCGCGACCAGGCTGTTCAGGTCAACATTTTGATTGATGTATTCGCCCACAATCGCGGCTTCGTTCAGCACAACGATCCGGTCGGCGATTTCAAGCGCTTCGTCGATCTCCGCGACAAAGACGAGTGTTGTGCGGCCTTTTGCGGTTTGCTGAATGTAGCGGCCGATATCGCGCCGCGCGCCGATATCGACACCCTGAAACGGCTCGTCCAGCAGAAGCACGCGTGAGGCCTTCAGGAGCCAACGGCCGATCATTACCTTCTGCTGGTTGCCGCCCGACAGCGTATCGATGCCGTCTGCGTCGCTCTGGCAGACGACGCCTATTTTTTCGATCATCTCCCGGGCTGCGGTTCGCTGCTTTTTGTCGTTCAAAAAAGACAGGCTGCTGAAGGCGCCGAGAAACGGCACGGTCATGTTGTTGGCAATGTCGAAGTCCGGAACGACAGCATTGATGCTCCGGTCCTTCGGAGACATGAAAACGCCTTTTGAAACAGCGTCGCCCGAATCTGTGGGTCGATAGGACTTGCCATCCAGCTCAAGATGTCCGCCCGCAGGTTCGGCAAGACCGTAGATGACTTCGGCAAGGCGTGTCTTGCCGCTCCCGAGCAACCCGGTAAAGGCGACCACTTCGCCTTCCCGCGCTTCAAAATCTATGTCCCGGCTATCGGCGAACAGTCTGAGCTTGTCCAGGCGCAGCACGGTTTCGCCCCCTTGAACCGGGTCGATGTCGACCTCGGTCATCTGGTGGCCGAGCATGGCGTTGACGGCCCCGACATAATCAAGCGGTTCTGTTTCGAAGACGCCGGAAATAGCCCCGTCCCGCATCGAAATGATCCGGTCGGCGACCCGCCTGATATCGGACATGCGGTGCGAAATATAAAGGATTGCGACACCTTCCCCCCGCAACCGGTCGATCAGTTCGAACAAGCGTTCGGCTTCGGTGGCGGAGAGCGATGACGTCGGTTCGTCCAGGATAAGCAGCTTCGGCGATCGCGCCATGGCGCGAGCAATTGCGATCATCTGGCGGTCCGCGACGTCAAGGTCGGCGACCCGCATGCGCACATCCATCGTCAGGCCCATGCTCTCGGCAACTTTCCGGGCCTGATTGCGGAGCTTCCTGTCATTGACGAACAGGCCGACACCCGGCTCTGTCAGCCGGTCGAGCGTCAGGTTGGTCGCAACGTCGAGGTCCGGGATGACGCCATCGTCAATGGACTGGTGAACGGTCACGACACCCTTGGAGATCGCGTCTGCGGCATCGGCTGGCGAAAACGGTTTTCCACCAAGCTCTATCTCGCCCGCGTCGGCAAAGTGATAGCCGCACAGCACTTTGACGAGCGTTGACTTGCCGGCACCGTTGGCCCCCATCAACGCAGTGACTTCCCCGGACCGCAGATCCAGATCGATGCCCTTGAGAACGTGATTCTGCCCGAAGGACTTTTCCAGACCGCGGAGTTTGCAGGTGACGTTTTGCACCGTTCCTCCCAGATTTTTTGCGGGTTCCCCTCCCGCTTGCCACTGATACAACATGCAATATAGGCATTTGTCAACTCAGTTGACTTTTGAATAATCTTGATCATTATCTGGGCGGAACAGGGAGGAATGATCGCAGTCATGGAAACGCCGGAGCAGTATCGGCCATTGTCGCCGGAGACCCTCGCAGCGCGTCTGGCACCGGTCGAAGCCGTGGCAACGCGCGTCGGAAAAGACCCGGCTGGATGGACCGTGAGCGAGGTGGGTGACGGCAATCTGAACCTTGTCTTTATCGTCGAGGGTCCGGAGGGAACGGTGGTCGTCAAACAGGCACTGCCTTATGTGCGCCTTGTCGGCGACAGTTGGCCGTTGCCGCTCTATCGGGCCTTTTTTGAAAACCACGCCTTGCTGCGGCAGGAACAGAGAGATCCCGGCTCGGTACCCGCCATTTATCACTTCGATGAAGAGCAGGCGCTGATCGTGATGGAATACCTTGCTCCTCACAAGATCCTCCGCCGCAAGCTCATTGATGGGGAAAAGGTTGCGGGCCTTGGTGAGTTTCTCGGCAAGTTCTGTGCCCGCACAGCTTTCCGCGGATCGGAGCTGTCAATGAAGAGCTCCGACAAGAAACAGGATGTCAGTCTGTTTGCCGGCAACATTGAAATTCCGGCGATCACGGAGGCGCTGGTCTTTACTGATCCCTATCACGAAGCGGAAATGAATCATCACACCGATGGGCTCGAACCGGTGGTGTCTGCACTCAGATCTGATGCGCGTCTGAAGGCCAAGGTGCAGCGCCTCCTAATGAAATTTGCCTCTAACACGGAGACGATGGTGCACGGCGATCTGCATAGCGGATCGATCATGTCGACCGACACGCAGACCCGCGTCATCGATCCTGAGTTCGTCCAGTACGGACCGATGGGGTTCGACATCGGCATGCTGCTGGCAAACTTTCTGATGGCCTATTTCAGTCAGCCCGCGCATCGCGGTGCAGAGGAACTGACCGCGTATCAGGAATGGCTTCTGTCGGTCATCACCGAGACCGTCGTTGCGTTCGAGGAGGAGTTCAGGCTGCTTTGGCAAACCGAGCGGACCGGCATGCTCTATCCCGGGGCGCTGTTTGAAGACCAGGGTCATCACTCGGCTGATGCCTGCGCCGAATTGCTGGCCGAAATCATGACCGACGCGATCGGGTTCTGCGGGATAGAAATGCACCGCCGGACGTTATCGCTCGCCCACAATGCCGACTTCGAGGAGATCGAGGACAAGGCGATTAAGGCGAAATTGGAAGCGCGCAATCTGCACATGGGAGCGCAATTGATCCGGGAAGCGGACAATTTTGGCTCCATCAACGACCTGCTCGCCCTTGCGCGCCAGGTCAACACTGAGGACATCCTATGAAAGTCAACGGGACGCACTATCGCTCGCTCTGGTGGGATGAAGACAAGGGCGCGCTCCAGATAATCGATCAACGCTGGTTGCCCCATGAATTTCGTATTCAGCAGGTTGACACGCTAAAGGATTTTGCCGACGCGATCGTCGAGATGCGCGTGCGCGGAGCGCCGTTGATCGGCGCGACAGCCGCCTATGGCATGGCACTGGCGGCCAGGTTGGACCCGTCAGACGAGAACCTGCAAAAGGCCTGGGAGTATCTGGACAAGACCCGTCCGACCGCGATCAATCTGCGGTGGGCGCTCAATCTTTGCCGTGGGCATCTGATGCCGCTGGCAGTAGAAGACCGCGCGGAAGCTGCCCTGCGTCTTGCGCACGAAATTTCTGATGAAGACGTCGACATCAATTACAACATAGGCCAGCATGGGCTGGAGATCATTCGAAGGATCGCGGCGGGAAAATCGTCGGGCGAACCGGTCCGCATCCTGACGCATTGCAATGCCGGCTGGATTGCCACAGTGGATTGGGGAACCGCCACGAGCCCGATGTATCAGGCCCATGACAACGGCATCCCGATCCATGTCTGGGTCGATGAAACACGGCCGCGTAACCAGGGAGTACTCACTGCCTGGGAACTTGGTAGTCATGGAATTCCGCACACGTATGTTACCGACAATGCGGGCGGACATCTGATGCAGCATGGTCTCGTCGACATCGTCATTACGGGCACGGACCGGACCACACGCAGCGGAGACGTCTGTAACAAGATCGGAACCTATCTGAAGGCACTTGCCGCGCAAGCCAACAAGGTTCCGTTTTACGTTGCTTTGCCGTCGCCCACCATCGATTGGAGTGTGTCTGATGGTGTTGCTGAAATCCCGATTGAAGAACGGGCTGAGCAAGAGGTTACGCACATCCAGGGTCTGACTCCCGAAGGCACAATCGGCCGGGTTCAGGTCACTCCGAACGGCACGCCCGGCGGCAACCCGGCCTTCGACGTGACGCCGAACCATCTCGTCACCGGGCTGATAACCGAACGAGGTGTGTGCAAGGCGAGCGCTGAGGGGTTGGCCGAGCTCTTTCCTGATTTGGCCAGGCTTGCCAAAAGCGCATGAGTCCGGGTCCTTCCAGGTCGTTGCCGGCGGACGGCAGGAGCGGACCCCGCTCCATCGCCACGCGGGCGCGCACCCAGGAGGATGCCATCATTGAGGTGACCTGGTGCTACTATCATGATGGCATGAACCAGAATGATATTGCCGAGCGTCTCGGTATCTCGCGGGCAACGGTTGTCAACTATCTGGCGGAGGCGCGAAAGCGTGACTATGTGCGGATTTCGCTCGACACCGACGTCTTTCGAAATCAGGATCTTGCGCGCCGGATCGTCGACCGGTTTGGTCTTCGCGATGCGTTGGTCGTGCCATCCGCGCCCGGTAGCAATGAGCAGTCTCTTGATCGGGTAACGCGGGTCGTCGCCGACTGGCTGCCCAGTTTGCTGACGCCGGGTGACAGGCTGGGTGTGGCGTGGGGTGAAACAGTCTATCGTGTTGCCGAAGCCGCACCACGTGTCGCTGTCGAGGGCCTGACCGTGGTTCAGCTTGTCGGATCGCGCCCGGCTGCGCTGGGATTTGCAGCCGAGACCTGTTCCGCCACCCTTGCAAGACGCTACAGCGCCCATTGTGTCAATCTGCACGTCCCGCTGGTGTTGTCTGACAAGAACCTTGTCGAGCAGCTGAAACGGGAACCGGTTATCCAGGCGCAGCTGGAAGCTGTTGCGACTTGCAACAAAACGGTTTTCGCCTGTGGTACCTGCGGTGGCGACAGCCATGTGGTGCATACAGGCCTCCTTGACAAAGCCGATGTCGACGCTTGCGCGGAGGATGGTGCGATCGGGGTTATCTGTGGGCGTCTGATCGACCGGAACGGCAATGGCCTCAACCGGGACATCGAAGACCGGATGATTGCGGTCACGCTGGATCAGATGCGCAACAAGGATATGGGTCTGCTGGTTGGGTCCGGCCCGGATCGCGCGGCACCCATGCTTGCGGCCATTCGCGGTGGATATGCCACCCACGTCGCAACCTGTTCTGAAACCGCGGAGCAGCTTCTGGCGCTGGCAGAACAAGAGCACTGAGGGATTGCGGCCCTGTTCGAGGCCGCGATGTCAGCCGGAACGCATAATCGTGGCCCGGTCATCAGGCTTTCTGCGCACAGCTAGTGAGCCAAGCCCGGACAAGGCAATGAGCGCCAAGCCCAGCAGCGCGACAGGGTCCGGCCAGTCGCCGAAGACGATGACACCTAAAATGGTTGCGGAGATGAGCTGCGTATAAACCAAAGGCGCCACCAGACTTGCGTCCGCCGTCCGGTTGGCAATGACAAGAAGATAGTTTCCCGCCGTGGAGGCGAGGGCGCTCGCAACAAGCAGTGCCCACACGGCCGTTTCATTCGGTGGAAATGTTGAGGTGAGGCCGAGAGGTGTGAGCAAAACCGTGCCGAACAGCAATTGCGACATCAGCAGCCGTGTGGGTCGCATGGCACCGGCAAGCAGCTTTGTCATGAAGAGATAACAGCCATAAAAAGTCCCGGCGAGCAGGGCGAACAGCGTGCCTGTGGTGACGCCGAAACCGGGTTTGACGACCAGCAGCACACCCAGAAATCCGATGGCCAGCAAAATGGTGTGGGTGGTCGACGGTCGTTCCTTCAAGAAGACGACTGCCAGGACATAGGAAATGATCGGTCCGACGAAAAAGGCACCGAAGACGTTTGCGATCGGTTCGGTTTTCAGTGCCGTCAGAATGGATGAGATCCCGCCCGCGATGAAGACGGCCCGCAGGATCACGCGCCAATCCTTCATGCCGGCAAGTTCCCGCCACTGGATACGGGCGAGCGGCCACAGGACAAGCGCCCCGATCGCGAAGCGTGACCAGGCGACGATGAAAGGATCCACATCGCTCTGCGTGAGCAGCTTTCCGCAGGTATCGCCGATCACCACCAGCGTGACGGCAAGAAAGACGGTGCCGGCCAGGCGGCACAGATCGAGGGCTGACATGTTGGAAATCCAAAACGGACTGTCGAGAGTATCCGGCGATCATCCAAATGAGCGGCAACATTGCAAGCCCGGCAAGGCCGAATTCGGTTCTCTTACCAAAAGGTGCGAGCATGTGCGCGCACCAGTGGTGATTGCTATTTGCTGACCAGAAACTCGACCGGCGCGCCGTTTTTCTCACCGTCGAACAGCACCAGCACCCTGTAGGCCGTTTGGGTTTCCTCGAGCACAAGCAGTGTCTCGGCGCTCGCGTTGACATCAACACCGGGAAGCGCTCCAAATGGTTCGGCAGAGTCGCCATTCTTGCCGCTCCAGAACCAGAGAGAGGGCGGCGGTGAGGGTGGCGATCGGTCCTCACCACAGGTGAAGTCTTGAACCCCGCGGCGGTCGTCGCTTCGGCCCGCAAGAATGAGAAGGCCATCCTTTACCCGGGTCAGATCGCGCACACCGACATTGTCGCCCAGCTCAACTTTCTCCGTTGTTGAGGAGGGTGGGGTCTCCTTGAAAAGCTCGCTGCCAGGCACCCGTAGGATAAACGCGTGGTTGGCAAGGCACGGACTCCTGAGACCGAACAGCATGTCGCCGTCCATCTCGGAGATCCCTTCGATGGTCACGCCATTTTGGTCCAGTTTCCCTTCGAAATAAGAGGTAAGATCGGGATTGGCATCGATCGTGTCTGCCAGGAGGTCTGTTCGCTCAACCTCCGGGGCGACCTCCTTGTCGTCGAATGTGAAAGTCGGCTTGCCGGTGCCTGTTTCGACCGGGAATCGAAACAGCCAGTATCGAGACGGTTGCAAATCGCCGCCTCTGGAAAGCCCGTGTGAGCCGGTGACATAAAAGTAGGATGGTGCGTTGTCATCGCCGGACGGCACGAAGACCACGCCTTCCGCATCAATCTCGTCCATCTTCTCGCCGTCGACCTTTTTCGGCAGCAGCCGGATCACCCCATTCTTGTCCGGGTCGAGCCTGTCCTTCCCGATCTGGAAGAACTGCGCATAGTTCTTCTCATCATTGGCCGCCAGGCACCATCCGCCGTCCGGAGCGCAGTCCGCGCCGCTGATCGATTCCCGAGCAGCTCCACTCTTCTCGAAATCCGGTTTGACCTTCCATTTGCTCTTGAGGCGTTCGATGTCCGCAAAGGCAGGTGAAGTCATCAGGGATGCTAGGAGAACAACAAGAAACAAGCGCATCGGTCACTCCCGTGGCGAACCATTTTCCGTCCGGTTCATCAGGGCACAAGCGAGTGGCATTGTCTATGTAAAGAGGCCAGTTTACTGGAGGCGTGTTGGTTGATCCGACAATCCAGCTCAACAAAAAAGCCCGGCATTGCTGCCGGGCTTTTCATTTCCGTTCCCGATGGTTCGGGAAGCGAAAACCTTAGTCTTCGGACTGCTGCTTGAGGGCAGCGCCGAGGATGTCGCCGAGAGACGCGCCAGAGTCGGAAGAACCGTACTGTGCAACAGCTTCCTTCTCTTCTGCGATTTCCAGTGCCTTGATGGACACGGTCACGCGGCGGGTCTTCTTGTCGAACTGCGTGATGCGGGCATCGAACTTGTCGCCGACGGAGTACCGCTCCGGACGCTGCTCTTCCCGGTCGCGGGAAAGATCCGCGCGGCGGATGAAGGCGGTCAGGTCGCTGTCCGCGATCTTGACGTCCAGGCCGCTGTCCTTGACCTCTGTGACTTCACAGGTCACGACGGAGTTCTTCCGCAGTTCGCCGGCAGCGCCCGATTCCATCGGATCGCCGGTGAGTTGCTTGATGCCGAGAGAGATACGCTCTTTCTCGACGTCAACATCCAGAACGACGGCCTTGACCATGTCGCCCTTCTTGTACTCCTCGATCACCTGCTCGCCCGGACGGTTCCAGTCCAGGTCGGAGAGGTGAACCATGCCGTCCACGTCGCCGTCGAGGCCGATGAACAGGCCGAATTCGGTCTTGTTCTTGACTTCGCCTTCGACATTGGTGCCGATCGGGAACTGCTCTGCGAACGCGTCCCACGGATTCTGCAAGGTCTGCTTCAGACCGAGCGAGATGCGGCGCTTGACCGGATCGACTTCCAGGATCATCACTTCGACTTCCTGGGAAGTGGAAACGATCTTGCCCGGATGGACGTTCTTCTTGGTCCAGGACATTTCCGAAACGTGGATCAGGCCTTCGATGCCCGGCTCCAGTTCGACGAAGGCACCGTAGTCGGTGATGTTGGTCACGCGGCCGTTGAACTTCGCTTCGATCGGATACTTGGCTTCGATACCGTCCCACGGATCAGTTTCAAGCTGCTTCATGCCGAGGCTGATGCGATGCGTGTCCTGGTTGACGCGGATGATCTGCACCTTGACGGTCTGGCCGATAGTGAGAACTTCCGACGGATGGTTGATGCGGCGCCACGCAATGTCGGTGACGTGCAGCAGACCGTCGATACCGCCGAGGTCGACGAACGCACCATAATCGGTGATGTTCTTGACGACGCCTTCCACGGTGTGGCCTTCTTCCAGGCTCTGGACCAGTTCCGAACGCTGTTCGGCGCGGGTTTCTTCCAGAACGACACGGCGTGAGACAACGATGTTGCCACGGCGCTTGTCCATTTTCAGGATCTGGAACGGCTGCGGTGTGTGCATCAGCGGGGTCACGTCGCGAACCGGACGAATATCGACCTGCGAACGCGGCAGGAAGGCAACAGCGCCGTCCAGATCGACGGTGAACCCGCCCTTGACCTGGTTGAAGATCTGGCCGTTGACTTTCTCGTTGGCTTCGAAAGCGACTTCCAGGCGAACCCAGCTTTCTTCGCGGCGGGCTTTTTCGCGCGATAGAACGGCTTCGCCAAGAGCGTTTTCGACACGCTCCAGGTAAACTTCAACTTCCGTCCCGACGCTCATTTCACCGTCGCGGCCCTTGGCGCCAAATTCCTTCAGCGGCACGCGGCCTTCGACCTTCAGGCCGACGTCGATGACGGCGAGGTCTTTTTCGATTGCAACGACGGTACCTTTGACAACGGCACCTTCGTAAAGGTCATGCTGGACGAAAGACTCTTCGAGAAGAGCTGCAAAATCCTCGGTAGAGGGATTGAAATCGGTCATTTATTCTCCTGAGCGCCTGTTGGCGCACCGCCGGCGGGTTGGTGTTGCACTCTGGAGTTTCCATCTCCCGGGATCGCGGTGTCCGCTGATCCTGCCGCTTCGAAAGCGGGCCGGCGGGGGCGGAAGACGGAAAATCCAGTCTCGCCACAGGGCGCGGATACGCAGCGCCCTGCCGAAATTACATGTCGTTCTAATCAAGAACTGTCGGCCTCACGGGCCAAGTGTTCCGGATGCGCTAAAAGGGGCGCACCTTCAAGGCGAACCCCACTTCTCTCTAGGCACCCTTTGCGCGGGAAACGATATCCACGGCCGCCTGGAACGCCGTCTCTATATCCATTTCTGTCGTATCAAGCAAGACCGCATCATCAGCTTGTTTCAATGGAGCGACAGTTCTTTGGCTGTCCCGTTCGTCTCGGCGCTTCAGATCGTCGAGAACCGATGCGTAATTTGCATCGTTTCCCTTGGAGATCATCTCGTCGGTCCGTCTGCGTGCGCGTGCCTCAGGAGAGGCCGTGACGAACAGCTTGACCGTCGCGTCAGGACAGACAACCGTGCCGATGTCGCGTCCGTCCAAAACAGCGCCCGGAGGCGTTTGCGCAAAACGGCGCTGCAGATTGACGAGCTCTTCGCGCAGACCACCCAGCACAGCAATGCGGGAGGCGGCTTCGCCGATTTCGTGGGCGGCAAGAACCGTCTTGTCCATGTGAGCAAGGTCGAGATTTTGAGCGATCTCGATGGCAACACCTTCGTCTCCGAGCGGTAGCCCCTTGGCCAGCAACGCAGCCGCAACGGCGCGATAAGTCAGTCCTGTGTCGAGGTGCCGGATGCTTAAGTGGTCGGCGAGCCTGCGCGCGAGAGTTCCCTTTCCCGAAGCTGCAGGACCGTCAATCGCTATGATCATGCCGCCTCGCCCGGCTGCATGGACAAGGTCGCCCCGAGATCTTCAAAGAGTGCCGTGAAGGTCGGGAAACTGGTCGCTATGACCGCGCCGTCATCCACGGTGACCGGTTTGTGCGCCGCCATGCCCAGAACCAGAAAGGCCATCGCAATGCGGTGATCGAGATGGGTTGTTACCGTGCCACCGCCAATCGCGTTTGCCTCGCCGGTGACCGTAAGCGTGTCTTCGGTTTCGACACAAGGAATGCCGTTTGCCTCAAGCCCGCGCGCAACCGCCGCAAGCCGGTCGGATTCCTTTACGCGCAACTCGTCGAGACCCGGCATGTAAGTGTCGCCCTCGGCAAAGGCCGCGGCGATGGCCAAAACCGGGTATTCGTCGATCATCGAGGGCGCTCGGCTCGCCGGCACCGTGATGCCCTTCAGCCGGCTGGCCTTGACCCTGAGATCGCCGACCTCTTCTCCGCCTGTCTCGCGCCGGTTTACGATTTCGATATCACCACCCATCTCGATGAGGGTCGTGATCAGTCCGGTGCGATGTTCATTCAGAAGAACGTTTTCGATTGTGATGTCCGAGCCTGGAACGATCAGTGCCGCGACAAGCGGAAAGCCTGCTGAAGAGGGATCGCCCGGCACATCGATATCCTGCGGTTTCAGGTCCGGCTGACCCTTGAGCCTGATGACGCGCTCCCCCGCCTCGTTCAGGGAAACGGAAATCTCGGCACCGAACCCCTTTAGCATCTTCTCTGTGTGGTCGCGTGTCGGGATAGGCTCGATCACGGTGGTCTCGCCCGGTGCATTCAACCCGGCCAGCAGCACTGCTGATTTGACCTGCGCGGACGGCATCGGGACCCGGTAAATGATCGGCAAGGCCGTTTCTGCACCGCGAATGGAGGCCGGCAGGCGGTCACCGTCACGCGCAATCACGTTGGTCCCCATCTCGCGCAAAGGATTGAGAACCCTGCCCATAGGCCGTTTTGAAAGGGACGCATCGCCCACGAAGGTGGCCGCGATATTGTGACTGCCAAATATACCCATGGTCAGACGTACGCCTGTGCCGGCATTGCCGAAGTCAATCACGTGTTCCGGTTCCAGAAGGCTTCCGAGGCCAATGCCGTCGACAGTATATTGACCATCCTGTTGCTTTGCGATCGTCGCACCCACTGCACGCATCGCATCGGCAGTCGCCAGAACGTCTTCAGACTCCAGAAGACCTTTGACGGTCGTGCGGCCAACGGCCAGTGCGCCGAACATCAGGGATCTGTGGGAAATGGATTTGTCGCCCGGCACACGGATCGTGCCGGTCAGCGGTTTGCCGGTGCTCGCGGTGAGTGGGGTCGGCGCGGTATCATGTGACATTTTCAATGTCCGGAACTTTGAAGTTTGCAAAAGGTGTCACGTCCTATCACGCGGATACTGTTCCGTCATCACCCGTGTTTTTCAACAAGCAAACACAATGGTATTGCGGCGTGCCTCAGGACCTTGGCGCAGGTCGCACGGCCGTAAATTATGATCCCGTAACAAGCCCCGGACGTCGCCCGCCGCCTCAATTGGCCTGCCACCGTATCGGCCTTTCGGTCTGACCGGAACCATGTGCACGCACGTGTGAGTTTTTTGGCGAGAACTTTTTCACGCGCTTGATATTTGGCTCGCAACATGCAGAAGAATGGGGCGAACATATTTTTTTACCGATTTGGCTTTGACACGGGCTGAGCTTGACGCTATGCGCGGCCCACCGAATTGTCAGCCAGAAAACGAATGAAGGGTGAGCACAGTGGCAAAACCTGAACTTGGCACAAAGCGGCTCTGCCCGAGCTGCGGCGCTAAATACTATGATCTTCATCGCGATCCGATTACCTGCCCGAAATGCGGCACCATTTTCGAAACGGTGATGACCACGCGCGCTGCCAAGGCGGCCAAGGTAGAAGAAAAGCCGGAAGACGACGAAGAAGAAGAGGACGCGGCAGCTCCGGAAATCGTGACGCTCGAAGAAGCCGACGCCGAAGCGGAAGGCTCCGATGACGTGCCGGATCTTGAAGGCGACGACGACGTGGAAATCGACAGTGATGAAAGCGACGACGACGACGTCTTCCTCGAAGACGAGGACGAAGACGAAGACTCGGTCCCCGGCATCAGGGTCGAGATCGAGGACGATCAGGACCAGTAACATATTGATCGGAAAGATATTTCTGACTGTCTGTTCTGTTCGGTTTTCAGCAGGCGGTTTCACCGAAATTTCTGCTTGATCTTGAGGGGCGGTGTGACTATGTTCCGCCCCCATCAGCGCCGGAGGATTGACACCGGCCGACAATGGAATATGGGGCCATAGCTCAGCTGGGAGAGCGCTTCGCTGGCAGCGAAGAGGTCAGGGGTTCGATCCCCCTTGGCTCCACCATTTCCTCTCTTCTCAAAATCCGCCCAGGGTCGAAATGGTGCCGCAGGGTGCGCTATTATCCGCGCATCTCTTCAACAATACCCAAAAACGACAGAACCCTCGCATCTTTGCCGCGCGCACCGATCACCTGAAGTGCGACGGGTAGTCCTGCCTGTGTCTTGCCGCATTCAACAACGCCGGCCGGCTGCTGGGTCAGGTTGATCGGGAAACTGAAACTTGCCCATTCGGTCCATCGGCCAAGGCCTGAGCCTGCCGGGACTTCCAGGCCGGCGCCGAAAGCCGGAACGGTGACGGCGGGCGACACGATGAAATCATACGTCTCAAGGGCAGCATCCATTTTTGCGCCAAACTCGGCCCGCTCAACCTGTGCGGCGACAAGGGTCTGGGCCGAAAAAGACCGGCCTGTTTCCGCTATCTCCAAAAGGCCAGGGTCGACCTGGTCCCATTCGGCGGAGCTGAATGATGCCAGGCGCGCCGCCGCGCCGGAAAACCAGTGCACGTGAAAAGTTTCAAGAAGATCGGATCCGGGCAGGTCGAACGGTTCGACGATGGCCCCGAGAGCTTCCAGCGATTTCACCTGCCCGTCGACGATTTGCGCGACTTCCGGATCAAGACGGCCTGCGGGCGGTTTGGTCCAGTAGCCGATGCGCAATCCCTTGAATTCGACAGCCTCATTGTCCAGCGCGTCAAGACGTCCTTCACCCTGATACCAGTCGCGGCGATCCCGCCCGGACATTGCCTTGAGCATCTCGAAGGCGTCTTCGGCATTGCGGCACATGGGGCCGATATGCGCGACCGTTCCAAAGGCGCTCGCAGGATAGGCAGGCACGCGCGAGAACGTCGGTTTTAGTCCGGTCAGGCCGCAAAAGGCCGATGGAATTCTGATCGATCCCCCACCGTCCGTTCCGAGGTGAAAGACACCGGCACCCAGGGCTGCCGCCACGGCGGCACCGCCCGATGAACCGCCGGGGGTCAGGTCAGTGTTGTGCGGGTGACGGGTGACGCCGAAGGCCTTGCTGTCCGTGATGGCCTTCCAGCCGAACTCCGGTGTTGTTGTCTGGCCGAGAAAAACGATACCGGCGGCGCGCATCAGGCGTACACTTGGTGCGTCTTCCTGAAAAGGGGTGGGGCTCGTCAGCGCGCTGCCGAAACGGACCACCCAGTCCTTCACCCAGACAATGTCCTTGATGGTTGCCGGAACGCCGTCAACCTCCGACAGCGGTTCCCCTTCGGCCCAACGCGCCTCGGAGGCGTGCGCCGCCTCAAGCGCTCCCTCGTGGTCGATGAACGTAAAGGCATTGAAAACGGGGTCGAGACTGTCCGCTCTGGCGAGACAGGCTGTGGTAACTTCGACCGGAGAAATCGTTCTATCGCGATAGCCCTTTGCCAGATCGCGGGCACTCATCCGGCAGAGTGCGTCTGCATCCTGAAATGCAAAATCGGCGGCGTTCATGGGCAAGCACCTCTCATCTCGGACCTCTCGTGATGGTAGGTGATTTTGTGGCGCTGCACAGTCCAAATTCTTTTCCCTCAGCGGAAAACATCCCGGTGATGGCGTTCGTTGGCGCGAAGACAGGAAACGAAAGAACCGTTTCCAGAGACTTGCCGCGTTGGCGACAGTCGAAAGTGCGTTTTACGCCTTTTCAGCGTGTCAAAGGCAGGCTCACCCGGATCATCGAGCTGCCTTTCGGGACGGCGACGACAAACGCTGTGCCGCCATGTGCCTCGGCGATTTTGCGCACGAGGGGAAGGCCGAGCCCGTAACCATCCACGTTCTGTTTGTCAGGTCCGCGATAAAAGGGTTGGAAAACACTTTCACATTCGGCCTCCGTGATTCCATGGCCGCAATCGATGACGTCAATCTTGATGGTCTGCCCGGAGACCGAGAGACTGACCGTCACCGGCGGTTCACCGTGTTTGACGGCATTTTCAATCAGGTTTCCAAGCATGCGGTGCAAAAGCCTCGGATCGCCGGAGATTTCAGGTGCGTTGCCGGAATAAGAACAATGGTCATGGCGCGCGCATTCCTCCGCAATGAGCGCGAGCAGATCGATCGGTTCCGACCGCTCTACCGGCATATCGCCATCCAGGCGGCTCATCACCAGGATTTCATCAATGAGCGCATCAAGCTCGAGTATGTCGCGTTTCAGGGCTGCCCGCCGTTCCTGCGTTCCGTCGATCTGATCCATTTCTAGCCCAAGCTTGATGCGCGCCAGCGGTGTGCGCAATTCATGCGAGGCGTTGGCCAGGAGCATCCTGTGTGCGGTCACGAGATTTTCGATCTTGTCGGCTGCTGCATTGAACTTGCGCGCAAGCTGGGCAACTTCGTCCTGACCCTGGACATCGACCCGGGCATGAAGATCCCCCGATCCGATACGCTCAACACCCCGGCTCAGTGTTTCGAGCCGTTTTGCAAGGCGGCGGGAGATCGGATAGACACCAATGCCGACACAAACGGCAACAAGCGCCAGTGTAAAAAGAAGGTTCAGAAGCGGTTCGAGAGGCGAACCGTCATGGGCATCGGCAACAAGCCAGCGTCCGTCCGGGAGTGCCAGGGAAAGAATGGGCCCTCCGCGTGCCCGGAACCAGCCGGTTTCACCCGAGCGCCGCTCCGGTGGCATATCTGGTTCACCGTAGACGGCGATCGGATCTCCGTTTTCGTCAAAAAGCGCAAGGGCGATATCCAGCTCCGCTCCAAGACCCTGGATGGTCCGCTGCTGGTCGGCGTGGCTGGCATCCGCCGGCGGCAAGGTAAGCGCAACGAAACGGCTTACAGTGTCCAGAATGTTGCGGTTCAGCCGCTCCCGGCCGACAGCTTCCCACAAGAGCCCGGAGAGGATTACCACGAGCACCAGGCTGCCAACGATGGTCGCATAGATTTGGAGATAAAGCCTGCGCATCAGGACGGATTTGAAAAGGCGCATGATGCCGGCTCTATTCCTGCGAACGGGCAAAGACGTACCCCGCGCCGCGCACCGTTATGAGGCGGCGGGGCTTGTTGGGATCGTCTTCGATCTCGGCTCTGATGCGAGACACGTGGACATCGATCGACCTGTCAAAAGCCGCCAGGCTCTCGCCTTTCAGCAAGGTCATGATCGCATCCCGCGACAGGACCCGGCCGGCCCGGCCTGCCAGGATTTCAAGAAGCTGAAACTGGTGGGCGGTCAGATTGCAGAGCGTACCATCGATCCTGGCCTCCATGGCGGAGCTGTCTATCTCGAGGCGTCCGAACCGCAGAACCTGGCTGTCCGGTTCAAGAGGACCGCGCCGGAGGATTGCCTTCAGCCGCGCCAGTAACTCGCGTGGTTCGAAGGGTTTGGGCAGATAGTCGTCCGCACCGAGCTCCAGGCCGATGATCCTATCCATCGGCTCGCCCTTCGCCGTCAGCATCAGGATCGGTGTGCGGCAGTGGGCCCGCAGCGTCCGGCAGATATCAAGACCGTCTGCATCAGGCAGCATGAGGTCCAGCAGGATCGCATCGTAAGCACGCTGGTGTTGAAGCGTCAGCCCTTCCTGTCCGGTCGCGGCGATCGTGATCGAAAAGCCTGCCTCGCCAAGATAGTCTTGAACCATCTTGGCAAGCCGGGTGTCGTCCTCAATGAGAAGAATTTGCTGTGGCATTCTTCACGTGTCTCGATCTGGGTTGAACCGGCTTAGTGCCGGCGAAACCCCGGACGCATAGCACGGAACTCAGTGATACGCTCGTCCAGTTGCACACGCTGCTCAGGTGTCAGCACCGCGGTAACTTCGATCATCACGCCCGTCAGCTTTTTGCTGACCTCATCCGCAAGAGCAAGTTTTTCGGCGCGGATTGCCTCGACGGCGAAACGGTCGACATCCTCCGCCAGCAGCAGCTTGCGCAAATCCTCGCCAACGGTGGCAAATTGCTGGTGGGTTTCCTTCAGGCCAATCGCGACCGGGGTGACAATACCTATGATCTCGTCGACCTGATCCTGTGTTGCGTCGATCTCAATCGCGATATGCCGTACAACGCGGGTAATCCGTTTTTCGATTTCCGCATCGCTGAGCCGATGTAACATGCCGGGGCCTGCAGAGCCCCTGCGCCAACCTGCTTTCTCGGTATCGGCAACGCCAGCAACTCCGGAATACGCGCTTTCGTGAAGTGCCAGCTGATTGAAGCCGATCGCATTCGACGCGCTGGTTGCAGTCATTGCTGAAACTGCAAGGATTCCAGCGCTGATCATGCAGGCGGCAATAACCTGACCGGTCCTGGTCGTTGTTACTCTGAGACGCGCGTTTTCGAGTTTGTTCAACATTGTGGGCTCCTGTGTGTTTTGCAAAAGGGCCGGTTGCCAGTCTGCGGTGAGGTAGGGGTCAACGGCGCGAGCGCTCCCGCGATAAGTTCTTGAACTGGTCCAGCTGCTGCGGGGTCAGTACAGCGGCAAGTTCCGTTTCCAGGTTCTGGCGGTTTTGCAGCATCTCTGAGCGAAGGGCGCGCATCACCTTCATCGGCGGCCGTCCCTTCGACGGATCGACACCGTGCTTTTCAAGAAGAGATCTTGTTGTTGCAACATGCGCTTGCAGGATGCGGGTGAAGGCCGGTTCCTGAGCTGCCGTAAGATCAAGTTTGGCTGCGACTTCTGCTATTCGAGGCGCTTCCGCGGCGGCTTGGGCGTGGACGCTTCCAGCTGTCATGACCAATGACAGGACCAGAGCAGCTGTGGCGATGTAACTTCGCCAAAGCCCGGTCCGGAAATGTGATTCCATATCCTGTTTCCCTTTCTGGGCCGCCGGCAAGCACCAGAGACGGGGCGGGTCGGTGTCCGCCGACGGCACGTAAGAAGGCACCAAGCCTCCCGCTGCCTCCAACAGATAGTCGGCGCCGGTTTCTGGCGTTCTTCGCTTGTGTAAAGTTTTGTAAAGCCGGTCAGCGTGGAGACAATTCGCTCCTGCTGCGCGCTTGTTGCCGGGTTGGAGAGAGCGCTGAAAATGAGTTCTGCTGACTTATTTCTGTTGCGTCGCAATGCGATCCTGCTGCCGTCGCCCGAAGAATTCCGACAATGCCAAAGGGTGTCACACAGCCGTAATGACTCGTCTGTATTGATCGATTTGCACACGTGTGCAAACATTGAATTCTGCGCTGAAAAACCACTCCGGAAACGGCGCGAGAAAGAGAGCAGGTGAGTATCATGACCACTTTCGTATCAAGACTGCGCCAGTCTACGGCGGCAGCTGTTCTGGCCCTCACGGCGTCGACTGTCGCCGGCGGAGCCCTGGCAAAGGACCTGACCATTTCAGTTTGGGCAGGCGGATCCAACGACAGCGATGCCTATCGCATTGAAGCCATTGAAATGGCTGCTGACATGCTGGCACGGGAATACGCGATCAATGGCGAAGAGCTGAACATCACCGTGGAAGGCAAGCGTGATTTCGCCGGTTGGGCGGAATTCAAGCAAGCTGTCACTCTCGCGGCAGAAGCCGGCACCGCACCGAACATCGTTGTGACCAGCCACCTTGACATTGCGCCCTGGAGCCAGGCCGGTTTGATTGTTCCAGTCGAGGATTATGTCGACATGGACGCGTGGCCCCTGAACAATCTTTACGACAACCTCGTTGAAATCACTTCTTACAACGGTCAGGTCGTCGGCTTGCCGCAGGATGCCGAAAGCCGTCCGTTCTTCTTCTGGATCGATACGCTCAAGAAGATCGGCTACACTGACGCGGAAATCGAGGCGCTTCCGGCGAAGGTCGAGTCTGGCGAATACACGCTGCAGAATGTGCTGGAAGATGCCAAGAAAGCTGTCGACATGGAATTGGTCGAAGAAGGTTATGGCTTCTATCCGCGCGTTTCCAACGGACCTGACTATGCGCAGTTCTATCAGTCGTTCGGCGGCGAACTGATTGATCCTGAAACTGGCAAGCTGGTCCTCGACAAACAGGCGATGACCGATTTCTACCAGTTCTTCGTGGACGCCGTTGAAGCTGGGGTCACCCGCAAGAACCACATTGGTACCGATTGGGCACAGTGGTATTCGGAAGTGGCTTCCGGCAAGGCGGCTCTCTGGCATGGTGGCACATGGCACTATGCGCGCTACACCGGCAAGGAAGGCCTGGATGATTTCTTCGGCAACATTCAGTTCACGCTGATCCCTGCAGGCAACGAAAACGGCCGCGCCAATACCATCACCCACCCGCTTGCCTATCTCCTGACAACCCAGGACGATGAAGAGGCCGTGGAGATCGCTGCACAGCTGATCAAGATCGCGTCCGAGCCACGCATCAATTCCCTGCACGCGATCAAATCTGCGCATCTCGGTATCTCGAAGGAACAGTCCAACATCGAGCTTTACGCAAATGACCGTTGGGCAGCAGAGGCGACGGATCGTCTGCTCGGCCACGCGAACGCCCAGCCGAACCATCTGAAATACGGCCAGTTCTCCGAACTGATGTTCAAGGGTCTGGAAACAGCCTGGACCGGCACCAAAACACCGGCGGAAGCGGTTGCTGAAGTTGAAGCTGAAATGCAGGCGACGCTCGGCGACGATCTGATCGTTCGTTAACTGCACCAACGACGGCCGGGCGGCGTTTCACTCCCTTTGCTGCCCGGCTGTTTTTCCAGAGGTTCATTATGCGCCGCGCTGACCTTTTCGGCCTGTGTTTCATGGCACCGGCAATCGTTCTTTCCGTGCTGTTCTTTCTCGTGCCTGTCCTTCTGACAGGTGTGTTTTCCTTCACCTCGATGAGCACATCCACCGGAATTACCGGAGGGGCCTATGAGGTCTCTCAGGACACTGTCCGGCGGCTGCGGGAAGACGGTCTGCAGCCGGACGTGATCGAAAGCCTTGAAAGCAATATCTACCGGGTCGATGCTGCCGGGATAGCAGACGTAAAGGCGGCTTATGGAACTGAATTTGCCAATGCGATCGAAAAGTCCCTTCTCGACCAGAGCTTTGAGGGGCGACGGGATCTGGAGCGCGCGCTCAAGAAAATCAGATCGAGGCCCAAATCGACACGCGAGCTGAAAAAGGCGGCTGATCTTTTCAAACGTTCCATCTTGAACACCCGCTATTCGAACCGTGAAGACTTCCTCGAAGGGTTGCATGAGCTCGATCTGAATCTGACACCGGAAGAGACCGAGATTATCACCAAAGACGCCTATACCGGCTGGGTCTGGACGACGGAAAATTATTCCCGGATGGCGTCTTTGCCGTCGACCTACCGGGCCGCATCCAATACGGGCGTTTATGTCGGCTTTACCCTCGCATTCAACATTGGGTTCGGTCTGTTTCTTGCGATCACGACGTTCTATTTGCCAGCCGGACAAGCGGCGGCGTTTCGCACGATCTGGTTCCTGCCCAGGATCCTGCCGCCGGTGCTTTATGTGCTCTTATGGAAATGGATGACCTGGGATACGGGGTTCCTGTCGACACTGTTGAGCTTCTTCGACGTTGCGCCAAGAAACCTCATGCTGGACACCGCCTATCACGCCTGGGTCGTTGTCATTCTGATCAACGGATTCGTCGGGGCGTCGATGGGCATGATCCTCTTTTCCAGTGCCATACGCGCCATACCCTCCTCCATGCTTTACGCCAGCGAGGTCGACGGCGCCAGCAGATGGCAACAGGTCTGGTACATCATCCTTCCGCAGCTGCGCTGGCCGATCCTGTTCACGACCGCTTATCAGACGCTCTCGCTGCTCACGTCATTCGAATACATCTACCTGTCGACCGACGGTGGTCCCGGCAGCGCAACGGATGTCTGGGCGCTTTATTCCTTCAAGATTGCGCTCAACAACTATGGCGGAAACCTCGAATACGGCTACGGCGCATCCCTGGCAGTCGTTCTCGTGATCATCGGCATCGTGGCATCGCTGATGTATCTGCGCCTTTTCGACTTCAAGACCATGATCAGCAAACCTCGGATCGAGCAGTAGGAGTCGGAATGTCGAGCAATTTCAAAACCTGGCCAATTCTGCTGGCGCTTGCGCTGACCTCGATGCCACTGGTTATCATGTATGTCTATCTCGTGATCGACACGATCACGGTCAGCCCGCCCGGCTCACTCATTCCGAGCGGCTTTACTTTTGAACACTGGCGGTTCATCTGGGAAACACCGGAGGCCGGCCGGACGTCAATCTGGGCGGTCACGCTCAACACCTTCATTTTCGCCTGTGTTTCAACCCTGCTGGTTCTGTCGGTCTCTCTGACGTCCGGGTATGCACTGTCCAGGCTCAACATGCCGTTCCGTGGCTTGTTTCTGGCAAGCCTGATCATCCTGCATGCCTTTCCAACCATCACGCTGATCATCGCGATCTTTCTGATCCTTCAGATGATTGGCCTCTACGACACGCTGGTTGGCGTGATCCTTGTAAAGGCTGCGCTCGAACTGCCGTTCGGCATCTGGATCATGAAGGGCTTTTACGACACGGTGCCCTGGGAGATTGAAATGGCGGGCCTCCAGGACGGCGCCAGCCGGTTTACCGTCTGGTACAAACTGGTTCTCCCGCAAGTGCAGCCTGGTCTCACCGCTCTTGGCATCTTCGCCTTCTTGTCAGGGTGGAGCGAATTCATACTGCCGCAGGTTCTAGCACCCGGAGCAGATGCCCAGGTTCTCGGCGTTTATCTGCAAAATCTCATCGTTGACGACGTTAAGCCCGACTTCAACATGTTCAAGACAGTCGGCGTCTTTTATGCGCTGCCGGTTATCCTGATCTATCTGATCTTCAACAAGAAACTCATGAACATCTATGGCGGAGGCACGAAGGGCTGATGCGCATTTCAATCGAAAACTTCACCAAGACCTTCGGCGACACAACGGTCATTGACAACATGTCGCTGGACATCAAAAGCGGCGAGATGCTGGCACTGCTCGGGCCCTCCGGTTGCGGCAAGTCCACCACTTTGTTCGCCATTTGCGGCATTCACCGAATGAACGGCGGCCGGCTTCTTTTCGGAGACAAGGATGTAACCAAGGTCTCTTCGCAAAAACGAAATGTCGGAGTGGTGTTTCAGAACTATGCCCTTTATCCGCATATGAACGTCTATGACAACATCGCCTTTCCGCTGAAGGTCCGAAAGCAAAGCAAGGCGGAAATCGACCGGAAGGTTCAGGAGATTGCCGCATTGGTTCACATCGGTGAACTCCTGCAGCGCCGGCCGGCGCAGCTCTCCGGCGGGCAGCAGCAACGCGTTGCATTGGCGCGGGCGCTGGTCCGCAAGCCGGACATTCTTCTTCTCGATGAGCCGCTTGCCAACCTCGATGCAAAGCTGCGCCTGGAAATGCGCTCCGAAATCCGGCGGATCCAGCTTCAAACGGGGATCACGGCCGTTCTCGTGACCCATGATCAGGTGGAGGCCATGTCCATGTGCGACCGGATCGCCATCATGGACAAGGGCAGGATCATGCAACTGTCGTCACCAAAGGAGATGTACGCGGACCCCTCTTCTGATTTTGTTGCCGGCTTTCTTGGAAACCCTCCGATTGCCTTTCTTGAAGGCAGCGCGGATGAAGCAGGCTTCAGGCTTGCAAACTCGGAAGTCACCCTGCCGGTACCCGCGGGCATTACGCTTCCCGGGCAAGGCGCAGCAATGCGGTTTGGTATTCGCCCGGAATTCTTTCAGCCGGACAACGCGTTAAAGGTTACGGGCAGGATCAGTTTCGTGGAAACCCAGGGCCGCGAGGAGCTTTACGACGTTACTTTGGAAAACGGCGCGGTCCTGCGCTCGATCCAGACACAGGGTGGCGGCTATAGGGTTGGCGACGAGGTGACCTGGGGCATCGCAGCGGACCGGATCCTGGCCTTCGGGCCGGATGGCGTCCGGCTTTGACGGTGAATCGATGGCTGCCTTTCAACCCGGAAAAACCTGGATCCACCGGCACGATGGACCACCGCTCGCAATAGCGCATCGCGGCGCGAGCGCCTATGCTTTCGACAACACCATGCGTGCCTTCAGGATCGCGCATGAACTTGGCGCCGAGATGTGGGAAGTCGACGTTCGGCTGACGGCAGATGGCATTCCGGTTGCCTTTCACGATGAAGATCTTTCCAAGACCTGCGGTTTAGCTGATCCGGTCAGCGCGCTTTCAGCGGAAAAACTGTCGCAATTGACAACGTCTGCCGGTCGTCCGGCGCCCAGATTTTCAGAGGTTGCCACGCTGGCGTCGGAGCTAGGTGCTGGTATCTACCTTGACGCTAAGGAAGGCAGAGCCGCGTCTCTGGCGATCGAGTGCCTGATCGAAAACGGGATCGAAAAGGTCATCGTCGGCGCCAACACCTCCGACTATGCCTCAGAACTTGTTGAAAGCGACTGCCCCTATCCGGTTTCTATACTCGTCGGGCTGGGCCTTGATCCCTTCGCCCTTGCGCGTGAGTGCCGCGCCGAGATCGTGCATCCGTGCTGGGAACGTGCGGGCGAGCGTCCTGACCGCTTGCTGGACGAGGCTTTCTTTCAAACCGCAAAGTCGATGGATCTCCCGGTCGTGACCTGGCACGAGGAGCGCGCCGACGTTCTCGCAGAACTTGTCAGGATGCCGGTTCTTGGCATCTGTTCCGATCAGCCGGAAATGGTGTCTGCACTGAGCTTTGAAACCGGCAGGATCCCCGAAATCGTTTGCCACCGCGGAGCTTGCCGAATTGCGCCGGAGAATACGCTTGCCAGCGCGCGGGCAGCCTGGGATGCCGGATTTGAGTACGTCGAAATCGACGTGCGTCAATCGGTGGACGGGCATCTTGTGGTCCACCATGACGAGACACTCGACCGGACAACGACGGGTTCAGGGCCTCTAGCCAACGCAACGCTGGAGGAACTCGGGAAGCTGGATGCGGGATTAAAGTTTGATCCCTTTTTCAAGGGAGAACCTTTACCTGAACTTGCCGGATACGTTGATCTTGCGGCCGCGACTGGCCGCAAACTCTATGTCGAGATCAAGCAGGCGGACGCGCTGGCCGTTGTCGAGACCGTCCTCGCTCGAATCCCGCCGGACAACGCATTTTTCTGGTCCTTCGATCAGGAGCTGCTGAAAACAATCCGCCGCGTAGCTCCCGCAGCCCGCTTGATGGCACGCCCTGAAGACTATGAGACGCTGAACGAATGCATGGCGGCCTTCGATGCCGACATCATCGAGTTCAACGCACGAAACGCAAACCTTGGGGATTTTGCTGCCGTCCGCTCTACCGGGCGCAAGGTAATGGTTGCTTATATGGGCAGCGATCCTAACGTGTTTTCAGAGCTCGCCCAGTTTCAGCCGGACATTTTCAATGTCAACGAGCCATTCCTCGCGCGGCGGATCCTGTTCGAAAAAGATAAAAATCGGAACAAAGAATGACTGACCAGGGGAGCCCCAGGAAACAGGTCAACTCCTTCGACGTGGCCAAACTTGCCGGCGTATCACGTTCGGCCGTGTCGCGGACATTTACCGATGGGGCCAGCGTATCGGAGGAAACGCGCAAGAAGGTCATCAAGGCGGCCCGTGAACTCGGTTACAGGGTCAATGTTCTGGCACGCTCGCTGCACAAGCAGAAGTCGGATCTTGTGGGCGTGGTTGCCGCGGACCTGGATAATCCGTTTCGTGCCGAGCAGATTGATCTTCTGTCCCAAGGACTGTTGGAACGTGGCTTCAGACCAATTCTGCTGCGCGGTGACCCCTCGGCCGATGTTGCCGACCTGATCGGTTCATTGCTGCAATACAGCGTTGCCGGCGTAATCGTCACATCCGACACGCCACCGGAAGAAATCTGCCGGGAATGCCGGGAAAACGGGGTTCCGCTGGTCGTGGTCAACAAGAGCGATCCCGGCGCACCGGTTGACCGGGTCGTGACCGATTTCGAAGCCGGTGGACGACTTGCGTTCGAGCACCTTGTGGCTAGCGGTTGCCGGAAACTTGCCGTCGTCACGCCTGAACGCTCGTCTTTCTCCATCAACGGCCGCGCCCTGGCATTCGAGCAAATCGCCAACGATGCGGGCATACCGGTCATCCGCATTGCCTGGGGAGCTCAAACTTACGAGGGCGGTCTGGAGGCGTCAACTTATGTCAATCGCGTCAGAAGCGAAGTCGACGGTCTGTTCTGCACCGCGGACTATCTTGCCCTCGGCGTGCTGGACGGATTGCGCCACGACCATGGGATCAAGGTCCCGGAGGAGATCCAGCTGATTGCCTATGACGACATCGTTCAGGCTTCCTGGAGATCCTACGACATGACGACCATCGTTCAAAGCCGCCGGGAGCTGTGCGAGATCACGCTTAATCTCCTGATGCAGCGGCTCGAGAAACCGGAGCTGCCGCAACAGGTTGAAGTCTGTGGCGTATCGCTAAAGCAGCGGGGAACCACCTTTTCAAACTAGGGTGATCGTGCCAAGCGGCACTCAGTCTGGTGCGATCAAATGCCTGACCTTCGGGGCGTCGGATCCTTGATGGAACTTGCGAACCTCTTTCTGCAAATCCGCGTCTGTCTGGGTCACACGATCATGCTGACGCAAATGATCGAGCCAGCTTGATACAACGAAACTCTCCGTCCATTGCTCCTCGTTTTCTGCATCCTGGAAAATGTTCCAGTCAACCGCTCCGTCGCGCCGCCTCTGTGCGGAAAACCTGCGCAAGGCCGTCAGGAACGCATCGGTGTCTTCTGCTTTTATCCTGTAGTCGATCAGGATCATGACCGGACCTCTGTCCGCCGCGAGTTCGTCCGAGGCGATCGGAGCGGGCCAATGCGCGGAGGGCGTCAGGTCGAGCGAACCGACCGATGTCAGCGGCACGTTTCGCACAAGCGCAAGCATCACCAGCAAGACGACAGCTGCTGCGAGAAGCGCCGCCGGGATCCCCGCGAACGACGCCACCTGGCCCCAGATCACGCTGCCAAGACTCATGGAGCCGAAGAAAACCGTGAGGTAAATGGAAAGCCCGCGTGCACGGACCCATTCAGGCAAGGACGCCTGGGCTGAGACATTCAGGCTCGAAAGCACGGCGATCCAGGCGAAACCGGCAAGCAGCGAGACCGCGTAGGCAGCAATGGCCGACGGCACAAGAGCGAAGACGGCCAGCACCAGGGCCGTGCCGATCGTTCCCGCCGCGACCGTGTTGTCGGCGCCGAGCCGCTTGCGGATCTTCGGCAGAAACAGAGCCCCGAGCACGGCACCCCCGCCGACACACCCAAGCAGCATGCCGTAGAGGCCGGGGCCGCCTGCCAGGAGGTCCTTCGCGATCAGCGGCAACATGGCCCAGTAGGCGCTTGCAAACAGGAAGAAGGCGATGGCGCGCAGGAGCGTCGACTTGAGCGCGGGACTGTGCAGGGCATAACGCACGCCCGTCTGGATGGCGCTGAAGACTGGTTCGGGCGGCAAGCGCTTCTCGGATTTGCTTTCCGGTTTCCAGAAAACCAGAGCGGCAAGAATGCCGACGAAGCTGAGCGCGTTGAGAGCGAACGGAGATGCCAGACCGACAGCCGTAATCAAGACGCCGGCGAGCGCAGGACCGATCGCGCGGCTGATATTGATCCCCATCGAATTGAGCGCGACGGCGGAGGAGAGGTCCTTTTTCGGAACAAGACTTGGCACGATCGCCTGCCAGGCAGGCGCTACAAAGGCGGCTCCGGTTCCAAGCAGGAACGTAAAAAGCAACAGGAGTTCGACGGTTGCCTGCCCGCTGGCAACAACAAAGGCAAAAAGCCCGGCGACGATACCCATCAGCAAGTTCACGATCAGAAGAAGCCGCCGACGATCGACAATGTCCGCGACGGCGCCGGCCAGCAGGGCGAACAGGAAGACGGGTAACGTTGTTGCGGCCTGCACCAGCGAGACCATCACCGGACTTGGCGACAGTGTGGTCATGAGCCAACCGGCCCCGACATCATGCATCCACGTTCCCACATTGGAGATGACCGTCGCCGTCCACAGCATCGCAAAGGGCAGGGATTGAAAGGGCGCCCACGCGCCGCCGTCCTTGTCGGCAGCCGGTGTCGTTTCAACCTTGGTAGACATGGAAACCCTCCGGGGTAAATTCGCTCTTTCGGAATGGTGGCGCAGTCGCGGTAACGGGACGCAGCGTTCAGTCCTGGATAAGATCAGCAGTTACGACAACCGACATGCCGGGACGCAATATGCGGTCCGGGTTCGGAACAACCGTGAAGACGGTCAGCGCTCCGGACGTCTCGTCGACGGTCGCGCTTGCAAACTCAGGGGTGAGCCCTTCCGCAACTGTTTCTCCGCTTTGCAGCCGGACGGCCAAGGACAGTCTCGGGAACAGGTCTTCAAGGGTTTTCGCATTGGACGTGCGAAGCGTCGCGATACGCGTTTCGTACGGCACCTTGTAAGCCACGAGAACGGGGTCCAGTTGCACGATCCTGGCAAGGGGCGGACCGGCTTCTGCTTCCAGAAACGCGCCAAGCGCCGCGGATGGCCGGCTGATGATGCCCGCGATCGGTGCTCGGATGGTCGCCTTTTCAAGCGCTAGTTCCGCCTGATTCAATTGCGCCGCGGCGATCAGGCGGCGCGCGTCCGATGCGGCCAGAAGAGCGGTCGCATCGTCCAGGCTGGCGTCCGAGGCAACATTGCGCTCCGAAAGGGTTGTGAGCCGGGACGCCCGTTGCTGCGCGGCCGCAAGCTGGGCGTCCGCGGCTTTCAATTGTGCTTCGGCCATCTGCACGTCGATGTCGAGCGAGCGCGTGTCCTGCCGCATCAAAGCCTGACCGGCGCTCACCAGCTCGCCTCCCTGAAACAGGATTTCGGTAAGTTGCCCATCGGTTCCCGCGGACAGAACAGCGGTTTCGCGCACTTCAACAGTTCCGTCGAACACAAGCTCTTCGGCCTGCGATGGCGTCATCGGAAGAAGAATAAACAGGAGACCCAGAACACTCAGAGGTCTGGTTTTGCGTTGCCGCGTTGTGTCGGTCATCTCGCTCGCCTTGCTTAACTGCTGTTTCGGATCGGCCGGTCGGGTGCCTCGGCCCCGTTCCCGGACTTGGCGGTGGCGAAAGACTTGCTGTCCAGACAATGTGCGGCAGCTTCTTGAACCGTGAGCTTCGATTTCGCCCATGAGACGGCGGTTTCTCCGACCAGCATGCCCAAGAGCCCGAGCAAGGCGATCACCGGTGGTGCGGGCGAACGGGTTCCAAGGAGCGCATAGAGCACACCAACGCCGAGCCCGATGGCCAGAGAAACGAGATAAGGCGTGTAGTTCATATCTGCCTCCTTCCGGCTCAAACGAAGCTCTTGGCGTCAACCGGCGCACCTGGAGCGCCAAAGAACGGGATGGGCGACCAGTCCGGCAATTCCGGTAAAGGTGGCGGTGCGTAGTGCGACAGGGAGTCTTTCGCATGGACAACCTTCCCACCGGACAGTGTCAGATCTGAGGTGATATCCGCGATTTCACTTTCTTCGACGGCAAAGTAGTCGCGGTCGAGCACCGCAAGATCGGCAAGCTGACCTGCCGCGATCTGACCCTTGATGCCCTGCTCGCGGCTGAACCAGGCACCCGCAGCGGTCCAGTGGCGCAGGGCGTCCTCACGGCTCAGACGGTTCTCCTTCGCCCAGATGAGGTCACCGCCGCGTCCTTTGCCCGACACCGCCCAGTGAATGGCGAGCCAGGGATTGTAGGACGACACGCGCGTGGCGTCGGTTCCAGCCGCAAGCGGCACGCCGGAGGCCATCATCTTGCGGACCGGCATGACCTCCCTCAACGCATCTTCGCCGTAGCGCTCGCGGTAGGCGGTCGCCTGAAAGGCGATGCGGTTCTGGTAGGAAATGCCGCCGCCCAGGCGGGCAACCCAATCCATGGTTTTCTCCGAGATCGTTTCCCCGTGATCGAAGATCCAGTTGAGTTCCTCAAGACCCTTGTCGCGGCCGACCTCCTCGAGCACCGTAAGAAGGCGGTGGGCGCTTTCCTCATAGGTGCAGTGAAACCGGATCGGCCACCTGTTCTCCAGAAGGAATTCGAGAACAGGCCTGAGATCGCCTTCCATGCGCTTCGGCAATTCAGGGCGCGGATACGAGAAATCCTCGAAATCATAGGCGGATGCGACCAGCATTTCACCGGCCCCGACACACTTCAGGTAATTGTTGCCCTGATCCGGTTTCACCATGTCATGCCAGCGCTTGAAGTCGTCGAGCTCGGAGAGCGGGCGCTGCGCGAAAAGCTGGTAGCCGATCCGCACGGTCTGCTCACCCCTGCGGTTCAGCTCGGTGATGACACCGTAATCATCCGGGTAGTTCAGAAAGCCTCCGGCGCAGTCGAGTGCAGAGGTCAGGCCAAGCCCGTTCAAGGCCCGGAAATAGTGTTTCGTCGACAGGATCTGCTGCTCGAAATCGAGCTTCGGCGCCAAGTCGAGTAGCGCGTAGAGCGGCTGCGCGTTCGGGCGCGCGAGAGCAAGTCCCGTCGGATTGCCATTGTCGTCGCGTTCAAGCCGGCCCGATACGAATGGCTCATAATAGTGGCTGTCGATGCCGAGCGCGCGCAGGGCGGCTTTGTTCAGCCAGGCACGGTCGTAAAGATGCAGCACATAGACAGGTACATCGGGCGCGACCGCGTTGATCTCGTTGATCGTCGGCAACCGTCTTTCCGCGAATTGGTCTGCGGACCAGCCGCCAACGACGCGGATCCATTGTCCGGCAGGTGTCCGGTGTGCCTGTGCCTTGAGCATGGCAAGGCCGTCGGCAAGTGAAGGAACGTTGTCCCACCTGAGTTCCATGGCGAAGTTGTTGCCCTGCCGGATGATATGCGTGTGGCTGTCGATGAGGCCGGGAATGGCCCGCTTGCCCTCAAGGTCGATCACGATGGTGTCGTTGCCCTTGAGCCGCAGGATATCCTCGTCGGTGCCGACCTCCAGGATTGTTTCGCCTGCAATTGCAACGGCCTCTGCGACCCGACCCTGCGCGTCGAAAGTCGTGATTTTTCCATTGGTCAGGATCAGGTCTGCTTCGGTCATGAGAACTCTCGGGAAAGAACGGGAATTGAAGTCTTCCGGAGACCGGTGTCTTGAACCGGTCTCCTATTGGCGCTGCTAGAGGGATCGTGTGTCGCCGAATGTGATCACCGGTGACCAGTCGGGGCTGACCGGCGGTACATGCCGCAGGTCGTGATGCGCCAGATCATCCTTGGCGAACACCACCTTGCCGTCGACGGCCGTCAGCGCAGATGTGATGCGGGCGATCTCTGCGTCCGTCACCGCGAAATAATCACGGTCCAGGATCGTAAAATCCGCAAGCAGTCCCTCGGTGATGGCGCCTTTCTTTCCTGCATCTCCGGTGAACCAGGAAGAGCCGGTCGTCCAGACACGCAGGGCTTCTTCGCGGGTTAGCAGGTTGGCATCATCATACATCCGCATGCCGCCGCGCGAGAGACCGGTCGCCATCCACTGGAGGGAGTACCAGGGATTATACGAGGTTACGCGGGTCGCATCGGTGCCTCCGCCCAACGGCACGCCAAGGTCCATGATGAACCGGAAGTTCGGTGTCTTCTTCAGTTTCTCAGGACCATAGTTGCGCACGAAGTCCTCGGCCTGGAACTGAAGGCGGTTCTGCAGCGCAATCCCGCCGCCAAGTTCCGCGATCCTTTCAAGGTTTCTTTCCGAGAAGGTTTCGACATGGTCGATGAACCAGCCGTCGACAAGGCCCGCACCCTTGGCGACGTCTTCATACACCTTGAGCAGGCGATCTCCGGTTTCGTCATAGGTGATGTGCTGACGGAACGCCCAGCCTTTTTCACCCAGCAGGGTCATGATCTTGTGCTGGATTTCTTCTGCATCGCGGTCGATTTCTGGCCGCGGGTCACCGAAGATCTCGTAGTCGTAGGACGCCCAGGTCAGGTTTTCCCCCGCACCCACCAGCTTCAGCATGTCGTCGCCGGCTCCCGGCGTGAAGCGGGATGTCCAGTCCGTATAATCATCGAACTCGCGGCCTTTGACCTGCGGGAACGTATGATAACCGATACGCGTGGTCAGCAGGCCTTCGCTGTGCATGTGGTTGATGATCTTGTAGGGATCCGCATCCGGAAACTCCATACCGCCACCGCCCGCATCCGACACGGACGTGATGCCGAGCGAATTCAGTTCATCCATGTATTGCATGGAGGAGTTGATCTGGTCGCGGATCGAAAGCTTGGGGGCCTGGCTCAGCGTTTTGTACATCAAGAGCCCGGAAGGTGCCGCCAGAAGGCGCCCTGTCGATGCTCCGTTTTCGTCCTTCTCGATAATGCCGCCCGGATAGGTCGAGTGATCAGCCTGATCGTAGTTGAAATACGAGATCGCCCGGCTGTTGAGCAGTGTCATCTTGTAAAGGTAGTGGATCAGAACCGGGTGGTTCGGTGCGACACTGTCGAGCTCTTCGATGGTGGGCAGACGTTTTTCCTTGAACTGAAACTCGGAAAAACCGCCGGCGACCCGGATGAACTGCCCATCGGGCGTCCGGTCCGCCTGCACCCGCAGCAGGTGCAGCGCTTCTTCCAGACTGTCTGCAGCATCCCAACGGACTTCAAGATTGTAGTTCACACCGCCTCTGATCGAGTGGGTGTGGCTGTCGATCAGGCCCGGGATGACGCGTTTTTTGTTCGCGCGGATCACTTGCGTGAACGGACCGATCAGCGGGGCAATGTCGGCTTCGTCGCCGATGGCGATGAACCGGCCGCCGCGCGCGGCAAACGCTGTTGCTTCCGGACGCGTCGGATCCATTGTTGTGATGCGTCCGTCGAGAACGACCAGATCCGCAAAATCGCCTGTGGCCTGCGCGTAGGCCGTCGACAGGGAACTGGAGGCCAGGAGCGCGGACGCACCCTGGAGAAACTGACGGCGGTGAAGAGGCATGACTTGTCTCCTGCCGCTTTGCAGCGGCGCGTGAAGTGTTATCGATGGGGAACCCTGCCAGCGTCAGTTCGCCGGGCGCTGGCCTTGGGTTTCAGGTTCGTGCGTTAAGCGGCTGCAACGGCGGCCGTTGCAGGGACCGGGTCGAGGCGTTCTCCGTGAGTGACGCGCTCAGGTGCCTTGTGAACCATGGTGTAGGCGTAATCGACGCCCATGCCGTAAGCACCGGAGTGCTCCTTGACGACGTCGAGAACCGGATCGTAGGTCTCCTTGCGGGCCCAGTCGCGCTGAAGCTCCAGAAGGACCTGCTGCCATGTGACCGGTACGACGCCGGCCTGGATCATGCGCTGCATGGCCATATCGTGTGCATTCTGGGATGTGCCGCCGGAGGCGTCTTCGACCATGTAAATCTCGTATCCACCTTCCCCGATCGCATCGAGCGAAAACATCAGGTTGCAGACTTCGGTCCACAGGCCGGACACGATCACTTTCTTGCGGCCGTTCTTCGCCAGCGCGTCACGCACTTTCTGATCGTCCCAGGAGTTCATGGAAGTGCGCTCCAGGAGCGGTGCATCCGGAAAGACAGCGAGAAGTTCGGGGTAGGTGTGGCCGGAAAAGCCATCGGTCTCGACGGTGGTGATCGTAACGGGCAGGTTGAACACCTTTGCGGATTTTGCGAGCGCCACCGCGTTGTTCTTCAGGGTCTGGCGATCGATGGACTGAACGCCGAATGCCATCTGCGGCTGATGGTCGATAAAAATAACCTGTGCGTTTTGCGGCGTCAGCAATTCGAATTTCTCGGACATTCCAATCTCCATAACTTCATGTGCAAACAGGGTTTTTGGTTCGCTCGAGACAGGAGATAGGTGCTGCCATCTGGAAATATTTCATCTTTCGTGCATATGTTTTACAGGAAATTGCGGACTGGAAATCGGCGCATGTAAAGCGCGTCAAATTGGACTGAACAATGGGTCGTCACGCCTTTAAGAACGAACCTGAGCATTGCCGGATTTATCGGCAGATCCGTGAAGAAGATGCCATTCCGGAACTTTTCGGGATCGACGAGCGCTGGAACATGCCGGTGGTACGGCACAGGGCAAGTCTTGGTCAGGGCATACGCTTCGACGGGGTCGGTCACTACATCCTGACCTATCATATTGGTGGCGCGAATGCGCGCCGCCTTGACTTGAACGACGGCTTGTCGATTGCAAGCCAGGGTGCGCTTTCGCTGCAAAGGCCGAACAGTGCGGGGGTCTTTGCTTCGAACGGCGTTGTTGACTATGCCCACTTCTATTTCAACCAGGGGCTTCTTTGTGAGATAGCGGACGAGCTGGACGGCGCGGAAATTGCCGAACCGGACGACTTCTTTGCCCTGTTCGACGCCGCGGCAGCAAGCGATTCTGCCGCCTATGTTCAGCGTGCTGCCAATCGGGAGGATCCGCCGACCTCCATCGAGATGGACAGCCGCGCCTACTTGCTGGGTCTCGGCCTGCTGCGTGCCGTCCGTTCCCGGTCCGGGCACGTTGCCAGTCTCAGCCAGGTCAAGCCAGGCTGCATGATGCGTCCCGTGCTCGATCTTATCGAAGATCGTATAAGCGATCCGTTGCGCCTGACCGATCTAGCGCAGACGATCGACATGAGCCCGTTCCATTTCACACGGGTGTTCAAGACCGAAATCGGCCTTTCGCCTTCCAAATATCTTGCAAAGCGTCGGGTGGAGCGCGCGCGGGATCTCATTCAGGAATCGTCATTGCCCTTGGCGGAAGTTGCCTTTCGGACGGGTTTTTCCAGCCAGGCTCACATGACGAACCGCATGAAGGTGGAGCTCGGTTATACGCCTGGTGAATTGCGCAAGGGGTGACAAATCAATCACCGGTGTAGCCGTTGAAGAGAATATGCACCTTCATGGCGCGAGCGCGGTCGCCGGCTTCCTTGAACGCATCGTGCGCCTTTTCAATCGGGAACGAAGGGCTGATGATTGGAGCCACATCTATGGTGCGACTGTTGATTGCTTCAACGGCGGCGGCAAACTCCCCGTGAAAGCGGTGTGTTCCCCTGACCGTGATTTCCTTGCTGACAATCAGATTGAGCGGCATCGGGGTGTCCCCGGCGACACCAACGGCAACCAGGGTCCCGCGCGGCCTGAGACAGGTCAATGCATCCCTGATCGCCGCAGCTGATGCAGAACATTCAAACGCCACATCGAACTGTCCCTTGTCCGTTTTGTACGGATCGAGACCGCCGGGTTCGGCTGCCAGGTTGACCGTCTTATCCGCGCCCATCCGTTCTGCGACGCTAATCGGCATCGCCTGGAGATCCGTTGCGACGATTTCGGCTGCGCCGGCATCTCTGGCCACGGCAACGCAGAGGGAGCCGATCGGCCCCGCCCCGGTTACAAGAACGCGTTTCCCGGCGAGATCGGGAGCCTGCGCGCGTGCATGCAGGCAGACGGCAAGCGGTTCGGCACACGCGGCAGCGCGGACAGGAACATCCCGGTTGAAACGGTGGACCTGACTTACGGGAACCACAACCTGTTCGCGGAAGAGGCCCTGTTCATGCGGCAACCGGTAGGCTGAGCCCATGAAGCGCATCTCCAGGCAGTGAACCTGTTTTCCCTCCCTGCAATAAACGCAGTGCCCGCAGGGTTGGCTCGGATTGATGGCGACAAGGCTGCCGGTTTGGATCGTGTCGATACTCTCGCCGGTTTCAACGACGCGGCCGGCAGCTTCGTGTCCCATCGCGATTGGTTCCCTGACGCGCACCGGACCAAACCCCCCATGATCAAAATAATGAAGGTCTGAGCCGCAGATACCGCCAGCCAAAACAGCTATTTTCACGTCGCCGGGTCCGGTCACCGGCTCGGACTGGGTTTCGAGCCTCAGATCATGGATACCATGCAGCACGCAGGCACGGGAGGTCATGACGGGTCCTATCCGAATATGAGATTTGGCAGCCAGGTAGCCAGCGCCGGGATGAAAGACACCAGCAGAAGGACGATGATGTTGCTCAAGAGAAAGGGCAGGATGGCCCTGACCACCGGCGACAGCGGCAATCTTGCAATGCCTGCGCAGACGAACAGGCAGACCCCGACCGGTGGCGTTGTCAGTCCGATCATCAGGTTCAGCACGGCAAAAGTTGCGAAGTGCAGCGGTTCGATGCCAACGGCCTGCGCGAGAGACAAGAGCGGAACGAACAGAATGATCAGCGCAGCAATTGTCTCCATGAACATGCCGACAAAGAGCAGCAGCAGGTTGATGATCAGCACGACGAGAATTGGATTGTCGGTAATCGAAAGCACGGTTCCGGCAATTGCCTGCGGTATCCGCTCCGAGACGAGAATCCAGCCGAAGACGTTGGCAAGACCGACCAGCGCCAGGATCGAGGCTGCCGAAACGGCACTGTCCGCGATGATCTTCGGGACTTTCTTAAGCGGAAGTTCGCGGTAGACGAATGCCCCGACAACAAAGGCGTAGACGCTTGCGACAACCGCGGTCTCCGTGGGTGTGGCGATGCCGCTAAGAAGGCCATAAATGATGATGGCCGTCATCGCGATCGCCCAGAAGGCACTTGCGAAGGCGCGGATAAGTTCACCTGTGCCGCGCCAGGGCTCTCGCGGAAAGTTGTTTCGCCGCGCAATGACATAACAGGTGACCATCATCGCGATGCCCATCAGCAGCCCCGGAACGGCACCTGCCATGAACATCTGGCCGACGGAAATGCCGCTGAGCGCACCGACGATGATCATGGGGACGCTCGGAGGAATGATCGGTCCGACCGTGGAAGACGCAGCCGTTACGGCTGCCGAGAAGTCTGCCGGGTAGCCGGCCTTCTTCATGCCGGGGATCATGACGCCGCCAATGGACGCCGCGTCCGCGACGGCCGTACCGGTGATGCCGCCGAAGAGCATGGAAGCACCGATGTTTGTCAGCCCCAGTCCGCCACGGACCCAGCCGACCAGCGCATTGGCAAACCGGATGATCCGTTCTGTAATGCCGCCGTTGTTCATCAGGTTTCCGGCCAGAATGAAACCCGGAATGCTCAGGAGAACAAAGACGTCGATCCCGGCATAGACTTTTTGCGGAACAACCACGAGTGGGATGCCCGAGACGAGCAGATAGCTGAGGGAGGACAGCCCGAGGGCTATGGCAACAGGGATGCCGATAATGAGCGAGCCGATAAAGACGGCGAAAAGTACGAACACCTCCAAGGTCAGACCTCCTGCTCGGCTTTTGAAAATTCGACGTGCAGGAGCGTGAGAACGGCGCGCATCACGGCAAAAACAAAAAGAAGGAGAAACAGCAGAAAAACGCTGAAATGGACAAAGGACATTTGCAGACCCATCGCGGGAGACTTCTGGAGAAATCCGATTTGAACGTATTTCCAGGCACCCGGGAGGAGAATGGCGGCAAGAAATGCGGTCGCCAACGATGCAACAATGTTCAGGATGCGTGGCCACGGATCGGGCAGGGCGTCACAGACAATATCGACATTGACAAGGTCACCGCTCATCAGTCCAAGCCCGACACCGAGTGCAGTCATGTAGATCAGGGCAAATCGGGTGAGTTCTTCCGTCCAAACCGGAGAGTCTCCGATTGCACGGCCCAGGACCTGGGTGAGGACAGCGATGATCAGCACCATGAAGGCGATGAGAACACCTGCGCGGCACAAAAGCTCGAGCACGCGATAGACTTGCAAGATGACCTTCATGAAACGACCTGAAGAAAGGCCCGCCGCCTTCATCACGTGGCGGCGGGCAAGTTTGGGAGGAAACTATTTCTGGCTGTTGAAGAGGTTTTCCACGATCGGTTTGATTTCATCGTTCACATTGGCCAGGACGGCGTCTTTCGCTGCTGCTGCATAGGCAGCACCATCAACCTCGACAAAGGTCATGCCGTTTTCTTCCAGGTAGGCACGGTCCTCGGCAAGGCTGGTTTCAAGAAGGCCGCGCTCGAATTCCTGGGCACGTTTCGCAGCTTCAAGAACATGCGCCTGGTCTTCCGGGCTCAGATTTTGCCAGGTGGATTCAGCGATAGTCAGGTAGATCCAGGACCGGACGTGCTGGGTCAGGTTCACATGGGACTGGACCTCGTTGAAATTGGCGGACCGGATCAGGGCCAGCGGGTTTTCCTGCGCGCCGATGGTGCCGTTCTGAAGGCTTGTGAACACTTCGGAGAAGGCCATCGGGGTCGGTGCGGCACCAAGAGACTTCCATACGTCCACGAAAAGCGGAACGTTGGGCACACGCATCTTCAGGCCTTCAAGCTGATCGGGAGCTGCAATGGCCCGGTTCGATGTGAGATTTCGCGGACCGCGTGCAAAATAAGCGATCGGCCGGATTTGCGCCTTCTCGATGATTTGCGCCTCGATCTGGTCGCCGATTTCTCCGGAGGCAACTTCATCCATGTGTTCTGTTGAGGCATAGGCATAGGGCACTGCCAGAAGAGCGGCCATCGGCGCCCAGTTCTGGAGGCTTTCTCCGGTGATCGTCATGTCGACCGTGCCGAGCTGCATGCCGTTGATCAGGTCGATTTCCTTGCCGAGCGACTCGTTCGGATAAACTTCGACCGCAATACGGCCATCGGTCAGAGTGGAGAGCTCCTCGCCGAATTTGATCGCCGCCTTGTGCCAGGCATTCTGTTCATTCGCCAGATGGCCAAGTTTCAATGTGGTGTCCTGTGCGATCGCAGCACCGGCTACGACCTGTGACAAGAGGCAGGCGGCGAGGAAATTGCCGAATCTGAATGTCATGACTCTCACTCCCGTTTGGATGATGATCCATCAGTCGCCAGATCCTCGCAGCGATCGAAATAGACCTGATTTCTCTTTATGATCTGGGGCAGAGTCTTGAGGATCTCGTTCAGATGGTTGCGCATGACCCGGGAGGCTGCATCCGGGTTTCCCGCGTCTATCTGATCAACAATGGCGGTATGCTGATCGATCAGCTTGGCAAATGGAAAGAGTTCGAAACTGAGGAACCGGACCCGGTCCATCTGGCTTTTCAGTCCTTCCACAAACTGCCACGCAACGTCCTTTCCAGCCGCCTCCGCAAGCGTGCGGTGGAATTTTTCATCTTCATTGATGAAGTTTGCTGAGGACGCTTTTCCGATCTTGGCCTGATGCCGCAATTGCGAGCGCAATTCCTTTATCAGGGCCGGCTGTGGATCCTGTGCGAGCAATCGCACAATATCGGCCTCGACCGCTTCCCGAACGAACCGTGATTGCAAAACGGTCGGGTAATCGATCTTGGTGACAAGCGTGCTGCGTTGCGGCCGGATCAGGAGCAACCCCTCTTCGGCCAGCTTGATGAACGCTTCGCGAACAGGTTGCCGGCTGATGCCATAGCTTTTGGCGATCTCTGCCTCGGACAGCTTGCTGCCCGGCGGGAGGTCATTCTTGACGATCCGTTCACGCAAAATGCGCCGCACCTGCGGCGCGATCGCAAGCGTATCGTCAAGCCACGTATCAATTCTGACTTCGTTCAACACGAGAAGTCCTCCCGGATCAGTTATCTGCCATACTGCCATACTAGTCAACAATAATTTGACAAGCGGCTGCCAAGCCTTCAAAAAATACGTTACATGTTGTTCCGACGGTATAGGAGGGAACCGGCTTGCGCGAAACATGGAGATGGTTCGGACCAGCAGATCAGGTTTCGCTGGATGATGTTGCACAGGCCGGTGCCCGCGGGATCGTCACGGCGCTGCATCACATCTCACCGGGAGAAGTCTGGTCGCCGGAAGAGATTGCCAGCCGTCAGGCAACGATCCGGCGCAAATCCGCGCATCTGCCTGAGCCGTTGGAATGGGAAGTCGTCGAGAGCCTTCCGGTTTCCGAGGACATCAAGCGGCAAACGGGCAATTGGCGCGACCATATTGAGGCTTACAAGACCAGCTTGTCTCATCTGGCGGCAGCCGGGATAAAAGTCATCTGTTACAACTTCATGCCGGTTCTCGATTGGACGCGAACCGATCTGGCCCATGTTGTGCCGAACCGGGCTACATGCATGCGTTTCGATCTCGCTGACTTCGTGATGTTTGACGTGTTCCTACTGAAGCGCGAGGGTGCGGCATCCGACTTTCCCGAAGATGTGGTCGAAGCCGCACAGCAGCGTTTTTCACAGACCGACGACACCTTCAAGGCAGCGCTCGTGAACAACATCATATGCGGCCTTCCCGGTGGCAACGACCAGCTCGCGCTAGATGACATCCGGGCGCATCTGGCGGCCTACGAACCCGTCGATCGGGCAGCATTGTCCTCTCATCAGTCTGCGTTTCTGGAGCTTGTCGCGCCTCACGCGCAGTCGCTCGGGCTGCGGCTTTGCTGCCACCCGGACGACCCGCCCTACAGCCTCCTCGGACTGCCCAGGATCATGTCGACTGAAGCAGATTATGCGCGCCTGGTTAAGACGGTGGATTTGCCGGCAAACGGCATAACTCTTTGCTCCGGGTCGCTCGGTGCCCGGGCCGACAACGATCTTCCCGGCATGATGCAGCGCCTCGGCGGGCATGTTCACTTCCTGCATTTACGCAATGTTGCGCGCGAGCATGACGCGGTGTTTGGTTCGTTTCATGAATCGGAGCATCTTGACGGCGACGTCGACATGGCGGCGCTGATTGCAGCGGTTCTTGAAGAAGAGGAAAAGCGCCGCGAAAGAGGCAGAGACGACAGCTCAATCCCGTTCCGCCCTGATCATGGACAGGACATTCTGGACGATCTGTCCCGTCGCGCCCAACCCGGCTATCCGGCGATAGGCCGGTTGAAGGGCCTCGCCGAGTTGCGCGGTGTCATTGCGGGTCTGTCTTATTCCGCAAGGCACGAAGCTGCCGGGTGACCCGCAGGTGATCAGTTATTGTCGCTGTGGGCGCGCAATTCACTGATCATCCGGGCGTTGTCGAGTGCAATGACACTCTGGTCTGCGAATGTTTGCGCAAGAGCCGTTGCCTGCGCATTGAACGGTCTGACCTGTTGGCGGTAGATGGTGAATGCACCGACAAGTCGGTCGCCCGAGAGCATCGGGATAGCGACAAAGGATCGGGCTCCACCCAGGTCAGCCGTTGCGTTGCGCAGCGGGTTGTCCGTGCGGTAGAGACCTTCGGAGCGGACATCAACGATGTTGATGATGTCATGCACCGTTTCCATCCGTCCAAGACCGGTGCCTTTGCCGACGGAAAAGACGTCCTGCTTCACGAGCCAGTCCTGAAAGTTTTGCGGAATACCGCGCGTGAAGCCGGCCGAGAAACTCTGGTCTCCGTGATATTCGAACAGGATCCCGCATTCGGCATCGCACAGCTCCAGGGCGTGGCCGAGGATCGCGGCCATGACCTGCTCCGTATCGCCGCGTGAACGGCTGATAATGCTCAGGACTTCGCTCAGGGCCCTTTCCCGTCCGATGGCCTCTTCCAGACTGAGCGCCAGCTCGGAAATGACGGCTGCGTGGTCGGTCTCATTTTCATTTGGCGCGCTGGCGCCTTCCAGACGGGCATGCAGTTCCAGTTTGGAAGAGACTTCGAGCTTGCGGTAAATCGTGGAGAGATGCGTACGCACGGTCGAGGGCGCGATGTGCAGGCGTTCCGCAATCGCGTGATAGGTCTGACCCTGCGCATAGTCGCGGGCGATTTCCAATTCGCGCGGACTGAGTATCGTGTCTGGCTGCACCTGTTCGCGCCCCCCGCTGTTCCAGCGCATCCTGCGACGTCTCTTTGCAACGTGCAATCCCACAGGAACTCACGCTGAATACTGCACCGGTGCGCAGAAAATACCGCATCTGCATGATATCGGCCCCATGGCAGCGCTCCTATGCTTGGTCACATGGAAGATCAGATGACTGAAATTGGACGCTCAACAAATCTCTGTCGGCTAAATCGGCGGGCTTTGACCGGCAAGCGCATCGGTTTCGAACCGAAGATCCGGTGTGCCTGATGCGCTGGCGAATGCTTGCCCTGCTCTTCTTTGCTCGGATAGGACTCGGGTTTCAGTTTCAGACTGCCGTTTCCGTTGGCGATGATCTGGTTACTGTCTTTGGGATCGATTTTTCGGAAGTTGGCATTCTGATTGGCCTGTTCATGGTACCGGGTCTTTTTCTCGCATTACCTGCGGGCATGTCTGGCCGGTATGCGTCCGATCGCGTTCTTGCATTTGCCGGATTGGGTGCACTTGCCCTGGGTGGCCTCTTGAGCGGGTTTGGTCCCGGTCCGGTGATGATCGGTTTTGGACGGCTCATTGCGGGCGCGGGGTTTCTTTTCTCAACGCTTTATTTCACCAAAATGGTCGCCGACTGGTTCGAAGGCCGGGAAATCTCGACTGCAATGAGCATTCTTGTCATGAGCTGGCCCTTTGGGATCGCGATGGGTCAGGTCGGGCATGCCTATCTGGCCGATCTGCAAGACTGGCGGCTGCCGTTCGTCGTTGCGTCACTCTACTGCGCGGTGGCTGCTGCCGGCGTTCTGCTGCTCTATCGCGCACCGGATGGAAAGCCGGCTGAGCCGGATGAAAGCTCCAATCGTTTGAGCGGCCGGGAGTGGCAATTGATCCTGCTTGCCGGTACTGCCTGGGGCGTGTTCAACGCCGGATATGTCGCCTATCTCTCCTTCGCGCCGCAGATGCTGGAAGAACTCGGTCACGCACCGCTTCAAGCCGCGGCACTCGTCAGCATCGCCAGCTGGATCATGATTTTTTCAGGTGCAGTATGCGGTCAGATTGTCGATCGGTTCAATCATCGCGATCTTGTACTGATCGTCTGCATGACCGGTGCTGTTGCGTCGCTCTGGCTGGTTGGAATTTCGGGAGCGGGCCTGGCGGCAAGTCTTCTGTTTGGGCTTGTCGGCATGGCTCCGGCCGGCGTCATCATGGCCCTCTCAGGCGAGGCGGTGGCACCCGCGCGGCGCGCCTTCGCAATGGGAATCTTTTTCACCGTCTACTACGCCATCATGGCCGCAGGACCGCCCCTGTCCGGCTGGATCTACGAACGGGCATCGACTGCGGGTGCTTCATTGGCCTTCGGAATGGGTATGTTTGCACTTGTCGTTCCGGCCGTATTGATGTTTCGCCTGGTACGGCTGAGCGGCCGGGCAGATGCGCCCAGAGAGGACATTGGATGAAAATTCGAAAAACGATTTTGATTGAAGAAACCGTCGAGACCGACGAATTCGGAGTGGCCTGCGATCCGTTGGTCCGCATGGCAGCGCTCGCAGTTCTTGAGAATCCGTTCGCCGGAATTGACGCTGACGACCTGTCCGAACTCTTCGAAACAGGCGCAGCGCTCGGAGACCGGCTTGCGACCAAGATCATGAGCCATTTGGATGGAGCGCCGACCGGCTATGGCAAGGCCGCAATCGTGGGTTCTGAGGGCGCCGCCGAACATGGCGCTGCCCTCCTGCATCCCATGCTCGGCAAGCCCGTCCGTGCGGCGATCGGTGGCGGCAAGGCATTGATGCCCTCCAATGTGAAAGTCGCCGCGCTTGGTGAGACCATTGACCTGCCGCTCGGCCACAAGGACGAAGCCTGGGCGTTCAACTTCATTGATACACTGACAGTAGGCATCGCCGACGCGCCCCGCGCGAACGAAATCGTATTGTGTGTCGGTATCGCAAGCGGTGCACGCCCGCGTGCCCGCGTCGGCGACGGCCCCCGATAGAAAACGGCACCGGCCGATGGCCGATGCCGTCTCGGGCGCGCTCGCGCGCAGCCTGCTCTGGCGTTAGCTGAGCGGTTCGTCGTTTACCAGGAACTCGATCGCCGGTATGAGCGCAGCTGGGTCCACGTCGGACGGAATGCCGTTGAGCTCGATGGTGCCGGTCAGATGGGTGATCAGGAGATCTCCATCGTGCGATGCGCCCAAGGAAACTGCTGCCTGGGTGCCGTCGGTGTCCGGATCAGTATCGAATTCAAGAAGGTCTGTGAATTGAAGGCCCTCGGCGCCGGTCGCCGCAATCGCGTCCAGAACTTCGGGGGCGCCATCGCGCAGGTCAAGGACCAGTTTATCCCGGTTGGCATTGAAATCGGCGATCACGTCGTCGCCTTCTCCGTCACGGAAAGGGTTGAAGATGAAGCTGTCGGCTGACCGGCCACCAACCAGGAAGTCGTTGCCTTCTTCCCCTTCAAGGCTGTCTCTTCCACGTCCTCCGTTGAGATAGTCGTTGTCGGCGCCACCTTCGAGCACGTCTTTCCCGCGGCCACCGATAAGATTGTCATTGCCGTCGCCGCCATCGAGGAAGTCGTGTCCGCGTCCGCCGTTCAGGTAGTCGTTGTGGGCGCCGCCTTCGATCGTATCGTTGTTTCTTCCACCGAAGAGATAGTCGTTGCCGTCACCGCCCTTGATGAGATCATTGCCCCTGCCGCCGAAAATGATGTCATGACCGCCAAGACCATTTGCAATGTCGTCACCTTTCCCGAGTGAAATGAAGTCAAAATGATTGGAGCCGATCACGGCGTCCGGACCATTGCCGGTAAACAGGAAACCACCTTTCGCAAATGTGATGTCGTAAGGCAGCAAAACGTTGTCGATGACATGAACGATGCCATTGTCGGCAACAATGCCGTTTTCGGACCCGGCCGGGTTGGCAACGTTGGGGTCGGCAAAACCGTCGTCCTTGTCACCGAGCGAAAGACCGGATGATGTGTCCGGCTCGATCGTCTCGCCCGAAAGGGTCGTGATGCTGCTGCTTCCGGCAACCGCCGCCCCGTCAAGGGCATCGCCCGCGATATGATAGGTCAGGACATTTTTGAGAAAGGCTGTCGGATTGTCGGAAGGCGACAAGAGCTCCGATGCGGCGATAAGGGCCGGAACAACCTTGGTCTCATCGGTTCCAACAGTCGGGTCGAGCGCATTTGCGAGATTGAGGAATGCCTGGTCTGTCGGCGCGAAAACGGTCAGCGTTGAGTTTGGATCACCGGCAGCGGTGACAAGATCCGGAAATGCTCCGAGGGCTGCTGTGAGAATCTGAAAATCGTTACTTCCGCTCGCGATATCGAGGATCGTGTTTGTGGGCATTTTTGCGCTCCCTACTTGCGCCCCATCGCCGCTGTCTACGGTCGATCAGCTCAACAGTTTGCTCGAGCGCACGATTTAGCGTTCACAGTCGCGTGAACGGGTGAGCCAGATCTGCACTTATCCGGAGGCATGAGCGGACGCGTCGGTGTCCAAAGCGCCGGGGTAAGGGCTTGAAAAACATGAGCAGCTCACTCAGGTTACCCGGGTGGGTCTCCCAATAGCGCCTCACCCCAATCTGGAGCAGAACATGTATTTGGCAATGAACCGCTTTTCGATCCTGAAGGGCCAGGAGGAAGCATTTGAACAAGTCTGGAAAGAGCGTGACTCCCGGCTTTCCGAAGTGCCGGGTTTCCAGACATTTCATCTATTGAAAGGGGAGTTTGACGAGGAAAGCGGCACGACCCTTTACGCAACGCATACGGTTTGGTCTGACCGTCAGGATTTCATCGACTGGACGAGATCGGAGCATTTCCGAGCTGCACACAAGAATGCGGGCAACAACAGGCACATGTACGCCGGACATCCGCATTTTGAGGGGTTTGTGCCTGTTCTGAGCGAATAAGACCAGACCTGCGCCAGGCAGCATCGCTGCTTCGTCCCGGGAGCGAAGCAGCGACGCGTAAGCTCACTTTGCAGCAGCAGCCGTCAGGTTTTTCAGGGCACCTGTCATCTTGACGATGCTCGGGTGGTCGGCGGGCAGACCATGGGTGGCGGCGAGGGACTCCGGTGAGTGGTAAACCAGGATGGTGCCGTCACTGGTTTCGATGATCACCACGCGGAGCGGCAGATCAAGCCCGGCTTCGGGAGCATCGCGGATAACAGGCGTTCCGAGCTGCGGGTTGCCGAAGATGACGAGCTCGTTTGCCGGAATTTCCATATCGACACTTTTGCCGCCTGCCGCATGATCGACACGGGCGAAGACTTTCGCTCCCGCCTTTTCGACGGCGGCAACCAGATTGTCCGCGGTCTGCTTCACGGAATGCGCACTCGGAACGTGGACCCGGTCCGTTCCCGCAGCATGGGCCACCGTCAGCCATGAGCCGAACACCAGAACCGACAGAAGCGTTTTGAAAGTAATGCTGAACATTGAATTCTCCAGACAATGGAATTGGAATGGAAGGCAATTTCATGCGGTGATTGTCGCGAATGCCAATCACACTTTTATGAGCACAATAAAGCCTTTTTGCGGAAGGCCGGAAATCGCATGCGACCATGCGCTTTTTTCGCCGCAGGAATACGTGCCACTTCAGATCCGTCGGCTGGCGTTGATCGTACTCGGAAGGTTACGGTCCAAGGAGAGGCTCAAACGAAGTGGCAACAAAAGCAGCAATGTTCTTTGCAATGGTGGTTTCGATGTACGCAAGTTCTGTCGGTACGGCGATCGCAGGGCCGTCCGATAGCTGGGCCTGGAAATACAGGGTACTCCTCGTTTTCGCGACGCATGATGAGGACCCGTCGCTGCTGTCTCAGCGACAGCAGCTTATGGGCATGAGGCCTGAACTTGATGACCGGCATATGTCTGTCATCGAAATCATCGGCGACAAGGCACGATCTGTGTCTGGAGCCGATCTCGGTTTGTCAGGCAGTGAGTTGAAAGCCTTCGTGCGAAAAAATGACGCCCGGTTCGAAGTGCTTTTGTTGGGGAAGGATACCGGCATCAAGCTGCGTTCTCCCGCACCTCTCGCCGCAACTGACATTTTTTCCCTGATCGACACGATGCCCATGCGGCAGCACGAAATGAAGCGCGCAGGCCGTTGACGGGGTCCGCAAGCCAGCCCTTCGAGGAGCTGGCTACGCAACAGTGAGCAGAGTTTGAAGCGAAGGGACCAGATGACTTCACAGGATACACAGACGGGTCCAATCCACGGAGGCTCACCCGTACCGCTGTCGGCGAAGTGGCTTGGTGGGACGGGCGCGCTCCCGTTCATTGCGGCAGCGCTGCTCACTGTATTCGGTCCACAATCCTGGTCCGCATGGGCAGCTTATGCTCTCGCGGTTTATGGTGCCGTTATTCTATCGTTTCTGGGCGGGATCCAATGGGGTCTCACGATGGGGCGCGACGGGCTGCCAAATCTGTCCGCAACCCGATTGTGTATGAGTGTTGTTCCCTCGCTCATAGGCTGGATCGCGTTGCTAATGCCGGTGTTCCCCGGATTGCTGGTGCTTGCAGCCGCCTTTGCACTCGTTCTTTATTTGGATCTTCAGGCATCGATACGAGGTGAAGCGCCAGCCTGGTATCCGAGACTGCGAATCCCTTTGAGCATTGCCGTGATGGGATCGCTTTTGGTCGGGTCCCTGGGGGCCGTCTGAGCGAAGGCGGCTTCAAATCGGAAGATTTTCAATCTCTTGGGATGAGACGCGCGCTTAGCCAATGAAAGGGCTGCTGCTCATGATGCTTGCAGTTCACGGGTTCGTGAATTGAGAAAGCAATATGCCAGCACAATCTATCTATCAGTAGATAGTTATAGCATTTCACCGCCGAAGGTGAGACAATGTGATTTGTTGCAAAGCTCGTGTTGCAAGTCACGGGTGCAGTCGCTTTGCTGAAAGGAAAGAGGACATGGAACTGAATGCCGATTTTGACCGGAGTGTTCAGGTCGTGCCGCAAGACCACAAGTGGGTAAAGTCGCCAATGCCGGGCGTTGAACGCATGATGCTTGACCGGCTCGGTGATGAAGTTGCCCGCGCAACGACAATCGTGCGCTATGCACCGGGAAGCGCCTTTTCGGCCCATACTCACGACGGCGGCGAGGAGTTTATCGTTCTCGAAGGCGTCTTCGAAGATGAACATGGTGCCTTTCCTGTTGGCTCCTACATTCGCAATCCGCCGGGGTCGAGCCATACGCCGAGCGCGCCGCAAGGCGCGGTAATCTTCGTAAAGCTTTGGCAATTCGATCCAAAAGATCGCAGCCATGTGCGCATCGACACCAACAAGCTGGGGTCAGTCGCAGACGAACGGCGAAAGGGGATCAGGGTTTCGCCTCTTTTTGAAGATGCCCGCGAAAAAGTCAGTATTGAAACCTGGGAACCTGGCACAAGCGCAACGATCGATGCCGCAGGTGGCGTGGAAATTCTGGTTTTGGAGGGCAACGTGACTTCTGGCGGTGAGAGGCTGGGTCCCTGGTCATGGGTCCGCAGGCCTGTCGGTGAACATATTGATTTGACCGCCAGCACGGAAGGCGCGCGACTTTGGATCAAGACCGGGCATCTCAATCACGTCTCAGCGCCCGGCGCCTGACGGTGGGAAAGGACATCTCGGTGACGCTGGTAAGGCTGGAGACTGTCATTGTCGGCGCGGGGTTAAGCGGCCTCGCCATTGCGCGGTCGCTGACCTCCAAGGGCGGGAGCGTCAAGCTCTTTGAAGCGCGAGACCGTGCCGGTGGCCGCATTCTTTCGCTGCCGGGCTCAGTCTCGGACGATGTGCGCTACGATCTCGGACCTGCATGGGTTTGGCCTCACAACACGCGGATGTTGAGGCTCGTTGCGGATCTCGACCTTCCGCTCATGCGCCAGCATGCATCTGGAAAACTCGTATTCCAGGATCAGAACGGTCTCATCCGGCGGGATGTCGATTTCGCGACCATGGGCGAAGCCTTGAGGCTGCCGGGCGGCCTTGCACGGCTGACCGACAAGCTGGCTGCCGACTTGCCGCCGCATGCTGTCTGTCTCAAACACGCCGTCAGTGGTCTCGAGGCATCGAAGGACGGAATTCTGGTGACAGGATCGGGGCCTGATGGCGCTTTCGGATTTCTTGCCGACCGGGTTGTTTTGGCCATGCCTCCGCGCCTGGTTGCGGCTCGGATTGCGTTTCGCCCAGCCCTGACTGACGTTTTCTCAAAGAGGCTGAATGAAGTGCCGACCTGGATGGCCGGTCATGCCAAAATCGTTGCGATCTATGAGCGCGCGTTCTGGCGTGGCAATGGTCTATCGGGAGATGCGATCAGTCATCGCGGTCCGCTCTTTGAAATCCACGACGCCTCATCGGATATCGACGCTGCCGTCGAAGGAGCGCTTTTCGGCTTTGTCGCACCTGGCCGCGGCGGTGCTAAAAGTGATGATGAGCAGCTCCGCCGCGATGCGATCGCGCAACTGGTAGAGCTCTTCGGGCCGGAGGCTGCACACCCGCTTCTTGTCCATCTGGTGAACTGGGCGAAGGAACCCGCGACCGCGACGTCATCAGATATGCCCGATCTGGCCGGCCATCCTCGATATCGAAATATTACTCTGGATGCGGATCCCTGGCAGGGACGTGTCGTCTTTTCGGGAACGGAAACGGCACCGGAGAACGGTGGATTTCTGGAGGGCGCATTGGAGGCAGCGGAACGGTTCTAAGGAGCGATTGTAGTTGCGAAGTGGCGTTTTGTGTCCAGCATCGCCAACGGAAAGCAATGTCCGATGAGACACCTGGAAGGTCTTGGTCTTGCTTTTGCAGATGGACTACGATGTCTTTTAAAGACGAATGGAGTTCACGACCGGCAAGCTGGCTTGGGGGCAAACGGGTTCAAAAGGAACGCGTGAACCAGCGGCGGGAACGGTCATCAAACGGAGAAGCCCATGGATCCCCTGGCTGCTGCAGATCCGATTGTCATTGACAGCTTTGCAGCTTTCACCTTGGGCATCATCGTTTATTTCCTGGGCGCACGGCTCACAAAGAAGTTCACGATCCTGTCGTCCTACAGCATTCCAGAACCGGTCAGCGGAGGCCTTGCAGCGGCCATTTGCGCACTTCTGGTCGTTGCAGCCACGGGCCGGACGATCGAATATGATCTCTCGGTTCGTGACTTTCTCCTGGTCTATTTTTTTACAACAGTCGGCCTCAACGCACGTGTCGCCGATCTGACCCGCGGTGGTCCCATACTGGCGGTGATGCTGGGACTGACCCTGGTTTTCATGATCGTGCAGAATATCGTCGGTTCGGCCGGTGCGCTGCTGTTCGGTTTGCCTTCGCAGGCGGGTGTTCTTTTGGGCACGGCATCGCTGATCGGGGGCCACGGGACCGCCATTGCCTGGGGCCCGACCATTGCCTCGCAATATGATGTGACCGGCGCGGCTGAGCTGGGCATCGCGTCCGCAACAGTGGGGCTGATACTGGCCAGTGTGCTCGGTGGACCGATTGCCAAGTTCCTGATCGCCAAAAACAAGAGCGCCGCACCAACAGGCGAAGAGGGCGGCGAGACACATGAAGCTGCAGCGACTGACGAGACACGCGCGCCGATCAATCATGTCGAAATCATGCGGTGCATCCTCTGGATCCACGTCGCCATTGTGATTGGCTATTCTGCCCATGAGAGCCTGCTCACCGCAGGCCTGAAACTGCCGCTGTTCGTGCCCTGCCTGATTGCCGGTATTGTTTTGTCAAATCTCGTCCCGGCAATTTTCAGAAAAGCGAAATCCCCGGCTGGAACTCAGTCGATGGATCTGATCAACGAGTTCAGCCTGTCTGTGTTCCTGTCGATGTCCCTGATGAGCATGGAACTTTGGACCCTGGCCGGAAGCGCGGGTGTCCTTGCGGTTACGATGGTCCTGCAGGCGGTTGCGGCAACCCTATTCATCGTCCTGATCGTTTTCCGGGTCATGGGACGGAATTATTTTGCTGCCGTGCTGTCTGCCGGATTCGCGGGCTTTGCGCTCGGGGCGACCCCAACCGCAATTGCCAACATGAAGGCGGTCACGCAACGATACGGGCCGTCTCCGCTGGCCTTTATTGTCCTGCCGCTGATCTCTGCGTTTTTTGTCGATCTGGCAAACGCTTTCATCATTCAATGGTTCCTGGCGCTCGGATGACAGCCTCATCCGTTGCCGGGCGATCGCGCGATGTAAGGTCATGGGATGAGAGGCCATGAAAATAACCTTTACGCGTCTATCGGGTTTCTTGGCCGGGCTCTCTGTCATCCTGGCTTCAGCTTTCATGGCCGCCGCGAGTCACTATTGGCTCGGTTGGCCTGATTGGCTGCGCACAGGTCTTTCAGTCTGCGCGGTGCCGGTTCTTGCCGGATTATGGTTTGTGCCCGGAACAGTGAGGCTCTGGCGCCGGGTTGCGGTGATCGGCGCCCTCGTGCTGTTCTTTGTGGCCTATTCTCAAAAGGAGCTTTACCCGCAAAGCTTCGTGCCGCTGCACGAGCGTATTGTGGATGTGAAGTTTGATGGAGATCGCGTTGAAATTATCAATTTCCGCGATGCGGTCCATCAGATTGGCAAACCGGCTCGACCTCGCTGGACGACGCGAACCTTCGACCTTGGCGCGTTGAGCGGGATTGAACTGATCTACCAACCATTTGGCAATTCCGCGGCAACGGTCCACGTCATGATGAGTTTTGCCTTCTCAAACGGCGATCATCTGGCCGTTTCGTTTGAGGCCCGGAGGACCAGCTGGGACACCTTTGATGCTGTTGCCGGATTTTTCAAACACGATCAGCTTTACCCCGTACTGGGCACCGAAAGGGACCTTTTGTGGAAGCGGCTCGCACGGGTTCCACCCAACGATCTGTTTTTCTTCGATTTGCAGGGAACAGGTGAAGAGGGGCGGGCCTATCTGAAAAACCTCCTTGAGTTTGTTGCAGGCCTTCACGAAACCCCTCAATTCTATTCGACGATTTCAGAGAGCTGTTTCACGACGCTTTTAAAGCTCAGCCCACGTCTTCGGGAAACCGTACCCTGGTATGATCTGCGTCGCTGGGTGCCTGGCGCTTCAGTCGGCCTGTTCCAGGAGCTCGGACTGATCGATAGCAGCATCAGCGAGGAAGAACTCCTGGAACGGCAAAAACTGGGACCGGATATCCTTCCACCTTGGGAATTTGAAGATGCGGACACGTGGAGCAGCTACCTGCGCTCCAGGGTTGGGCGAACGGATGCGGCCGTCTTGCCCGAGCGAAGGTCCGCGACCGGACCGCCGAACAGCCTCAGCGGACGGCTTTGACCTCAGGCTGGATGAAATTGAAGATGGTCTGCGGATCGCGACCGGCGAACAGAAATTTGATGACGATCGCGGCCGCAGCCTCCAACTGGTAGGCATGCTCGTTCCCGCCGAGACGCAGCGCGTCTGCGCCGACATCCCGGATCAGTTCCGCAATCACGCTGTCGGCGCTTTCGTCAGCTGTGTACAATGTGACCATCTGGCGGTCGTCGTACGTCATGTCCTCGTCTTCCCAAACGGCTACCTGTGCCATGTTGAAAGCCTTGCCGACATGTGCGCCCGGAAGGTGGTCGGCAATGGCTTGTGTCAGCGACCGGTCATCTTCACGCGTCGTCAAGAAGGTTTCGATGCTGACCGGATTGTTGATGTCGATGACGACCTTGCCTTGAAAAGCATCGGGGCCTCCGGCGCTGTCGATACCGCTGAAGACGTCCTCCCAACGTGTCGCAAGAACGACCACCTCTCCGAAGCCGGCCGCTTCTTGTGCGCTGCCTGCGCTTGCGCCTATCTCCGCTGCGACGCCGGATGCCTTCTCAAGGTCGCGGCCTGACAGCATGACCTGATGTTTGGAACTCCATTTGCCGGCCAGCGCTTTTGCCATGCCGCCGGAACCGATGATGCCTATTTTCATGGCTCTCTCCTATGTTTGGTGCTGGCTTGAATTTGGCGGTGAAGCATTCATAATTGAAATTTCAATTTTGTATGCTAGGCATAACTAAAATGGATATGAAGCAGGGAGACCTGGGGCTTCTCATGGCATTGGATGCCCTGCTGGAGCACGAGAGTGTTTCGATCGCAGCCGATCGCCTCGGCATCAGTCAGCCGGCCATGTCAGCTCAGCTCAAGAGGCTGCGACACCTGTTCAATGACCCGCTTCTGACACCTTCTGGGCGTCATCTGGTCGCCACAAGCCGGGCCCGTGCGCTGCAGGGCGACCTGCGAAGACACCTTCAGGATCTCGACGCGCTTGTTCGTGAAAACAATGCGTTCGACGCGGCAACGACACAAAAGACGTTTCGTCTGATCGCAACGGACTATGTCCACGCGATTGTCGCGAACCGATTGGAAAAGCGGGTAAGGTCATCCGCACCGCTGGCGCGGCTGGCCTTCCTGCCGTTCGAACCGAGATCCATGTGGGCAGCATTGGAAGGGGATACTGCGGATCTTGCGCTCGTGACCGGAATGAACCTGCCGGATGCGAGGTCTCGAACTGTGCTGTCGGAAACGTTCTGCATCATCATGCGCTCTGGCCATCCTCTCAGCGACCTAAACCTGACACTCGACACTTTTTGCGCTGCGCGGCATGTCCTGATTTCACCGGAAGGAGGGGGATTTGTCGGAGCGGTCGATAAAGCGCTCTCCCGGCTGGGCGCAAGCCGGCACGTGAGCGTATCCCTGCCCAGTTTCCTGCTGGCACCGGCCCTTGTCGCGCAGTCCGACGCGCTATGTGTTGTCCCGGGCCGTCTTGCATCGCTTTATCGCGAGACGACGGTTTCCCGGCCATTGCCGTTCGACGTTCCGGGTTTCAAGGTCGATATGCTCTGGCATCCCCGCCGGCACAACGATCCTGCCCATATCTGGTTCCGAACGGAAATTGCAGATCTGATGAAGGCGCTTTAGCTCTGAAGCGTTTCGTTTCGATTGTTTAACGGGGCCTCGGAGACGCGCGAAGGACCCCGTAGCTGTTATCCGCCTCTGGAACCGAAGCTCGAGCGGCTGCCAAAACCACCGCGTGACGCAATGGAGGTGCGTGTTTGAACACGCGCCGGGCTGGGCGGATTCTTGACGGCGTCATTGTAGGTGCGCCAGCTGCCGCCGCCATAGCTGCCGACATAGTAGCCACGTGAGGTGTAGTAGCGGCTGCTTCCGCGCTCCGGATAAACCGGTCTTACGTTCGACCGCAGAAGCTCGTTCGTCAAAGCACCTGTAAGGGCCCCTGCCAGGAAATATCCGGACGGACGCGGTGTATAGTAGGTCCCCTGGTTTGTCGTTTCACTGACGCAGACATTGTTGCCGTGCTGTTCGCTGCAGAGCGTCGGCGAGGCGTATCGCGGCCCGGAGGCCTTGTGGATGTCGGCACCGGTTGCGAGCGCGGTCGCACAGACTTCATCGGCGACATAGCTGTCGGCAACACACTCCGCTTCGCTTTTGTATACGCGTCCTTCAACGTCAGGCTCTTGAGAACACCCGGCAAGCGTGACGGATGTCGTTGCCATGACCACCAGTTTGATTGACTTGGAACGCTTCATGAAAATTCTCCCGACCGGAAGTGCGGTCTGATGAAATTGGAAAGTTCAGGAACCGATGGGTTCGACCATTGGTTAGCCAATTCGGGTTCGGTCAGTAGGTGATGCAGGCGGCGTTGAGCAGTCCAACTGTCACGGAAATCGCAGCAAGCTTCGTGCTGATCGCAATCTCTCCCTGTTCGATGCGTGACGTGATCTTGGGGTAAAAGCGCCGGAAGATCTGGTAGGCGATCAACTGTGCGACGCAGGCAATGATACCCCAGATGATGAAATCGATGATGTTGACCGAATTCGCGGCAGCACTCGCCAGCGGCAGCGAAAACCCGAAAAACGCTGCACTGAACACGAGCGACGCAGCGACGTTGTTTTCCTTGATCAGGGCCATTTCGTCATGGGGTGTCATGACCGTGTAAATTTTCATGAAAATCAGCAACATGGCAATTGCCGCAATGAAATAGGCAATGAAGGGAATAATGCCGGCTAGGGATGCCTGTAGGTCAGCCATTGGTGATCTCCGGTAATGGACTTAGACAGAAAAATTGTGCTCTTCGAGCGGGAAACCGATCATGTAGGCAATGCTGCGTTCTGCATTGTCGGGTTCTTCCAGGTTGACGAGAAGCATTTCGTCCCGTCCGTCCTGGAGCGGCCTTGCAAACAGCATTGCGGTTTGAAAGATGCGCCGTCGACCGCCACCGGAGCGGTCGTCGCAGATCTCTTCCCAATAGGTCATTGGGTCTTCCGGGGCGGACGAAGTGTCGAACCACGCGCGTTCGAACCGATAATCCTTGCCATCATACGGCAGGGTATAGGTCGTCTGGCGAATTGCATCCTTGTACCGGCTCCAGTCAGCGTCGTTTGTCGGATACTGAACATCGAAGAAATACCAGAGCATCACCTCATCGACACGCGTGTCTGCTTCGCCGTCACCTCCCTGGATCTGCACCAGAAATCGGTCATCATCGGGATAAAACCGGTGCATGTGGGATTGTTCGCCAAGGTCACAATGCCCTTGTGCGGTGATCATCAGCGTTGTGTCCGGTCTTTCAATGAGACTGTCAGCGGGAAGCAGGCGCAGCGCGATCGAATCAAAGGTAATGCCGCGTCCGATCGTCAGTCCGAGGATTTCGGGCGGCAGCCATTCCTTTGAACGCTTAAATAGTGATCCGAACATTTGCCCCCTCCAGGCCATTGGAGATGTCACTCGCGCTCAGTCGCTCGTTGCTAAGATAATAGATGGACCCACCTGAAGCCAGTTCCTTTGGGAACGGACGGAACAGGAAGTCCTTGTTGCCCGGCTGCCTGACAGCGATCAGAGTGCCGTTGGAGCTGCTCAACGACGTGTCGATGGATGCCGTTCCGGTGGTCCCGTCGGCTTCGACGATTGCCGAGTAGATTGTTGCCCCGAAACCGGCAGTCGACAAGGCCATGAGGATCTGGCCGGCACCTGGATCCTGTGCTGCACGCACGAGGGATTCGCACGCATTTGAAACAACGGGTTCTATGTTCGCCAGCTTGCCGGCGCGCCTTGCGGTATCCCGGTCCTCGAAATAGGCGGCGATGTGGACGTCGGTGTTCAGTTCCCGAATGGCAAGACAGGTGTTGAACGTTTCTGCATCGGTCCCTGCATAAACAAGAACCTTTTGCGCTCCGGCAATCGCGGCACGCTTGAGAGATTGCAGCGCGTCAAGCCGGTCCGCACGAATCAGGCGGATGCCTTCGGGAATGTCGACGTTCTTGGATGTCGCAAGCAGGATTATCTTGTCGTCGCCATCCTGTCCCGCGATCAGGTTTTCCACCATGAGCGGGGTTTTGTCCCGGTGGTACCCGACTATGACAGTCGCGTTTTGCACGCGCTCGTAGTTTCCGTTTCCGTCGGCCATACGCCTAACTCCTTCCACCAGTACGCCGGTCAGGCGGCCAAGAACGGCTGAGAAAATCAACAGTGCGCCGGGAAAAAACCAGAAGGCCGCGACCATACGGCCCGCATCTGTTTCCGGTGACAGATCGCCATATCCGACGGTTGAGGCCGTTGTGGCGGCAAAATAGATGAATGTGAGCGGGTTTGATGTCAGTCCGCTCTCGCCTGCGAGCGCGAACAAGGCCCATGAGATGAGCAGATAAGCGCAGATCAGCGTCGCAAGCAGCCAGAGCTTAAGCTCAATGACGTGCTGGTAGATCCGCGAAATGAGTAATTGAATAATTGGCACGGATGGATTCTGCCCCGGTTGAATCGCTCCAGTACTGTGGCCAGAGCAGGCGGCCTTGTCAAATCGCGTTATCGCGCGGAAAAATCGCTTGAAACGGCACCTGTTCACTTCTACTTGTTCGAGGCTGGGTTGTGGGCCCGGCCGTCAACTGGAGGCCAATGAATGAGCGCGCATCAGACCCCCTGGTCATTGCACGAGCTGAAGGAAGCACTGGAAAAGTCCGCTTCATTCGGTGAAAACGAGATCCGCTGCACGGTGAATGAAGTGCAGCCGGATGTTCTTGAAGTCCAGCTCCAGTCGGCCGGTGAAATTACGCTCTATATGACCCTTGGCGAGACACAGATTCTCACTTCGGTCGTTTTGTGGCCGCGCGCCCTGCAGGATGATCCGGTCGCATTTGAAGCGATGATGCTTCGAAACCACAAAAAGCTGTTGCCGCTCTGTGCCCTGTCGATCGATGACATCGACGGCGAAGAGTATTACGAGCTTTTCGGCGCAATGTCGGTTCGTTCCACCCTGGCATCGGTCGAGACTGAAGTGCGCACGATTGCCAACTGTGCGCTTGAATTGGCCGCAGATGTCGGCCCGCGCACGAACGCGGCCTGAAAACTGCCTTTCGGATTGAAACGGGAAACAGAGATATGAGTGTTTGGGGCAAGTTGATCACCGCGTTCAAGGGCCACGCCAACAGGGCCGGGGAAGCCGTTCAGGACGCCAATCTCATGACGATACTTGAGCAGGAAGTGCGCGAGGCCAGAAAGGCAATCGCCGCCGCCAAGGACGAGAAGGCGCGTATGTCCGCCAATCGCAAGCTGAAGGAAAAGTCCATCGCCGAGGTGATGGGTGAAGTCGAACGCCGGACCGAGGCCGCCAGAACAGCCAAGGAACAGGGCGATGAACCGCTTGCTATCGAAATCATCAAGAGTGTCCTCAAGCTTCGCGACAAGGTCGAGGCCGACCAACAACTGTTCGACCAGTACAAGGCGACCGAGGAACGGATGGACAGCACCATCCGTCAGTCTGAAAACAAGATTGAAACGCTCCAGCGCAAGATGGAGAGCGCCAAGGCCAATGAAGCGCTGATCAAGGCTCAAAAGGCAGCTTCCACCAACACCACGGCGTCAGACGGAAAGCTTGCCAGCGCTGTCGACAGCCTGGCCCGGCTCGAGCAGAGGCAGGCGGAGCAGCAAGCGATGCTTGAAGCTGCTGATGAAGAGGCGCGGCTGGAGAGCGGAGCGGATCTGGAAGCCAAGATAAGGGCGTTGGAAAGCCCGGAAAGAAATGACGTCGCTGCGCTTCTGGCAAAACTCTGAAGACCAGACTGTCCGCGCATGAGACGGATAACGGTTCCGGAAAGGCCGGGATGGAAAGAGCAGGCCGAAAAACTCGGTTTCGGCTTTCACACTATGTACGGGGCGCCCTATTGGGACGAGAGCCGGGCGTATGTGTTTTCTCTGGAGGAAATCGAACGGGATCTGGAGGATCCGTCCCAGGATCTCTACCGCATGTGCCTGGATCTGGTAGACCGTGTGGTCCGAGATGCCGATTTGCTCGGCAGGATAGCCATTCCGTTGCAGTACCATGATTGGATCCGAAGTTCCTGGGAGAACTCTGAACCTTCGCTCTATGGCCGATTTGATTTTTTCTATGACGGGACCGGCCCCGCGAAGCTATTGGAGTTCAACGCCGACACGCCGACGGCGCTTTACGAAACCGGGTTCTTTCAGTGGATGTGGCTGGAAGAGCAGATTGCATCCGGTGTCCTGCCGCAAGAAGCGGATCAGTTCAATTCCGTTCAGGATCGGCTGATCGAACGCTTTGCCGCCATGTTTGCACCCGGCTATCATATCCATTTCGCGTCATCCAAGGATCAGGACGAAGACCGGGCAACGGTCAGGTATCTGGAGGATTGCGCAAGACAGGCCGGTCTCACCCCGCATTTCGTTGCCGTTGAAGACATTGGTGTCGACGATAAGGGGCGTTTCGCGGACAGCGACGAGTTCGTCATCGACGCTCTTTTCAAGCTTTACCCTTACGAGGATATGTTCCGCGAGGAATACGGACCCTTTCTGCCCGGTTCGCCCTTGCGGTTGCTCGAACCCCCTTGGAAGGCGATCCTGTCAAACAAGGCCATCCTACCTTTGCTTTGGGAAATGTTTCCGGGACATCCAAACCTCCTTCCTGCCTGTTTTGAAGAGGACGCGACCCCGGAGATCCTGAAAGAGCCGCATGTGCGCAAACCGTTCTTCAGCCGGGAAGGAGCCAACATCACGGTGCGCGGCGTCGAAGACAACGAACTGTCGACGCCGGGGCACTACGGCGAGGAAGGGCACATTCTTCAAGCCTACCAGGAGCCGCCGAAATTCGGCGAGGACTATGCAATGATCGGGTCTTGGATTGTTGGCGGCATTGCCTCCGGCATCTGTATCCGGGAAGATCGTCATCCGGTGACGCAGGACCTATCGCGCTTCGTGCCGCACGTCATCCTTGAAGACTGAAAACGCGGTCGGTTTAAGCTGATCGACAGCCAATGCAGGCTTCAATCCGGTCCGTGCTCAAACGTGTCGATCTGGCTGGCAAACGAAGGAGGAGATCTCATGTGCGGCGATGAGACAAGAGCGAAAATCTCTCGCAGAAGCGCGATTGCTATCGGAATGGCAGGTGCAGGTGCGCTGTTGTCGCCTGCAGCTTTGGCGCAGACCGTATCAGATCCTGGAAGCGCGGCAGCGCCGACCTCGCCCGAAGAAGCCTTGCAGCTCTTGAAGGAGGGGAACGCCCGCTACGTCGCCAACGCGCCGGTCAATACGGACCATTCGCTGGAAAGGGCAAAGCGGTCAGCAGGTCAAAGGCCGTTTGCCGCAGTTGTCGCTTGCTCGGATTCCCGAGTGGCTCCCGAGATCATCTTCGATCAGGGATTGGGCGATGTTTTCGTCGTTCGCGTTGCCGGGAATTTTATCAATGAAGATGGTCTTGCAAGCCTTGAATTCGGCGCCGCCGTGCTCGGCGTCCAGGTGATCGTCGTCCTCGGGCATACAGCTTGTGGAGCCGTTGATGCGACCATCACCTCTGTCGAGGACAGAAAGCTTCCACCCGGCCACCTGCCCAGCCTGGTCGAGGCCATCCGTCCGGCCGTCTATGATGTCATGCAGCAAGATCCGGCGGATCTTCTCTCAGCAGCGATCGCGCAGAATGCGAAGCTGAACGCAGAAAAAGCGTCTGCCTCAGAACCGGTGCTGGCAGGTCTGCACGACAAGGGCAAACTCATGACTGTCGCAGGCGTTTATGACATTGCCACCGGAATAGTTGAGTTCTTGTGAGCCACGCTTGAGTGTCGGCGACGCTGGTTAAACGCTTGCCGCCGCTCAGCGCAGTTTTTCCACCCAGTCCATCGCCCAGTCTCCAAGGGGTTCCAGCCGGTCGAAAAGCTGACGGCCGTCATCTGTCAGGGCATAGCCGTTCTCCGCGTTATAGACCAGGCCTGCGGCGCGCAACTCCTTCAGGCGTGTGTTTAAAACACTCGGAGAGGCGGACCCGCATCTTTCCTGCAGATCGCGAAAGGTGCGGTTGCCGTCGCTGAGGTTCCACAAGATACCCATCGACCAGCGGCGTCCTATCAGATCAAACAGGACCATGATCGGCTGTCCCGTCTTCGAGCCGCGCACCGGCTGGCCCGGTTGCGGGAGATCCGGCTTCGGTGTCTTGTCCGCCATACCTGCTCCTTTGTGCTTGCTACTAAAAACGTAGCAATGTATGCTACTGTTATAGTAGCAAAGAAAGGAGCCGACAGTGAAAGAAAATGCGAGCCCTTCCGATATCGCCCTTTGGCTGGTCCTTGCAGCGCTTTGGAGTTCTTCCTATACGGCGATCAAGATCGGTGTTCAGTCCCTCGATCCGGTTCTTCTTGTCGCCGGGCGTCTGCTGATTGGTGCCTTCTTTCTCTACGCTGTGCTGAAGATGAGCCGTATGCGTCTGTCCGGCAGGCTGGAAGACTGGATGCACTACGGGGTCAGCGGCCTTCTGGGCAGCGCCATTCCGTTTTTGCTGATTTCCTATGGCGAACAGACGGTCGACAGCGCGCTGGCGTCCATTCTGATGGGCATTGCACCCGTTACGACTGTGTTTATGGCGTCATTCGTTTTTGCCGATGAGCAGCTGACGCGCCGGATCGTCCTGGGCTTGGTCTGCGGCATCGCCGGCATCGTCCTGCTTGTCGGACCAGGTGCGCTTGCGCAGCTTGGGGGTGACCTTCCAGCGCAGCTGTCGATTTTGGCCGCAGCTCTTTGCTACGGCGTAACCACGATTTATGTCAGACGCTTTGTCAAAAGAGCGCCACTCGAAATGGCAGCGGGTTCGACAATTGTTGCGGCCGGTGCGATTACCGCAATGGCAGTCTTTTCCGGAATAGATCCGGCTGCGGTCGAATTGAACGCCACCTCGGTCGGCACCGTTGTCTATCTCGGGCTGTTTTCAACAGCGCTCGCGACCCTCATCTACTTCCAGCTTGTGCCGCGCCTCGGGGCAACGCGCATGTCGCAAGTCAACTTTGCTGTCCCGGTCGGCGGGGCGCTGATCGGCGTGACGGTGCTTTCGGAGACGATCATGACGCATCAACTGGCGGCCCTCGCGGTTATCCTGGTCGCGATCTTTCTGGTGACCGGGAAACCACGGCGTGAGGGATGAACTGATTGGTGCATTGTCGCGGCGGTCAAACTGCCGCTAACCTCCTGATGCATAACGGCAATGCGCATAGGCGACTGGTAACGGATGCCCTCCCATCCGACATATGCTCGGAAAGGAGATGGCGATGACACAGGAATTCGACATCCGTACCCACGATATGCCCGAAACCATGCGCGTCCTTCTGAGCGATTATCCCCGCGACAGTTGGGAAGCGCATCCGGGTTTCAAGGAAAAAACCCGGCACTGGCTTGGCGCGCACCAGATGTTCCGCCAATTGGGCGAGCTGGTGCGCTTGGAAACAGAGCATTATCTGGACAGGTCGAGGGAGCCGGACGATTTCGCCGCCCGGCTTTCCTACTACGGTAATGCACTTGTCGCGAACCTGCACGGACACCACACCTGGGAAGACAGGAATTACTTTCCAGAACTCTCCGCTGCCGACCCGCGATTTGATGCAGGCCTGGAAATCCTGGAAAAAGATCACAAGGAACTGGATCGCGTGCTGGACCGGTTCACTGAAACGGCCAATCGTGCGATCCAGCTGATCCAGCTGGATGAACATCAGGCCCTTGAAGAAGCCGGTCAGCTTCATGGTTTGGCGGGAACGATCGAAGGGTTTCTCGACCGCCACCTCTCCGACGAGGAGGAACTCGCTGTCCCCATCATCCTGCATCACCGGCTGCGGGGTTAGGGGCGCCAGAAAGGACTTGTCGCACGCGAAGGCTGTTCGTGTGCGGCAACGTCCTCATTTGCACGTCGCGAAGGAGGACTGTCTCAATCGGTTTCGTCCGCCGGATCCTCATACCGTTCACGCTCGGCATCCATCGCGTGCTTCCAGTCGGCACGCAGCTGATCCTGTCGCCTGGGGATGGTCTCCTCTAGCGGCTCAGCCTCGATGATCCTTTCGGTCCGGAAGTATCGGAAATCTTCTCTCAACTCGCACCACGCTGCAATGATCCTTCCGTGATCTCTGTATCCGAGGAGAATGGGCCAGATGGTCCGCTCACTGAGGGTTCCGTTATTGTCCTCGTACCTTATGCGCAGCTTCTTTCTCTGCCGAACCGCAGCGCGGATCTCGGCCGAACTCAGAACTTCAGGCGGAAGGTCGGCAGGCGCTACACTGGTTGCCGGTGCAAGGAAGAGGCTCTCGAACTCCCGTGGCAGGATCGTTTCGATTTTCGTAAGCAGGCTTGTGGCCGCGTCTTGCAGTTCGGGTTCAGCCCGTGTCTGCACCCATTGTGCACCCAGGATTGCCGCTTCAATTTCGTTGGTTGTCAGCATGAGCGGCGGCATGTGAAATCCGGCTTCGAGAATATATCCCACACCAGCTTCCCCACGGATCGGAACCCGGCGTGAAACAAGCGTGGCGATGTCGCGATAAACGGTGCGCTTGCACACTTCCAGCTCTGACGCAATTGTGGAAGCTGCGATCGGGTTCTTCGCACGGCGCAGGATCTCGATCAGTTCGAACAGTCTGTCGGCGCGCCTCATGTTCCCCCCGTTTCAGATACTGACACCATGCTGACAATACGCTGTCAGCATGGTGCCTTTAAATGAGGAACATCACCACCCGGACAAGGAGAGCGTCGTGAAACTGTCAGGAAGTTGCTGTTGTGGTGCGGTCCGCTTTGTCGTTTCAGGAACGCCGGGGATGATGGGGACATGCCATTGCTCGCGCTGCCGAAAACTTGGCGCGTCACCCTTCGTCTTCGTCAAGAGGGATCAATTCGAACTCGTTAGCGGTGAAGCTGAAATCGAGTGCTATCAACCGGAAGCGCCCTACACGTTCGTTCGCTCTTTCTGCCGCAAATGTGGGACCTCTTTGGGCGAACCATTGTCGCCGGAAGCCAGTTTTCCGATCAATGCCCATTGTTTCGATGACGACCCGATTGTCCGCAATTCATTCCATGAGTTCGTTGCGGAAAAACCGGCCTGGTCCGCAATCTGCGATGATGCCCGGCAGTTCAAGGGGCATCCGGATACCGGCTGACATCGTGCCACGACGCCCGGTCGTCAGGTCACGATGGACGGATCCGTCATTGCCGGATATCACTTCACGACGGCTCCATGGATCGGACCGGTCAATGGAGGCGCAAGATCGCAACGTCAAACGGACATTTATCCCCATCGGGAGGACGGCACTCGGACACGATGCGCGGCATCATGCTCATGGCGACCGGCATGTTCATGTTCTCCGCCGTGGATACCATGGCAAAGTTCCTCACCGATACGATCCATCCGTTCCAGATTGTGTGGTGCCGCCAGCTGGGTCTGTTGCTCGGTGTCTTCCTCTTGATCAGCCTGAAGGGAAAGTCCGTACTCGTTTCTGCCAATCCGAAGCTTCAGATCGCGCGCGGAGCTCTGGCTGCAGTCTCGGCGACACTTTTCATTATCGGCGTAAAATTCGTGCCGCTTGCGGATGCGGTCGCCATTACATTCGTCGCTCCTTTCATGGTGACAGTCATGGGTGCGCTGATCCTGCGTGAGCCGGTCGGCATCCGGAGATGGAGTGCTGTTCTGATCGGCTTCATCGGCACACTGATCGTGATCCGGCCGGGCCTCGGTGTCCTGCATCCCGCGGCAGGCCTGCTGGTGATCGCGGCTTCCGCATTCGCACTTCGGCAGATCCTGTCACGCGTTCTGGCCGGCGGTGACAGCGCCGGGACAACTGTCGCCTACACCGCGATTGTCTCCTGCGCCTTGCTGACGGTCCCGATGCTGTTTGTCTGGGAGCCCCCCTCCAGCACCACCGAAATCATCCTTCTTGTTGCTATGGCTGTCCTTGCCGCATGCGGCGAGACACTGGTCATAATGGCACTGGACGCTGCGCAGGCGGTCGTCGTCGCCCCTTTGCAATACACATTGCTGATCTGGGGAACGTTTTACGGTTTTGTCGTTTTCGGTCAGTTTCCCGATGCCTGGACCTGGTTCGGCGCCATGATCATCGTCGCAACGGGTATTTACACGCTGAACCGGGAACGCTTGGCCCTGCAACGAGCGCCGAAACAGTGAGCAGGTTGTTGCGGATCACCTATGGCGCCGATACCCGGATCGCTTTCAATCCCGCAAGGTCCGTTCCAGAAAATCGATGAGCAGGCGATGGTGCTCGTTCTCTCCCTCGCTGCCCGGAACGTGCCCCTCGTCCATGTAGTAATGCGCCTCAACACCAAGCCCATGATCGCGCCGCCGCGCCTCGAGCCGTTTGGTCATCTGAGGAGACCAGGTCTGATCCTTCATGCCTGCGGCTAGAAACAGCGGACCTTCAAAGTCTTCAACCGCGATGGGTGTCGTTGGCATTAAATTGTCGCTTCGGCCTCGCCATGCCCAGGCGCGCTGGGCAGGGTCCCAGGCTTGCCAACCCGGATCACCCGCATCCCGAAAACTGCGCGCATCGAACGCGCCGCAGACAACATCGGGAGCTGCCAGACAGGCAACGGCATCCGCAGCGCCTTCGAGCTGTTCCTGCGCCATCAGCGACGCGACTAGAAGGGCATGCTCAGCGCCGCGGGAAACACCGTAAAGCGCCACCCGGCCATTGCAGGCCGCAAAGGAACGCAGGCTCTTAAGTGCCTCGACGGTGCGGAACAGTTCGATCGTTTCGATCGAACCGGCGTTCCACGCATTGCCGCCTTTCGAATAGGCATGCGGATAGGCAAGAAAACCGGAGGCTGCAAGAATGGCCGCGGTCCTGTGCGACCATCCGGAAAGGCCGCCTTCAGACCCGTGCAACACAAGGACGGCAGGATGCGGGCCCGCGTCTGCAGGACCATAAGTGGTCCCCCAATCGGGCAACAGACGACGATGGACGGCAAGTGGCATGACTTCAATCGGCTTTGTAAAGTGAGCAGGCGTGTGCATCGCGGTGATGATCACCCTTGCAACGGGTTTGTCTCAAGGTTGATGTTTTTCGATACACAACCGGATTATGGCTGAGTTAAGACCGGCTGCGTGCGGCGCAGAACGATTTCTCAGCGCATCGGTGATCATGAAGGCGCGCTTGGCGCGTGCACCATACCCTGGAATTGCGGTCACGCTTTGGAGTGCAGTATGCTTTCGCAAAGGAAAGAGGCTGAACATGGGGCTCGGTAACCAGATTTCGGACAACCTGCAAACCGTTTGGCAGCGGCGTCCGCAATTCCGATCCGCCGCCGCCGCATTGATTGTCTTCGCTGCAATTCTGGCAGCACCGGACGGAGCCACGGCGCAGGACGGATTCAGTACTGGCGATGATAACGGCGATGCACCGGTCACGGTGCCCGGGTTCGGCAATCCTGCTCCTGAACCGCTGCGCGACCGGCCTGAACTCGGCGCGGAAGGTACGGGTGACTACGCCGCGTTTCTTGGCCGCTTTTCCGTCCTACAGCCGAGCGAAGACCTGGCAGGTGTCTGGTCGGTCATGGGTGTGACGCTCCGCCTGTGTGGCGCTCTTTACCGCGGCGAAGGCAACCTGCTTCAAGTCGCGCCCAAAGGGTTCAAGATCGAGCGCAGCGACATTTATGTTCTCGGTTTCGCCGGTAAGGTCTGGAATGAAGACGCCTACGCGATCACCATAACCGGCGACAGCGAGAAAGACGCAGCCGCAGGGCACCCAGGCTGGGAAGTTGAATTTCGTGAAGACGGCAGCCTGCGGTCTTGCGGCGTGATGCTGGGGTCGCCAACGATAGACCGTCAGAGTTCGGCCACTGAGGATAGTCGGAAAAATGCCGCCTTTTTCATGGTGACCGCGTTTCCGCAAATCTACTCGGGGATCGTAACGGAACCGCATTACAACGGGGCTTTCCGGGTCGATTTGTTCGGACTTCACGAAATGCTGACACCGTGCGGTGGGACCTGGTGCAAGACGACGACCATTTACGATTTTCGTGATGGCAATTGGCAGTTCAGCTCCAGAACGAGTTTCAGTCGTCAATCCCAATCACGGTGACAACCCAGTCGTATTTTCCGGGTTTGCTGAAAAGCTGGAGGTCAATACGCCGTGTGCCCGGAATGCTCCTGCGTTCTATTTTGCTTCCGTGACAAAACCATCCGGGCTTTCGAGAAAGGAAAGCAGGTCCGGGAAAGCTTTTGGTCTGGCAAAGTAATAGCCCTGCAGCCGGTCACAGCCAAGTTTCGTCAGGATCTCTGCCTGCTCACGCGTTTCGACACCTTCGGCGGTCACGCCCAGCTCGAGCGCCTGACCGATTTCGATGATCGATCGAAGCAGGCGCAGCCCGCCGCTGCCCTCTGACACCAGAGAAACGAGGCGCCTGTCGATCTTCAGGCGGTCCGGATTGATCCTTTGCAGGGCAACAACGGAAGCACGTCCACTTCCGAAGTCGTCGACCTCAATACCGATGCCAAGATCGCGAAGCTCGTTAAGCCGGAACAGGAAATCGTCGTCCTGCTCTTCCAGGAAGATTGTTTCCAGCAGTTCAAAACTAACCGGGCCTGAATAGGCTTGAACGTGCGCACGGATTGCGTCGATTTCACTGTCGTTGACACGGTTTTCGCTGACATTGAACGACAGCGAAGGTGGATTCGACATCGTTCCGAAGGCAGTTTGGCACTCTGAAATGGCCCGCTCAAATATCATGCGATCTATGTCTGCGGCGACATTCAGATCCGTTGCGACGGAGAGGAAAGCGGCCGGGGCAACGATGCCTTTTTCAGGGTGCCGCCAGCGCGCCAGAACCTCGATACCCACCACAGCACCCGACGCGGCATCCACCTGCGGCTGGTAGAAGGGCTCGAATTCGTCGCTCTCGATCGCGCGCAGCAGATCATCCGCGACTTCCTTCGTGCGATGCACCTCTTCCAGATCGGACCGGTCGAATATGCCCAACTGGCCACGCCCGCGTCTCTTGGCCTTGTAGAGGGCAACGTCGGAGTTTGTCAGCAGCTGATCGACACGGGCAAGCGGCGTGCGGGCGAGGCCAATTGAAGCGCCGAACCGACAGATTTTCCCCTCATAGCGCATGGGGCGTGACAGTTCTCCTATGAGGCTTTTGGCCAGTCTCTCGGGGCGGTCGTCGTCGCCGTCGACATGGAGGAGGACGACGAATTCATCTCCGCCGATCCGTGCGATCACGTCCTGTGGCTCTGCGTTTTCGCGAATGCGCTCGGAGATGCCCAGAAGTACCTTGTCGCCCGCATCGTGTCCCATGGTGTCATTGATCTGCTTGAACCGGTCAAGGTCGATATGAAGGACCGCAAGTTCCCCACCGATCTCTTCGCGACGCTCAACGAGTTCGTCGAATCTCTGGGTCAGATATCGCCGGTTGCCGAGGCCGGTCAGGTCGTCATGAAGCGCCTTGTAGGTGATTTCCTGGTTCGCGGTTTCGAGCCTCTTCGAATACTGCTCAAGCGCGCGGCGTTGGCGTACAACCTCCGTGATGTTGAGACGCAGGACAACATATTCGCCTTTTTCTGTGCGGGAGCGAACCATACGATGGTGCTGGTCGCCGGAAAACTCGAAATCCTCGATGCCCGGTGTCAGGAGGTCTGGCGAATAATACTCTTCGACCCATTCATCCTCGCGCCCGATGGCGGCCGGGATTTTTCCGCACTTCGCGGCGTGCCGGAGCAGTTCCTTCAGGCTCGTACCCGCACTTATTCCGGATGGGCGGTCTGACATGGACTCTGCGTAGGCCGGGTTCCAGATGACGAGATTGTGTCCCTCGTCATAAATTGCGAACGGATCCGGGTAGGCCTTGATGGCGGAAAAGAGCCGGTCCTGCGTTTCCTCCAGCGCCCGGCGTTGTCGCACGAGTTCTGTGGTATCGATCCTGAGCATCACCAGATCGCCGTTTTCGACGCGGGTTCTGTGAAGCCTGTGGTGCACGTCTCCCGGCAGTTCGAGATCCTGAACCGGTTTGCTGACGTCGACTTCCTGGTGTTCGTCAGACATCCATTCTTCTTCCCGGCCGATGGCATTTGCAATCTTGCCGGCCTGGATCGCAATACGCGCGACATGCGTCCGGTGCATGCCGGCCTGCAGATCTTCGGAGTTGTTTGACATTGATTGCCGGTAGGCATCGTTGCAGACCACCAGCCGGTCTTCGGCATCGTAAATGACAAACGGGGCCGGATAGGCGTTCAAGGCGGCAAGCAGCCTTGCCTCCGCCGCTTCCGCGTTGCGTTTCTGGCGGACGAATTCCGTTGAGTTGAGCCGGATCACCACATAGTCGCCGTTGGACGACCGGGACCGCAACAGTCGATGGTGAATATCGCCATCCAGTTCGACATCCTGCCAGTCGCTGTCGAGCGTGTCCGGCGCCATAATGTTTTCAACCCAGGCGTCTTCCTGACCCATGGCATCAGGATAACGCCCGTGTCGAACGGCGGTTCGAAGGACTTCCCGAAGATGCATTCCCTCAAATAGCTCTTCGGCATCGTCGGTCATGGAAGACGCATAGCCCGTGTTCCAGCACACAAGGTTCAGGTCCTTGTCGTAGATCACAATCGGGTCTGGGTAAGCGTTGAGTGCGGCAACAAGGCGGGCGTGCGTGCGGTTGGCGGCCTTGCGTTCCCGAACGATTTCGGTCGTGTCGAAGCGGATGACAAGCATGTCACCATTCGGGACCGCACTTCGCAGAACCCGGTGATGGATATCGTCGGCAATTTCAACGTCAGTGGCAGGCGCCGTCTCTGTTGCATGCAACACCTGCTCTTTGAGCCAGGTTTCTTCGCGCCCGCGCGCTTCTGGGAACCGACCGTTCTCAAGAGCAATTCTCAGAACATCCTCAATGCTCAGCCCGGCTTTGACTTCCGAGGGATCGTCGCTCATCGAGGCGGCAAATGCATCGTTCCAGAAATAGAGGCGTCTTTCGTCATCGTAGATTGCGATCGGTTCGGAATAAGCACTCAATGCCTGTCTCAGACGCAAGTCCGGTGCGTCTGCGGGAGGGGCCGAGGCCGTTTCTGCCGCCGGTGCGCCTGCCGACGCAGCTTTTCCGGCAACCGGACTGTCTGCTTGCGTGTGTGGGCTGATCTCCCGGTATGTGGCACAAACGAAGTGACCTTCTTGTTCCGCGCTTTCAACAATAATGACGGAAAGGCTGGCAAGCATCGCTGATCCGTCCAACCTCCGGCATTTCACCTGATCAACGGCAAAGGCGCGGGTGCTCTCTTCCGGTTTCAAACCGCCGGCAAGGCCGAGCAGCTGAGAGGCGTTATCGAAATGAAGGCTGTTTATCGGCTGGCCCAGGATGTCTTCGGGTCCGAAACCGAAGCACTCTGAAAACGATCTGTTCACATGGACAATGATGGGGGTGCTTGCACCGGGCGCGAGATGGCCGATCGCAACGGCATCCCCCGTCAGGTCCATAAAGTTATTCTTTAGCGCCGATACATCCATATTGCCTCACAACCCAGTATTTGAGTGTAAAACAACAGGGTTAGATAAAAATAAATAGGTTCCAATACAGCTACAAAAACGAAGAATGATTTTCAACTATCCGTAAATCTAGCAGGTGTTTTTACACTTCGCTGGATTGTTCAGGTGTTTTTGCCGAATATTGTTCGTATATTTACAACCTGTTCATGCGGCAGTGGCGTCTTGACCCGCCATGCGCGTGTCATCAGCGTCACTCTTTCAGAAGCCCAAACAAGGAAACTGATGCGGCGCGGGCCTATCAGCCAGCAAATCGAAGCTGAAAGGTGTATTTGTGGACAGGGAAGACAGTCTCTCCACTCTTGGAAGAAACCGGAGCTGATGTCACTGTGGGCGCTCTTGAGTGAGAAATGGAGGGCAGGCCAATGACGTCCACATGTGCACTTTCAGTTCTGAAAGGTTCATGGCGCTGGTGCATTTTGCCCGTCTTCTGCCTCATCGCGTTCTCTGCAAAACTTGCGGCACAGGAAAAGGTGCCCGCAAAAGACCCGGTTCCGCAGCAGGTTGAGTTGTCCGACGGTTTCGTTGCCGGACTATCCGGCCACTGGGCCGCACCCGTCGAATACATTTCATGGTCTCCAGATGGGACGAAAGTGGCGACGGCTCCTTGGGGTTCGTTCGTAACGATCCGGGACGCAGAGACCGGAGAGGCAAGCGCGGTGCTTTATGGCCACACGCGCGAAATCATTGATCTGGCCTGGTCGCCCGACGGTACCTATCTGGCGACGGCAGCTGAGGGAGAACCGGCAAGGCTTTGGGATTCGCGAACCGGCGAGATGTTGCTGGTGTTCGACGGAGGTCTGCCCGAAACGTCTTTCGTCGCCTGGTCACCGGAAGGCAGCCGTATCGCGGCGACGATACCAGGGGGGCTCGTCGTTTGGTCGGTGACTGAAAACAAAGCAACGCTGATTGAGGCCGCCTATTCGACTGCACAGGCGCTCGCGTGGTCACCGGACGGAACGTACCTGGCCATCGCGGCGACGGACTATTCCGCCGACGACACCGGCTACGCCATTTTGCTCGTTGATGTGGAAGCCGGCACGGTTGCCAGATCGCTCACCGGATTGAAAGACGAAGTCATTTTCATGGCGTGGGCGTCTTCGGGGAACAGATTGGCTACTGGATCCAGGGACGGTACCGCACGGATCTGGGACCCCGGCAAAGATGAAGCTGTGTTTGGGATCGCGGACTACGAAGATGACGCCGTCAAGGGGATCGCCTGGTCACCGGACACACGGCAAGTGGCGGTCCTGCTTGAGGGAAACATGGCGCGTGTGCTGGATGCACAAACGGGTGAGCGCGTTGCGGACCTTACGTGCGGAGAACCGGGAAATGTGTGTGTCAACGTTGTCTGGTCGCCGGACGGCGACGTGCTTGCCACTGGCGACGACAATAGCAGCCTTCGCCTTTGGGATACGCTCAGCTTCGCGTCAATCCATGCTGGTGTGACTGAAGATTATTGGATCGAAGCGCTCGCCTGGTCACCCGACGGAACACGTCTTGCCTTCGGCTCTTCGGACGATTCTCTCAGGATATGGGACCTTGAAACGCAGCAAACCCTGCTGAGTGCTGGGGGAGACGTGCACCCTGTTGATCACGTGGCATGGTCGCCGGCTGCGCGTCTGGCTGCAACAGCAGACACCCAGGGACGCATCGTGATCTGGGACGAACAGACCGGAAATGTTCGGCACGTACTCGATGGTCACACCGAGGAAATCGGCGTTATGTCCTGGTCGCCTGACGGCGCGTTGCTGGTGTCAGCGGACGACAAAGGTGTGAACTATGTCTGGGATGCGGGAACGGGAGACCTGCTTTCGTCCCTCCGGGGTCACACCAACGATATCCTGGCAGTCTCCTGGTCACCGGACAGCACGCGGCTCGTGAGCGGTTCGTGGGATGGTACTGCAAGGGTCTGGAACGCTCGATCCGGGGCTCAGGAAACACTTCTTCAGAGCCATACCGACACTGTGCGTGCGGTTTCGTGGTCACCTGACGGCTCCATGATTGCCACCGGCGGTGACGAAAGTGTTGTGCGCATTTTCAATGCCGATACAGGCAAAATTCTCCATTCGTACGAGGATCATGAAGACGATGTTGAAAATGTCTCCTGGTCGCCGGACGGAACACTGTTGGCAAGCGCTGCGGACGACCGGACGGTAAGGGTCTGGGACGCAAAGAGCTTACAGGTCGACAAGGTATTTTGTTGCAGTGTCGATCTGACATCGCAGCTTGCCTGGTCACCGGACGGCTCTCGGCTCGCGACGTCCGTAAGTTCGCGCGTTTCGGTTTGGGACAAACAATCCGGCGAAATCCTCTCAACGGAAACGAGTTTTGCCTACTATCCGCAATTCATTGTCTGGTCACCCGACGGCGACTTCATCGCCGCCGGTTCACAATATGCTCCGACGCGGATCCACGGGACGAGGCACGGATGGTGGGTGCGTGAATTCAACCGTGACCTGCGCATCTTCAACGGTTTGGACTGGAGAGCCGACGGGTCGGTTTTGCTGACTGGCGATGAGGCTGGTCTGGTGGAGAGCTGGGAGCTCTTTGAAGGCCGGCGCAAACTGTTCCTGATGGATCGGCAAGAACGCTGGCTTTCCTGCGACTGGGAGACGAAAATGTGCCTTCGGGCCGATGAAGGCAAGCTGCTGCAATCCGTCGAAGCAGACGGGCTCAAAAGAGTTCCATTGCCGAGCGAGACGGGCGGCGAAGATCGCAAGTAAGCAACACTGTTTGGATGATGTGTGTCAGTCAGTCGTTCGCTAACACATAACCAATGCCGCGCACCGTCTTGATGACGGTGGGGTCGCCTGGATCCGGTTCTATTTTCCGGCGCAGACGCGAAATCCGAAGATCAATCGAACGATCGAAGGGTTCCCATCCACGATCGTGGGCGAGCTCCAGCAATTGATCGCGAGACAAGACCCGGCCCTTGTGGGTCGCAAACACCTTGAGAAGAGCAAACTCCATTGCGGTAATTTCGATCGGCGAGCCGTCCGGACCGGTCAGATGTGCGGCTTCGAGGTCCAAAAGGCATTCGCCGAACGCAACACGCTTGCATGCCGGTGCCGTTTCCTGTTCTGCAGGTGCCGGCTGGCGCCGGCGAATGACGGCCTTGATCCGCGCCTCTAGCTCCCGAAGATCGACAGGCTTTGCAAGATAGTCATCGGCTCCAAGTTCCAGCCCGACAACCCGGTCGACGGTATCGGACACTGCGGTCAGCATGATGATTGCCGGATCGTCAGACTCAGAGCGCAGGCTTCTCAGCGCGGTCAGTCCGTCTTCGCCCGGCATTCTTATGTCGAGAAGAACCAGGTCGGGTGTCCGATCGCTGATCTTGTCCCGCAAAACGGCTGCGCTTTCGGCCTCCTCACAGGAAAACCCGCGATGTGTCAGGTAGTCTGCGACCATGCGTCGAAGTGCGGGTTCATCGTCACAGATCAAGATTTGAGCACCGTTCACGTTCATTCCTCCGGCGTGGCTGAGGCCAATTGGTCGATGATCGCAAGCACATCTTCTTGTGAGGCCGGCTTTTCGAGGTAAGGGCGGTTCGCGCGGCCAAGCCTTGCAACAGCCTTTTCAGAAAGCGTGTCGCCAGTCAAAAAGGCAACGCGCTCGGCATTTTGAGGCGAGATATCCCGAAGTGCTGCAAGAAATGCGTCGCCGCTCATCTCGGGCATGGTCATATCGCTGAGTATCGCCACGAACGACTTTTGAGCGCAGATCTCCAGGGCTTCATCTGCCCTCTCTGTCATCGTGACGTCGTAACCCGTTTCTTCAAGAAGACTGGTCAGCATTTGGCGGATCCCCGGATCGTCATCGAGTACGAGAACTGGTCCGAATCTGGAGACCCTCGGCGCCAAGGGCTTCAGATTGTTTGCGGTTGCTGTTTTCGGTAGCGTGATCAAGAAGCGAGCGCCGCCATAGGGCGCGGCATCCACGGAAATCCGTCCACCGTGTGAGGTTATAATGCGATGACAAAAGGCGAGCCCGATGCCCGTTCCCTCGCCAATGTCCTTGGTCGTGAAGTAGGGTTCGAAAATTCGAGACCGCAACGCGCTCTTGATCCCCGGGCCGTTGTCCTCGAAAGCGATCGAAACATCATTGCTTTCGGGTGCCGATCCCACAGTGATGCTGAGCCTTGCATCATTCGGATTGTCTTTCAGCGCTTGTTCGGCATTCACCATCAAGTTGCAGAAGACCTGAACAATCTGATCCGCATCTGCAGCCACATGCGGGTCCGCCGGGTCAAGCGTTATGTCGATTTGGCCGCCTGAAGAGCGCAAACCGTATCCGGAAACCTCCGAAGCCAGTTCGACCATTTCATTGACCGAGACCAGAGCAATTTCGGTCGGCCGCTGGCGTGCCATTGCAAGGAAGGTCTTGACGATCCGGGCGCATCGCTCCGCCGCTGTCGCTATTTCCTCAACGCGCCGAGTATTGGCAGCATCGAGGACTTGATCCTTTAGCATCATCGAATAACCAAGAACGACGGAAAGCGGGTTGTTCAGCTCATGCGCAACGCCGGCGAGCAGTTCTCCGAGCGCAGACAGTTTTTCATTTTGATGCGCGACCTCGCGCTGACGTTCCAACTCTGCCTGCATTGCAAGTTGGTCCGTTATGTCTCGCACCGACGAAACGAGAACCTTGTCGCCGCGATAGTCCACGACTCGTACAGACATCAGGCCTTGCACGAGAGAGCCGTCAACAGCACGCAGTCTGACCGGGTAGTCGTCCAGACTGCCGGCGACCGACAGCGCTTCGAGGTAGGGGATGCGATCCGCCGGATCGTAAAAGAAATTTCTCGTTGTCCTAGCGTCGCCGAAGCGTTCCCGCGTCAGGGGAGAAATGTAGATGATTTCTCCGTCTTCCATTCTGCACATCAAAAACGCGGTCGGATTGGCGTCGACAATGGTTCTGACCATTTCATCGGCTTCACGTTGAGCCTGTTCGGCCCGCATCTTCTCCGTCACATCGCGGACCGAAACGAGAATACCGCCAAGGGCCGTGGAAAAAGTCGACACTTCAAGTTGCTGCCCGGCCGGAAGCCCTATCTTCAGGTCGGCTTTGCGATCATGTACCGCTCTTGTGATCCGGCGTGCGGCATCCTCAGAAGTTTCACTTGCGTGCGGAATGATCCTGTTGGCGGCCAGAAGACGCTCTATTTCGGTAAAAAACGAAGAACCTGTCGCGCCGGGATCGAGATCGCCATACACGAGACTGTCAAATGAGCGGTTCTTTAAGTTGAGCCGCATGTCTTTGTCGAAGAGCGCGACACCCTCGCCGAGCGCCTCGATCGCATCTTCCAGAAGCTCCCGCGCCCGGGCTTCTGCAGAACGGGCTTCGGTAACGTCAATTGCCGTTGCGAGCACACCATTCGATCGCGTGGGAAAGGTCGCAATCTGTATCCGTCTCCCTTGCCCGAACGTCAGTTCGCGCTGCGTTGTGGACCGATGCGCTTCGGCGATGAACTTGTCGACCTGAATGGAGTGTTGTGAGGACAGGAGATACTCCACCGGAGTGCTTGCAAGCCAATGATCCCGCACGGAGTCGCCGGGCGTTGCATTTGCAATCAAGCGGCACCATGCGGAGTTGACCCGTTGAACCCGCAGAGAAGCGTCCCAGAGGATCATTCCCATCTCGGCGCTCTCGAAGGCTCCATCCAGGAGCTCCATGGCATGATGTTCGCCGATTTTGTCGGGTGTTCCGTCTCGAAACGTGACCAGGTAGCCGCCACTGCGCGTCGGGTGGGATGCTCCGATCAGAATGCGGCCATCCGCAAGCGGGACTTCCATGTCACGGACGAAACTGCGAACCGCTTCCTCGCTCGCAACGGCGGCTTCTTCGATAGGGAGTCCGGGAAAGAGAACGATTTGACGGGTTTCACCAATCCGTCTGGTCAAGGCGCCGATCGTTTCGCCAACGCGCGGCGGTGCACCAGCAGGCAAAAACAATCGATCATATCGCTGGTTGGAAGCGACGCAGCGGCCCTCCGCGTCAAAGACAATGGCCGCGACATCGAGCGCATCGAACGCGTCTTCGATCCAGACTGTGCGATCGCGCGCTTCTGAATCCGCTGTTCTATCGGCTACCGACATCAACCCGCCTCCTGTGAACAGTCATAGCGTGCACGTTGGTGCCTATTGTGTCAGCAAAACCCGGTCTTTGTATCAGTTCTGTATCAGGCAGGCCGGATCTGAGTGATTTTTCGCAGACTGGGCAAACCGGGCAATTACCTGTTGGAGACAAAAGAGCTCGGCAGCGGAAATCAAGCAGACACGCGCATCTTCGATAATTCTCCTGTCCGCCGATCCGGGCGGATGGAAAAAACAGGAGAAATGCGATGCTAATTGAGAGTGATCCCGCGCCAGAGGCGAACGAGCCGGGCGTTTGGGCAAACAAGAAGACTGTGACCGTGTGGGGCTATATCAGCTCTGCCAATTTCAACGTGTCAGATACAGCCGCAACGGACGAAAAAGTGTCCGAGCCTGAAGTGGATGTTGGAGAGCCAGGCCCATTGGATCCTGAGCCGGCAGGAGGCAACGATGATGCGTCCCACAGCAGCGGCACCCTCGGCGGTGGTGATATCATTCTCGTCGACATAGTCGGTTCCAGCGCATCTGAAGCTGGTCAGGATCTCGCAGTGCCGACTGGTGCTGGCAAGGTTGAAACTGCCACTCCGCACACGATCAGCGTTGTAGACGGGCGCGAGCCCAGTTCTGAAAACGCGCTCGGCGGCGATGGCGAAATCATCCTCGTTGATATCGTCGGCGCGTCGGCTGGCGACATAGGCCGGGAACACGCCGCTGGTGATGATCTTCTGTTCGAACCTGAAACGGATGATAGCGAGCCGGGGCCACACCGGCCACATCCGACCAATGACGCGGGCGGGCTTCCTGGAAGCAGCGCGGACCCTAACGACACGTTTGTTTTCTCTTTTCCCGCAGAAGCGCGAAGCGAAGAAATGACTTTGAACTACACACCGATCAAATATGGCAACTATGCTGAAGGTGGCACGGATCTCGCGGCATCACTGAAATTGCTGGAAACACCCGAGGTGGACCCGGCGCAACCTGCCGATCTGGATGGTTGGGTCTACATCACGTTCGATGATCCGTTTTGATTGCAACCACCCGGCACACCTTGCGTGCGCTGGCGGTTGTCTTATGCATTTGAGAAAAAGGTATTGCCTATGAGTATTGCACCTGAGGATCTCGAACATGTCAGGGCGACGCGTTCTGCCTTCGCAGAACACAGGGATCGCACCGGAGCGCTTTTTTACGACCTGCTGTTTGCTGAAAACCCGGAATTGAAGTCGATGTTCCCGAGCGACCTTGCTGATCAGGGCCGCAAACTCGGTGCGACGATCGCCGTCGCCATTGACTTGGCGAATGATTGGGAACGTCTGTCTCCCATTTTGGAAAATCTCGCGCGGCGCCACCTTGGCTACGGTGTGGAGGCAAAGCACTATGACGCCGTTGGGGCAGCGCTTCTGGCAACGCTGAGCCAGGCCGGAGCAACGCCGGAACAATCAGGTGCGTGGGCGCGCGTTTATTCGAAAATAAGCGGCCACATGATTGGCGCGGCCTACCCGGATCTGCGGTGAGCTTCGGCTTTCCAGCGGCTTTCAAGCAAGGCGCTGCTCACACCGTCCAGACATCAATCTCGTTTTGCCGGCCACGCAGTTTGATCGGGTCTCTCGGCATGAATTTGCCAGGCGGGTTGTCTTCGGCTTCTGACTGTTTGGCCCGCTGCATCAAGGCCTCGCTGACAACGCATTTGCAGCCGAGCTCCCTGGTGGAAGCTTCCAGACGACTGGCGACATTGACCGTGTCGCCGACAACGGCAAACTCCAGGCGCCTTGAGGGGCCAATGTCACCCAGGATGACCGGCCCGAAATGCACACCGATTGAAACGTTGATCGGCGCAAGACCCTCCGCCTCGCGGGCCTGGTTGAAGCGGTCTGTTTCTTCAATAAGCTGTGTGGCAGCCTTCAGGGCATTGGCGGCGTCGCCCGGTCCCGTTTCCGGTGTGCCGAAGGTCGCCATCACGCCGTCGCCGAGATATTTATCGAGCGTTCCCCCATTTTGAAAGATCGAACGCTCGACAAAGGCGTGATAGTGCCGAAGCAGATCCATCACGTCTTCCGGCGAATGCTGCTCCGCATATTTGGTAAAGCCGACGATGTCGGTGAACAGGACGGCCACATCCTGCGTTCGGACGGCACCTATGTCCCGGTCGGTCGACGCCAGAACATCCACGAGGCTGGAAGGGAAGTAACGTGACAGGTTGGCGCGCTCCGCAGCAATATTCGCCTGACGCATCAAAAGCTGGTTCGAACGCCAGCCCTTCACCGCCAGGATACCGGCAACGATCAGAAAAACGACAATTTCCTGGACACGCACGCCGGGCCGCGTGCTGTTGGGGTCGAGTTCTTCATCTACCAGCGGATGACCCTGAAAGGCATTCGATGCCGCTTGAGTGAGTTCTGGGATCGTGTGCCCGAACAGGGAAACAACCGCAAAGCCGATCAGCCAGAGAACGGCCACCCAGGTGCCCATCGCCCAGACGGTTCGCCAGGAATAAGCAAGCGTGCCAACGGCAAGGAAAATGAAGAAATAGATGAAATTGTCGAACCGGTACATGAACGCCGTCGGAATGTCCTGATCGAAGAACGGGTTCGGCGTAATGAAAAGGACTGTCAGCAGACTGACATCGATAAAGATCAGTGCGAGTTCAGATTTTGAATAACCGACGCTTGCCATGCGTAATTGAAGCCAGCCGAGGCCAATGAACAGGAGAAGCATAGCTTCATAGTAAAGCACGTTCAGACTGAAATTGAGGAACGGCAAGAGGAGGCCTACCAACCCGAGGGCGATCGTCCGCGCGATGATGGCGAGCCGGTGTCCTTCCATTTTCTCTTTTTCAAGGGCTTGTGCCAGAAACGGATTTGAAATGGCTTGCTGCCGTTCGTCCTCCTGCATCTGCCTCAATCGTTCCAAAAACCTGAACGGCGGGCGTAGTCTTCGAACCGGCATGGTCACTCCGTTTCATTGCGGCATTCGCCGGACGATATCACCCAAGTGAGTGTGAGTTGAAACGATTTCGGCCGGGGTGTGCTGATGCGGCACAGGCGGATTGCAACATGGGAACGCAGGACCTGAGCGCGTGCCGCCTACCGGATGTGCAACGCGGCAAAAGGCCGGACGGGAGCCTAACCAAGCGACCGCATGCTGCGCAGCGGTTCTTGTTGCAAAGCCATCCGTTGAACATATTTCAGGTGCCCGATTGCGGCGCGAAAGGCTTCGTGGGAGGGCTTTCGTTCCAGAAAATCCATGAGGCGAAAGAGATTGATCGGCTGCCGTACGATCAGAGACTTGATGAGCTCAACAGCCTCTTCGAGCGCATAATTGTCTATGAACTGGCAAGCAGTCTGCGTTGGCGTCAAAACGTAAAAGTCCTGCGGTCGCTTGTCCGCGTATCTCGTAATGTCGAACGGTGATGCTCCCAACGCATGAAACTTCGGCATGATACAGCGCAGGTCGGCAGCCTTGTGTTTCAGCACGGTGCCCGATGTCTGTTTGAACTCGAGTTTTGAAAGAACCTTCGCCACATGCTGTCTCATCGCTGGTGAGAGAAGATCGGCATCCGAACGGTCGTATCGAAGGTCGTCAAAGACAGAAAGAATGTTCAGCCGTCGATCAGCTACGTGTAGATAGGGGCCAAGATCCTGTGCTTCGGGCTGATCGAAAATTCTCAAGGATCTGGACCGTGTTTTGCTCTTGAACCCGGCAGGTGACATGGCTGCGGAATGAGCGGAAAAGGATTTCCTTTAATCCGCCTCTTGGCTATATCAGATAGGAGCACCAGGGTGTCTGACAAGTTTGCTGCTGAACACAGTCCTCCGCGCCGCGGCTCAGTCTTTGGCGGTCGCAGCAACGACCCTGATTTCAACGACAGCGCCTTCGCGCCGAAGGCCGGCAACTTCGATGGCGGTCCAGGCAGGGTAGGGTTCTCTGACATAGTCTGAACGGACGTCACGGAAAGTTTCGAAATGCGCGCGCAGGCCGACGTGGTAGCTGGTCATCTCCACAACAGCACTGAAATCCAGTCCTCCTTCGGCCAGGACCAAACCTATCTTTTCAAAAGCCAGGTGGAACTGTTCCTGAATATTTTCCGGCATGGATCCGTCAGAGCGGCTCCCGGTCATGCCCGTCACGAAGACGTGGCCATGGGAGAGGATGCCCGGTGAGATGTTCAGATCATTTACAGCTGCTTGCGTTCCGTCCGGGATAAGGGCCCTGCGGTTCATCTCGGTTCCCCTGTTTCAGAATTTGGACTTGCCCTGGGCAGTTTTGAACGTGCCTGGAACCGTGCCGCGACAAGATATCATGCACGTGGTTGAAGTAGACGTTTTCGCCGAGTTGATCTAGGGTACGGACCCACAAATGAAGCTGATTTGGCGGCAGAAATGGCGAATTCTCGCGAGGAAACGCGCGAAGAGCGGGCTTTGTGCCCGGTCAAGCACGCTGACGCTGCGAGGTGAAGCCATTTTGCCGTCCCTTGGATTTGACCGTTTTGGCAATCTGCTGCGTCGCGAAAGGCTTGAAAATGAACCACATTTCCCGCGCTTTCGCTCCTCACAGCTAGCCAAAACGATCCAAACCAAATCAACTTCATTTTTGGATCCATACCCTAGCGTTTCAAGATGACGAAAGACTATTCGCTCACGTCCGAAACTGCAGACGCCGCGGTTCGCGATGGTGTCGCCAATCCGACATGGTTCCGTCCGAAAGTCGCTCCCGAGGACATTAGGCGTTTGCGGGAAAAGTCCGATGCAATTCCGTTGAGAGACACTGCGGTCTGGCTTGGGTTGATGGCACTTTCCTGTGCGATTGCCATTTGGCTCTGGCCCTCCTGGTGGTCGGCGCCGTTCTGGCTTGTCTATGGTGTTCTATACGGGTCCGCCTCGGACTCGCGCTGGCACGAGTGCGGGCACAAGACGGCGTTCAAGACGGCGTGGATGAATGCGGTTGTCTATCAGATCGCCAGTTTCATGCTGATCCGCAATCCGGTCGTCTGGCGCGCGAGCCATGTCCGGCACCATACCGACACGATCATCGTTGGCAGGGATCCCGAAATCGTCGCAATGCGCCCGCCGGATCTTCTGAAAATCGTGCTCAACCTGTTCGGAATTGTCGATACGCTCCAGCTTGTTAAACGCATGTTTCTCCATGCCTCGGGGAAACTGCATCCTGAAGAAAAGACCTTCGTCAGCGAAAGTTATGTTTCGAAGGTGTTCCTGGTCGCGCGCATCTGGCTTGCGATCTATGTTGTCACCATCGGTCTAAGCATCTGGTTCGGATCGATTCTGCCGCTCATGGTGATTGGCCTTCCAAGGCTCTACGGGGCCTGGCATCACGTGATGACCGGCCTGTTGCAGCATCTGGGTCTTGCGGAAAATGTTTCAGATCATCGCCTGAACACCAGGACGGTGCTGATGAACCCGGTCAGCCGCTTCATCTATCTCAACATGAACTACCATCTGGAACATCACATGTTCACGATGGTGCCCTATTACCATCTGCCGAAACTGCATGAACTGATCAAGCACGATGTTCCAGCTCCGGATCCGTCGATTTTTGCCGCCTTCAAAAAGCTGGTGCCCGTTCTCGTCAAACAGCTTCGCTACGCTGACGCCATCATCATTCCCGAGCTGCCGAAAGGTGCGACGCCATACCGGGATGAAGTCGAACGGCTGCGTCCCCATGCCATCTAACTGAGCCGGACGATCCAGACCTGGCTGTCGACTGTTTTGATTGAATGTGTGCGGAACCGCGTCAGGCCCCGGGTATTTCTCAAATTGCTTAAATCTAGTCTTCGGCAATGCCAACCGCTGCAAGATGCTGGTCTGAAATATAAGAAGGAGCACCTTACCCGATCAGATCGTCAAACGTTGGCAACTCGACGCTGTGATCGCGCTCAATGTGTTCATGGGCAATGATCACTTCCTCCATGCCGATGTCGGTGCCTTTCTTGCCGACGTTTTCATCGGAAGCAAAATCAAGCATCGACTGCTCGGTGTCGTCTTCCTGGTTGCCCGTGAAGAGGTTCTTGAAATTGAACGTGTCGTTGTTGCTGTCACTTTGGCGATCGTAGGTCCATTCGATCTTGGTGTAATTCATCGTAATTTCGGTCATCTCAATCTCCGTCGATATCTGATGAGATGACCTTAGGTAAGGTGACTGGAAAAGTCTGTGATCCAGGTTACAGGAGTGCTTTTCGTCCGTCCTGAAGGTGCAAGCGGCCTGGGTTGCTCCGACGGTGGCGCTGACAGTAACGGTTCGCAGAGCTCACGGTTATGTGGCTTGCAGCTGTCAGTCTGCAGGCCAATGATCGCCGCGTTCCGAAGCGAGGTTTTCTGAATGCGCGCGTTTTTCCTGTCGCTGTTTCTCCTTGTTCTGCCAACCCAGGTGCTGGCCTGCGGCCCTGAAACGTCATGCGGGGTGCCGGAAGGTTATTATCTCGCGGCCGTTCCCGAAGGCTGGGACGGCAAGACTCCTCTGGGGCTTGTCGTTTATTTCCACGGCTGGAACAGTTCGCCGGAGGCGACCTTCCGGAACAAGGCGATGATCAACGGAGTGACCAGCCGAAATGCGCTCTTTGTCGCTCCGTTTGCCGAGAGAGGATACTGGCGCCAGATCGGCGAGGGGCGCGCCGAACCCGGCCGCGATGAAGCGGCTTTCATCAATGCTGTTCTGGAAGACGTTCGCCGCCGCTGGCTGGTTGATGAGGAAAGGACACTGGCGTCCGGTTTCTCGCGCGGAGCCTCGACAGTCTGGAACGTTGCTTGTTACCTCGGCAATGAGTTCAGGGGATATGCACCCATTGCCGGAGGCTTCTGGCGTTCCAATCCGGAAGCGTGTCCGACCGGTCCTGTGAACTTGAGGCATATCCATGGGCTCAAAGATGGTGTCGTCGCCTATGACGAGATCGGCATCTACAATTCCATGCCGATCACGGAAGGGTTCGACATTCTCTCACACCTCAATGGCGTGTCCGCGGAAAGCCGCCCGGTTGAGAGCAACGACGCGCGCCTAGCCTGCGAGCGCTGGGACAAGAGCCGGAGCGGACGTGTTCTCGAACTCTGTCTGCATGAGGGCGGCCATTCGATTCCAGGTGAATGGGTTGGTCACGGCCTGGACTGGCTGGACACGCTGCCGGATGCCTCCTAAAGCCGCGCCATCGGATGGGACAATGTCGTTGATGAGCCGAAGCGGCGCGCGGGTGCGCGATCCGCTTCGAGCCTGGTTCGTTCAGGGGTTATGCCAATTGGGGGTGATCTTTTCGGATTGACCGGCTTCTTGCACGCCTGAGCGCGAGGGCACAGGAACCACCGACCAACAGTTCGATCACAAGGGCAAGGAGAATTGCACTGGAAGGCGTTCCATCCAGCACAATGCTCACCAGCCGCCCGGCCGCATAGGCAAGGAAGAGCGCAGCTCCAAGTGAAGCTGAGAAATGTCTCCACTCCGCCTTGAAAGCTCCGACAAAAATCAGAGCTCCAAGGACGGCCAGGTTGGCACCCGGCGCCCGTATCTCGCTGTAAAGGTCGATACTGTCCGGCAGCACGACCCCGTAGGACGCAAAGAACGTGTCCGGTGTGAGCGTAATTGCCCCGCCGATGCCAATCGCCAGTGCGCCGGCAATGCCGAGCGTCAGTGTTGAGATGAGTGTCTTCATGTCGATTTCCTGGTGATCTGAGGGTCAGGCCGCATGGGACCACGCACCGGCCTGGGCCGCCTTCGCTGCAAATTCGGCAAAGTCGCGGGGCTTGCGGCCGAGTGCACGCTCGACGCCGTCGGTCAGGTGCGCATTGCGGCCGTCCAGCGTTTCGCGCGCAATGGCTTCAAAAACGTCGGCGATGTCCGGTCCGGCTGCTTCGGCGACGCCGGCCCTGAAGTCTTCGAAACTGATCGGGATGTGCTGGATCGGCCGCCCGACGGCGCTTCCAAGTTCCTCTGCCATCTGCGCAAAGGTCATCAGGCGTGGCCCCGTCACTTCATAGAGCTCGCCCGAATGGCCTTCTTCCGTTAACGCCGCCACGGCAACATCCGCGATGTCATCGATGTCGATGATCGGCTCCAACACGTCGCCGCCTGGCATGGGCAAAACGCCTTCCAGGACAGGATCGCGCAGATAGCCTTCGGAAAAATTCTGCGCGAACCAGGCAGCGCGGACGATCGTGTAGTCGATGCCGGAGCTGCGGATGACCTCCTCGCCGAGCCGGGCGTGATGCTCGCCGCGCCCGGTCAGCATAACCAGCCGCTCGACACCAGCCGATTTTGCCGAAGCTGCAAGCGCTTCGACTTTCTCAACGGCACCTGGAATGGCGATATCGGGAAAATAGGTGACATAGGCGCGGATGACGCCTTCGAGCGCCGGGTTCCAGGTCTCCGGTTTGTCCCAGTCAAATGGGATGGCAGCGCCACGTGAACCGCGCCGGACGGGCACGCCTTTTTGGTCGAGGATATTGGCAACGCGGGAACCGGTCTTGCCGGTGGCACCTATGATGAGAGTGGGTCTGGTCTGCATGGGATCTCTTCCTTGGTTGAAACGATGACCAAGGAATAGGGAAGATGCCGTCTCCGGTATTGACCGCGCGTGCCACTGTTTTGACCCGCCGTGCCAATCCGGCTTTGACCGGCGTCAGGCGTGCTGAACGGTGCGGCGGTAGGAGGCCGGCGTTTCACCGCGCCAGCGCTTGAAGGCGCGCGTGAACGCGCTCTGCTCGGCAAAGCCGGTCAGGAACGCGACCTCGGCAAGCGCATAGTCTGTGCGTCTGAGGAGCCGGATGGCCAGGTCCTGACGCGCTTCGTCGACAAGGTCCTGGAAAGCGTGGCCCTGGGCCGCGAGCCGCCGCTGTAACGTGCGTGCACTCAAACCCAGGCGGGCAGCGACGTCTGCGACATTTGGAACGCCCTCGCTCAAGGCACGTGACACAAGATTACGTACGCGCCCGTCAAGTTCCTGAACCTCCGGCAGTTCCGCGATTTCCTTTTCCATATGGGAATCGAAGAAGGTTGAAATGCTCGGGTCGCCCAGTTTGTTGGGCGCAACGAGATGGTCCTTTGACACCCGGATGGCGTCACGGTCGGCGTTGAAATGCACCGGACAGCCGAAATAGCTTTCATGCGCGGAAAGATCGTCCGGGCCGGAATGTTTGAAATAGACCGCGTCCGGCGAAAACGGCTGTTGTGACACTTCGCGGCTGATCTGTGTGACGGCGACGATAGACTGTTCGTTGGACAGGCGCATCCCGAGATGGCGCTCGCCTGCCCGGTTGAGGGCCATGTAAAAAGCGCCGTTTTCTTCGAGAAACGCGTAGGTCGAAACGCTCGTCAGCACCCGGGCATAGCGTTCGGAACGCTGATAAGAGCCACGCAGGTCAATGGCCGATTTCCAGGCAAGACCGAAAGCGCCGTAGTCGTCGCAGCGCATGGAGGAGCCGACGCGGATCGGCACCGACGCGCCGTGCGGATCTTCCCGGGTCACACGTTCGCAGAGCGCGTAGTAGTCCTTGTCCGACACCATTTGTTTTGGGTCGACAGGCGCATCGCTGTCGATGCCAACCGAACGGAAGAGGTCACGACGACGATCGCCGCCCGGCAGGTCCGCTGACGTGGCCACGTCGATGACTTTTTGTACAAACAATGCCGTAATCTGCCCCATGGGGGACAAGTATAGCGGAGTGAATTGAAACTTCGAGAAGGCGTCCTTAATCAAAATCCCGGCTCGGAACCGTGGTCCTGGCCGGGATTTTTGAGAAATCACTTACATATCGTTTTGTTGCTGGATTACTTCGAATTGAGCCACGCACTCAGCTTCGACGTCACCGTCGGCATTATCAGGTAGACCATTGCCGGAACCATGATGATCGTCAGAACAAATGACCTGAGTGGCATGGGCATTCCGGAAAGGAGCGGTTCCAGGACCGCAAGGAGGGTCGTGATCAGCGGGTAGACGACAAGCCAGGTGAGGACCGCCATCTTGTTTTTGTTGGGAGCGGGCATGTCAGGCTGCCTCACCAGGAAGGTCGGCGGCAAACTCGATGACGTTTCCCTGATTGTCTTGCACGAAGGCAACCCGGCGGCCAACGTCGGCAAAACTTGTTGGCGGCAGAAAGGTCTGAACGCCCTTATCGGAGAGCTCGGCCATAACGGCATCCACGTCTTCAACCCTGAAGGCGAGGTGGCTGAAACCACTGTCCGCAAGATGTTGGTCGATTGCTGTTGGCGCCGGTCTCTCCTGGAAGCGTGCCGGATTGCCGACGATTTCAAGGCGAAATCCGTTTTTTGTCAGATAGGCGAGCTGGAGGCCCGGGAATTCCGGAACCGACCATTCAATCTCGACTTCGAAGCCAAGCTTTTCGGTCCACCAGGCAAGTGTAGCATCGTAGTTTCCGGTGCCGATCATGACATGTTCGACTGTCGCGGATCCAAGGATCGTGCTCATGGTTTTTGTCCTTTCATCAAATGCTTCAAACGAGGTCCCAGGCGCTCCAGTTCTCCTCTAGATGCTTGATGGAGGTGGTGCCGGGGATGACGACGATGTTGGGTGAGCGGGCTAGCAGCCAGGCAATTGCCTCGCGCGGAGCGAGTTTGGCCCCTTGCTGCATCGGATTGGCGCCAAGCGGACCGTAAGGGATGAAAGCAATCCCCTTTTCTGCGGTAAAGTCGACCAGATCCTCGGCTTCGGTTTCCTGCATGTTGAACCGGTTTTGAACGCTCGCAATTGGTGCGACCGCGAGAGCATTTTCCAATTGCGCGCGCGATACATTGGAGAGGCCGATATGACCGATGCGGCCATCAGCTTGCGCTTCGGCAAGTGCGGCAACCGACACTTCAATCGGCGTTTGCGGATCCACCCGGTGCAGCTGAAAGAGATCAATCCGGTCGCGGCGCAGGTTGATGAGCGCACGATCAATCTGCCGCATGAGCGCACCACGGCTGCCGTCCACCACGATGCGGCCAGGCTCAGGTTTGTCCACGCCGCCCTTTGTGGCCAGTACGACCTGGCGGCCTTCGAGCGCCTCGCCAACGATCTTGTCGGCGAATTCCGGTCCATAGGCCCAGGCGCTGTCGAAGAAGGTGACGCCGAGATCAGCGGCACGCCTCAAAAGTGCTACGCCTTCATCCCAGTGCGGAAACGGACCGAAATTTCCCGGTTGCCCGGTCAGACGCATCGCGCCGTAACCGAGGCGGTTCACAATCAGATCTTCGCCGATGGGGTAGGTGGTGTTGGTCATTCTCAATCTCCTGGTTCGACTGTTGCTGTCGGGATCAAGATGGCCGTAGCGGATGATATCCGGTAGACAGTTTATAAAGCTATTTGTTATTTGTATTGTGCATGAGTAAGCCTCTCGATCGTCTTGGTCTTCTGGAAACCTTCGTCCGCATCGCTGAGCGGGGAACCATAAGCGGTGCAGCGCGCGATCTTGGAATGTCGCAAGGCTCGGCAAGCCGTCAGCTCAAGGAGCTGGAGGACCGACTTGGTATTCAATTGATCCGCCGGACCACGCACTCCCTCGCGCTCACTGAAGCCGGTCTGGACGTCCTGTCAGATGCACGTTCGCTGATCTCCCGCTGGGACACGATGGAGGAAAGGCATGCGGGCGATGCCGACATACTGAAAGGTCCGCTGAGGGTCGTGGCACCTGTTGCCTTGGGTCAACTTCACCTGGCCGATATCGCCATTGCATTTCAGGTTTCGCATCCGAATGTCGTGTTGAACTGGCGTCTGGAAGACGAAGTGATCCGGTTTGCCGAGGTCGGGTGCGATTGCTGGATCAAGGTGGGTCCGGTTCCCGATGAAAGCCTGATCGTCCGGCGGCTCGGACATGTCGAAAGACTGATTGTCGGAACGCCGTCGATCGCGGACCGGTTGGAAGCAAGCACACCAGAGGCAGCGTCCAGGCTTCCCTTCGTCACGCTGACCCCGTTCGAAGGAGCGAAGATCGGGCTTACGTATTCTGAAGGTGAACGCTTCGAACTCTCGGTCACCTCAAGTCTCGCGACAAACAATATCATGTCGCTCAAACGCGCGGTCCAGTCCGGTGTCGGGGCCGCCGTCCTGCCACTCTGGTTTATCGCGGAGGAACTTGAGAATGGCGCTCTGGTTGACCTGCTGCCGCACTGGCGAGCCGCGACGCTCGATGTAAACCTTGCCTACCTGCCGGCCCGCCGGCAACCGCATCGCCTCGCTGCCTTCATCGAGGCGCTTGAAACCGGATTTCGCCGGATCCCCGGCATGACGGCATAACGTTGTGAATACCGGCCTTTCGACGAAAAACACCTGTCAAAGCCGAATACGCTTTTCCGTATTCGGGTCGAACAGGTAGAGGTGCTCCGGATTGAGGCTCAGGCCGACAACGTCGTCCTGGTCTTTGCGAAGGTGACGGTCGCCGCGTGCGATCACCCGCTGGTCGCCCCATTCGACGGTTAGAAAGGACGCTTCACCGGTGTTTTCAAAGGCATAGATCGGCGCATCGATGTCTCCCTCGCCAGCCTCATGGACATTGATGTCGTCGGCGCGCACACCCAGGACGACCTCGGAACGGTCTTCGGACGCGATCGGGGAGAGCTTGACGCCATCTTCGGTCAGAAACTGCCCGCCTTCGATCCTGCCGCGCACGAGGTTCATTGCCGGAGAGCCGATGAAACCCGCCACAAAGAGGTTGGCGGGGTCGTTGTAGATTTCATCCGGTGTTCCGAGTTGCTGAATGATCCCGTGCTTCATCACCGCGACCCGGTCTGCAAGCGTCATGGCCTCGATCTGGTCATGGGTGACATAGACGGTCGTGACCTTGAGCTCCCGGCTGAGGTGTTTGAGCTCCGCGCGCATCGTCACCCGCAGCTTGGCATCGAGGTTCGAAAGCGGCTCGTCCATCAGAAAGACCTTGGGCGTGCGGACGATGGCTCTCGCAAGGGCCACACGCTGACGCTGACCGCCCGACAGCGCCTTGGGCTTGCGATCCAGAAACTGGGTCAGCTCGACCTGGGCGGCCGCCCGTTCGACACGCGGACGGATCTCCGCCTTTGGCGTTCCGCGCACCTTCAGCGGATAGGCGATGTTGTCGAAGATCGTCATGTGCGGGTAAAGGCCATAGTTCTGAAACACCATGGCGACATCGCGGTCCTTCGGCAGATCGTCGTTGACCTGCCGCTCCCCGATCCAGATTTCACCCGATGTCGGTTCTTCCAGACCTGCGATCATCCGCATGGTTGTTGTCTTGCCGCAGCCCGACGGCCCGAGCAGCACCAGAAATTCCTTGTCGTGAATGTCCAGGGACTGGTTGTCGACACCGACAAAGTCGCCCCAGCGCTTGGTCAGGTTCTTGAGAATGACTTCTGCCATCTAGCGTACGGCTCCCATGGTCATGCCCTGCACGAAGTATTTTCGGATGATCAGCGCCAGCACGAACATCGGCGCCATGATGATGATCCCGGCGGCGGAAAGCAGGTTCCAGAGATCCCCTTCCTCGCCCTTGAACAAAGCCAGCCCGATGGGCAGCGTCACGGCGTTCTTGTTCGTCAGGATCAGTGCGAAGAGGAATTCGTTCCAGGCGATGATGAAACAGAAGATCGCCGCGGTCAGAAGTCCTGGCGCCGCCATTGGCAGGACAATGTTCCAGATCACCTGAAGCCGCGAGGACCCGTCCACCATGGCCGCTTCTTCCGTGTCCATCGGGATGCCGTCGATGAAGCCCTTGATCATCCAGATCGCAAAGGGCATGACGATCGCAAGGTTTACGAGGATCAGTCCCAGCCTCGTGTCCAGCAGCCCGACATCGCGGAACATTACGAAAAACGGCAGGATAATCACGACTGCCGGCACGAACTGCGTGGCCAGGATCATGACCAGCATTGCGGTTTCACCGCGCAGGCGGAACCGGCTGAAGGAATAGGCCGCGCAGGTCGCGATCGGGATCGCGAAGATCACTGTGACCAGTGCGACAATCGTGGAGTTGATGAGCTTTTCTCCAAGCCGGTATGGATCGTCGAACACCGTGCTGAAATTCTCCAGCGTCGGTGTGAAGAAGAGCTTCAACTGGTAGACATCCACATGCGTCTTGAAGGCCGCCAGAAAGATCCAGACGATCGGAACCAGCATGACGAAGGTCGCCGTCAGGATGAGGGCCAGTTGAACCGCGTTCCAGAACTGCCTGCGTTGTTTACCTGTCATCTCAGTCTTTCCGGAACACGTATTTGGCGTAGAGATACGTCAGGAAGATCATGGGAATGACCATCAGCCAGGCGACGGAGGCGGCATACCCGATCTGTCCGTATTTCATTCCGTTGAAATAGATGTAGTGGCTGAGCGTTTGGGTGGCTGTGCCGGGGCCGCCATTTGTCAGCATGAAGATCTGGTCGAACGTCTTGAGCGAGAAGATCGATTTCAGGATGATCACCACGGCGAGGACGGGTCCGAGTTGCGGCAGCGTTATGTCCCTGAAGACCCGCCACCCGGAAGCACCGTCGACCTGTGCGGCCTCGATCGTGTCCTGCGGGATCGAGGCAAGCCCGCCAATGAGCACGAGCGTCAGGAAGGGTATCCAGCCCCACACATCGGCCATGACGCAAACGGCAAATGCAAGTGTCGGGTCGGCCAGCCAGCTTACGTCGGCGAGCGGCGGCATCACCACGCCAAAGAAGGCGTCGAACAGGCCGAACTCCGGATTGAACATGAACCGGAAGGAGACGCCGATCAGTGCCGGTGACATTGCAAACGGCAGGATCAGCAGCGTCTGGACGCCTGAGCGGAGGCGTCCGCCTGGCGCCAATAGAAGCGCAAGTCCGAGAGCAAGGAGCGTGGTCAGTCCCACCGTGAGCAGGGTGTAGACACCCGTTACCCAGACCGAATTCCAGAACGAGGGTTCCTCGAAAAAGGCCCAGGTGTAATTCTCCAGCCCGATATACTGGTCGAGTGAACCGGGCCGGTTTAGCCGGCCGACAGTGGCCGACAGCCGGGCGCTTTCCATAAGCGGCCAGATTGCGGTGGCAAAGACCACCATAACGGCCGGAAGCACCAGCACGTATTTGAGTGTGTTGTCGCGCATTGGAGAACAAGCCCTTCCCTGAGAGAGGGAAGGGCCCGGTGACCTTACTGGATGCAGCCGGAGCGACGCAGAACGCGTGTCGCCTGTTCGGCGGCACCGGTCATCAGCTCGCGCACGTCCCCGCCGGCAGCGGCTTCCGCAATGGCTGCTGAGAGCAGATCGCCAACCTCGGGCCACTCGGCGATCTGTGGCATGATGTCGGACTCCTTCAAGGATTCCCATGCCGCCGCCTGGATACCGTCGTTGGCGGCGTTCACGTCTGCATCCTGCAAGGAGGAGATGTGCGTGACCACGTTGTTGACGATAGGCTTGCCGGCAACCTCACGCTCGACCGCGTTGGCCTTGTCCATGTCCGGGTTCGACAGCCACTTCATGAACTCCCATGCCGCATCCTTGTTTTGCGAATAGTCCGAAATCGAAAACGGCATGGAGATCGCGTAGGTCTTCGTGGTGCCCTGGTAGGACGGCATGCCCGCAAACGCGACCTGATCCTTGGTCAGGGTGCTGGAATCGGGATTGTAGAAACCCGAATAGGCCCACCACCACACGGGGATCATTGCGGAGTTGCCCTGCATGAAGGACTGGCGGGCATCCTGTTCGACAAAGGCCACGGAATTCGGATTGGTCACGCCGTGCACGGTGTGCAGGGCGATGTAATCCTCGGTTGCCTTGAGGGCTTCTTCGCTGGTCCAGGCCGGCGTGCAGTCGTCATTGAAGACGTCACCGCCGGCGGCCCACAGGAAGTTGAGCCAGATGAAGAGGTTCTGCCGGTTGCCGTCATTGTTGAAATAAAGCGCGAGCGGCGCGACGTCCGGATGGCTTTCTTTCAGTTCCTTGCCGATGCGAACCACGTCTTCCCACGTCGCGGGCGGCTCTGGAATGAGGTCCTTGCGATAGAACATCAGCTGCGGGTGCGCGCGCAGCGGAAAGCCGAGCGTCTTACCTTCGAATTGCGCGGAGCGTGCGAAGGCCGCAGGGTAGCGGTCCATCGAGATCCCGTCGCGGGCCATCAGGTCGTCGATCGGCATCAGCCAATGAGAATTCGGCGGGCCCCAGCTGTCGAGATAGTTGACGACATCGAACGTGCCGTTTGCGGCGATGCCTTCGGCGTTGATCTTTTCCTGCAGGCTGCCGAAGGGAATGAAGGTCCATTCGGTTTCAATGCCGGTCAGTTCGGTAAACTCGCCGTCGCGCAGCATCAGTCCGTCGAATTGCGGCGTCACGACGCTCAAAATATTCAGCTTGGTACCTTCATAGGGTTTCCCGGCGGTCAGGCCGTACGGCAAGTCTGCGGCAACTGCCTGAAGCGCAGTGGTTGCCAGGCTCGCGGCCGCAATCGCCGCAAGAAATGTCCTTCTTTTCATTGCTCAATTTCCTCCCCTGGATCGTGCGTTGACCGCATTGTCCAAGGGCAGGGTAACATGTTTGCATACGAATGCAAAAATTTTTACCTTGGGTCATATGGGATGAATTTATGCGGGAGCTTGATTTTTTTGTTCAGCTTTCAATGAAAAGACTAGAGCGGGTCAGTATGCAGTCCTTGTTTTGGGGTATTTGGTTTTTCCGCCAATATCTTAATGAGTTCATTAGATTAATAATTGGAGGCGTAGTTTGAGTATGTATCTTTAGAATTTGAATAAATCTGCTTGAAGCTTCATCTCTTGAGACCATTTGATATACAGAAAGATGGTTAACTTGAAGGACAGGTATGGGTGGAACAATCGGAGAAGTAAGAGGGCGATCCAAAGCCGAGGCTTACCTTAACTACGCTGAATTGATTGAGGATGTTTCGTACATATTTTATGATCACCATCCCGATTCCAACTACAAAAAGTTCTGCAAGAAACAGATGGTGCAAGATCCTATTACCGGGGAGTGGGTCTTGCGCTACCACCTGCACACATAGTGCGGGTGGTATGGTTCCCCGGAGACTGGAGGCCGCTTTGAAAACAATATTGAAAGTGGTCGCCTGACTAGAGATCGGCCGGCTTGGCGCGTGAAATGAGGCTCCACAAAGTCGCTGGCTGTTTGTTGAATGATAGGACTAATGCGAAGAACTTCCACTGAACGAAACGATGGTTCCCAAGCGACAACAGCGTTTTCTGTTTATTGGGGTCAAGCTCCTACAACTTTCCCTTTACTCTCGAACGATAGTTTAGGCTCTAGTCTATAATATAAGCCTCCTTACGAGCAGACGTTTGCTTGGGAAGCGCTGCTCGTATGTTTATTCGCCTAGCAAAACAGTGAAGAACGCTTGATTTCGCTTCTTTGCATTTTCTACAAGCGTGTCGTAGCCAAATGCTTGTATGTAGATTTGCTCATTGTCGCGAAATCTAAAATATATTTTGGAGTTCCATTGGTTTCTGAAGTCATGCTTCCTCAATACCTTCACTAAGCTTGCAGTGTGGTCTGCAATTAGATAGGCGAAGCGTCTAGTGACATTGCCAAAACTGAAATGAGTACCGTCCGTTCGACTAATTCCACCTGCTGCAGTGGCTTGTTCCAAAGTATTTATGATCTGTAAAACCGGATCACTCTTATCATTGCCCAACCGAAAGTCATCCCTACTTGGTTTCTTAAACTCAACGATTGTGATCGTTGTTCCGTCGCTATCACCTAAAACTAGGCTTTCATCGAAAAACGCAATGTCGGTTATTTTGTCCCCTTTTTTGCGTCTTCCGCCGTGTATCGTCCTGTCACTTGAGACGTAAGGTAGAAATGCAAGTACATCATCAATAAGCCATAGATTGTGTTCGAAGTAACCTGTTTGAGTGCTATCCGTGAAACGCCTAAAAATGAGGTCATGTATTACGTCTTCAGGGGCTCGATTCCCATCTGAACCAAATTTACGCGCAGCCTCCACAAGTTCAATTATATTTTTTCTATGGATAATATATTCAGCAAGAGCTTCCTTATTATTCTCGTCGAGCTTTCCAACAATTTCTTTTATGTTTTTCTCATAGTTTTCAGCATCATTTGCTGCGTGAACAATAGCTTTTGATAAATCGTTTGTTGCACGATGCCTTTCAATCGCTAGATCTGAGATGAATTCCTCTGCTGTCCAATTATTGGGTTTTGAACTTACATATTCCCCAAGAGTACGACCCTTTAACCCAATTCTGAGGATAGGGTTTTCTCGCAGAGCTTCATTTAGGTCAATCGATTGCTCTGACTTAATTTTTTCAATTTGTTCAACTTCATCCTTCTGAATTATTTTCGAAATACTCGAGACAATATTTTCAATTGTTTTTGATGTGATATTAATTCCCGTTCTTGCGTCGTTTAGTCTGCTTTCAAATGCTTCGCCTGTTACTACGGATATTACAATGTATTTTTCGTTATTTTCGTCTGTGAAATGCGGTTGACCTAACTTGTTAGTTAAATCCCTGGGCTTTCCAACTATTCTGTCCGCAGCCGATAGAAGCAAACAATGGCTTTTGAAGAGTCGGGTTTTGGGAATTTTCGCAATCGAGTAGCTAAGTGTTTCAGTCTCACCTTCTACTTCACACTCAAAACTTCCAGAGTCGCTCAGCTTAAATATGTTGCCAAAGTAATGTGTTATGTTTTCAGGCTTTCCATCGTCAAAGCTGACTGTAATTTCGGGTAGCCAACCATATAGAAATTGAGGCAGAAAGTGGCTGCCAATTTCCTCAGCAATATCACTAGTTTTTAGATTTCTTATGAGTTCGTTCCAATCCGTCATTGGAGATTGGTAAATGACTTGAACTCCTGTGTCCGGAATCTCCGGCTCGGTGTTTATGAACGAAATTTCGTTTTCCTGATAAATATCGAAACGAAAGTGCCTATGATTTTGGTTCTGAAAAAATTCATATTTGGTAGCATAAGTGATCTTTGAAAATACCTTGAAGGCAATAAAGCGTCCAAATCCGCGACCATTTTGCTTTAGTTTGTGTCCAGAGAATGGTGTCTTAAATGATTTGTAGTTTGTTTCATCTAATCCCAATCCGTTGTCTGCAATAGAAATTGTTAGCGTTTTTGGGTCGTTTGGATTTTCAAATTTTATTGCTATTTTTCCTTTAGTAGCTGCCTCGGTTGCAAATCGTGCTTCTATCCCGTGTATTCCATTGGATATTGCTTCCAATACGGGAAGCAAAAAATCATGTAGGGACCGACTTAAGTGTGTCCGCTTTAGTACAGCCCGCATATCAGGTTTCACAAGAGTGTCGGTTGTAATTGTCATGTAGTAAGAGTTTTCTCATATTTTCGCTATCGATAGTATGCATCTCTGCATTCCCTGGTTGCAATCTTTCTTTTTATTTTGGGTACGTCTTACCCTCGTGATTTGATTTTTTGTTTTCATTCACCCCAAGTTTTCGCTTAAAGTCGTGCTGTCTCTCATTACTCACATCAATGAAAATCCCGGCTCGGAAACAGCTTTTTCGCCTGCTCGCGCGGGTGCATGGCGCGTGGTTTCGGGGCGTCTGATTTGAGATGAACGGGAACTTCTTCTGCACGCGTGGTCATTTCGACCAGAATGTCGTCATTGGGATGACCGAGCAGGGCAAGGCGGTTGGAATAGTCCTCGATATGGTCGGCGATCAGGTGGACGACGATGCCTTCGCGCTCCAGCCGTCCGGTGACTTTCAAAAGCCGTCCGCCGATGACGGCGGCGCGGTATTTTTCGTACATCTTCGGCCAGACCACCACGTTGGAAACGCCGGTCTCGTCTTCCAAAGTGATGAAGATGACGCCCGAGGCCGTGCCGGGGCGTTGGCGGGTGATGACAAGGCCGGCAACGGAAACGCGCCGCGCTTCATACGGGGTCAGCTTTGCCAGCCGGTCGTGCGGCGTCAGGTTCGGAATATGAGGGCGCAGCAACTCCATCGGATGGGCGCGCAGGGTCAGGCGGGTGGAAAGGTAATCCTCCACCACCTCCTGCCCCAGATGCATGGCGGGCAGCAGGACATCCGGTTCGAAGATCGCCTCCCCGTCGATCGGGTCGTTGAACAGCGGCAGCGGTTTCGGGCTGCGGATGGTCTTCACCTGCCACAGCGCATCCCGGCGGCTGAGCCCCATGCCGGCAAAGGCGTCGGCCTCCGCCAGCCGTTCAAGGGTTGCCGGCGGTACGCCGGTGCGAAGCCATAGTGTCTCGGTGTCCGGATAGCCGTTGCCGCGCGCGGCAACGATCCAGTCGGCGTCCTCCTCGCGCATGCCCTTGATCTGCCGGAAGCCGAGCCTGAGCGCCAGCGCGCCGTCGCTGCGCCGCTCCAGCGTGTTGTCCCAAAGGCTGGTGTTGACGCAGATCGGCCGGACCTCGACCTGATGCTCGCGCGCGTCGCGTACAATCTGCGCCGGGGCATAGAACCCCATCGGCTGGGAGTTCAGGAGCGCGCACGCGAACTCGGCAGGGAAGTGGCATTTGAGATAGGCCGAAACATAGGCAAGCATGGCAAAGGCGGCCGCGTGACTTTCGGGAAACCCGTATTCGCCGAAGCCCTCGATCTGGCCGAAACAGTTCTGGGCGAACTCCAGCTCATAACCGCGCTTTAGCATGCCGGAGATGAATTTCTCCCGGAGCTGGCCAATCGTGCCCATGCGCCGGAAGGTCGCCATGGAGCGCCGCAGCTTGTCGGCTTCCGACGGGGTGAAGCCTGCAGCCACAACGGCAATCTGCATCGCCTGTTCCTGGAACAGCGGCACACCGAGCGTCTTGCCGAGCACCTCCTCCAGTTCCTTTGAGGGAAAGGAGATCGCCTCCTTGCCCTGGCGGCGGTTGATGTAAGGATGCACCATTCCACCCTGGATCGGGCCGGGGCGGACGATCGCCACCTCGATGACGAGATCGTAGAATTCGCGCGGAAGCATGCGCGGCAGAAAGTTCATCTGTGCCCGGCTTTCCACCTGGAAGACGCCGATCGCATCGGCCTTGCACAGCATATCGTAGGTCCCGGTATCCTGCTGTGGAACGGTGCCGAGTGTGAACTCCTGCCCGTGGTGGGTGTCGATCAGGTCGAAGCACTTGCGGATGCAGGTCAGCATGCCGAGGCTGAGCATGTCGACCTTGAGGATGCCGAGCGCGTCGATGTCGTCCTTGTCCCACTCGATTACCGTGCGGTTTTCCATGGCGGCATTCTCGATCGGGCAGAGCGCGTCCAGCCTCCCTTGCGTGATCACGAAGCCGCCGACATGCTGGCTGAGATGGCGGGGAAAGCCGATGATTTCGCGGATGAGGTCGACGGTCTGGGCGACCCGCCGGTTGGCAAGATCCAGCCCCAGTTCCTTCATGCGTGCATCGTCCGGCCCGCTGTTGGAGCTGCCCCAGATCTGGCCGGAGAGGGCCGCCGTGACATCTGCGTTCAAACCCATGACCTTACCGACCTCGCGGATCGCCGCACGGGTGCGGAAATGGATCACGGTTGCGCAGAGCCCGGCCCGGTGGCGGCCGTATTTCTCATAGACATACTGGATCACCTCCTCGCGCCGCTCATGTTCGAAATCGACATCGATATCCGGCGGCTCGCCCCGGTGTTCGGAGATGAAGCGTTCCGACACCATGGTGATCGTTTCCGGACCGACATCGGTAATCCCGAGCGCGTAGCAGATGATGGAATTGGCCGCCGAACCGCGCCCCTGGCACAGGATATGCCGGCTGCGGGCAAAGCGGATGATGTCGTGGACGGTCAGGAAATAGGCCGCGAAGTTGAGCTTGCGGATCAGTCTGAGTTCCTTCTGCGCCAGCTGGTGCGCATGCTCCGGCACGCCGGCGGGATAGCGCATCTCAAGGCCTTCGAAGGTCAGCCGCTCCAGCCGGTCCTGCGGGTTCTCTCCATCGGTGATCTCGTCCGGATATTCATAAGAGAGTTCGGACAGGTCGAAGCTGCAGCGGGTGGCGATCTCGACGGTGCGCCTGAGCGCTGCCGGGTGATGCCGGTAAAGCCGGGCCATGTCGGGAGCCGACTTCAGCCGGCGCTCCCCATTCGCCAGTGCGCGCGTTCCGATCTCGTCGATGGTGCAGCCCTCACGCATGCAGGTCAGCACATCGGCAAGCCGCCGCCGCCCGGCATGATGCATCAGGACGTCGCCGACCGCGACCATGGGGGTGGCAAGCGAATGGGCGGCTCTCGCGCAAGTCCGGAACCAGTCCTGGTCGGTGCCGTCATAGCGTGGTGCGGCGCCCAGAAAGACATGGCCGGGCACTTCCTGGCGGAGCGTCCGGATATGGTTCTTAGCCGCCTCAGAAAAGACGTCCGGTGCATGATCGCCCTGGGGCAGGGCGATGAAGATCAGGCCTTCGGAAAATTTTACGACATCCTGAAAATCCAGATGGCAATCGCCCTTTTCCGCGCGCCTCTTGCCGAGGGTCAGGAGCTGGCTGAGCCGTTCATAAGCTGCCCGGTTGGTCGGCAGGGCGACAAAGTCGACCCGGCTGTCGGCAAGCACCAGCCGCGCACCGACAATCAGCCGCGGCAGCTTGAGAACCTCCGGTACGGGGAGTGGCGGGATCTCGTTCGTCTGTTGCCGGGACGAAGAGTCGATCTGGGAATGAGAGCGTATCTTCACGCCCTCCTCGTTGGCCGCACGCCTGATTTCCTTCAGCGCCGAATAGGCCCGGACGACCCCGGCCAGAGAATTCCAGTCGGTGATCGCAATCGCCTCCAGACCGAGTTCGGCGGCCCGGGTCACCAGCTCTTCCGGATGGGAGGCTCCGCGCAGGAAGGTGAAGTTGGATGTCACCGCCAGCTCCGCATGACGCGGAACGTCCCAGTGCAGGCTGTCCGGTAAGACATGAGAGGTCATTGCATGTCCCTTTTTCTCACGGCAGCCCTCCCTGACTTAATCTGGGGGTACGGGTACAGAAGGGAGATGCACCCAATATGCCGCCCGGCCTTGAGCCGGGGCCATCTTCTGGTTCTCTCACAAAGAGGTCCCGGATCAAGTCCGGGACGGCGGCGTGAGTTCGGGGCCGCATCGGTAGAGACCAGCCATCTTGCCACCACCTCTCCACCGTCATCCCGGACGCAGCGCAGCGGAGATCCGGGATCGGGGAGCCGAGGGCTGTCAACCAGGACAAAGCAAAGGCGCCCGTGCCTCTCCGGTCCCGGCACGCGCTCCGCTTGGTCCGGATGACGAAGGAAGGCAGTGCCACTGACATGCCGCCTTCTGTCCCCGAGACCTCATCCTGAGGAGAACCTTCAGGTTCGTCTCGAAGGATGGGCCACCCGGCTCTGAATATGCCGCCCATCCTTCGAGACAGCGCTGCGCGCTTCCTCAGGATGAGGGGGATTTTGCGGAGCGGTTTTCGGGTTCGGCCGGACGTCTGGGCAGGCACTATCCGAACGGCCTCCATCTCTTCCTGGTCATCCCGGACGCCGCGCAGCAGAGATCCGGGATCGGGGCATCGGGGGCTGTCGGTCGGGGCAGTAGAAGAACAGCCGAGATGCCCGTACCTCTCTGGTCCCGGCGCGCTTTGTGCTTGGCGGGGATGGTAGGTTCCTCCGGTGTCATCCCCGACTTGATCGGGGATCCACTCGTTTCCAGAGACGGTTTTTCGAGACGATGGCTTTGCGGCTTGGTCGCGCCCCAAAGCGACGTTTCGTTTCGCGGGTACGGAGATGACTTTCATGGAATGGGAGCACACCCAATACGTCGCCCCGGCCTTGAGCCGGGGCCATCTCCGGGTCCTCTCACAAAGAGGTCCCGGATCAAGTCCGGGACGGCGGCGTGAGTTCGAGGCCGCATCGGTGGAGACCAGTCGAACCGCCTCCTTCTCTCCATCGTCATCCCGGACGCAGCGCAGCGGAGATCCGGGACCGGGGAGCCGGAGGCTGCCGGTCGGGACAGAGGAAGAACCGCGGCGGCCGTGCCTCTCCGGTCCCGGCGCGCGCTCCGCTTGGCCGGGATGACGGCGGGAAGGAAAAGATGGAGCGGAAGAGATCATCAGCCGAACTCCCCTTGCACATACCAGCCCGGGTTCTGCGGTGTATGGAACAGCCAAAGGCGCTGGCCCTGGCCGGTGGCAACGCGCCAGTAGTCGCGCAGGCCCCGTGTCCAGTCGTCGTCGCCCTCCCACCACGCAGGTGTGATCCGCTCCGGTCCCTCGGCCTTGAGTGTCGTCAGCGCCCGGCCGCGCCAGCGGAAGCGGCCGGGCGGCGTGACGCCCGAGCCGGTGATCGGCTCGGGGGGGAACAGGCGCAACGGGCGCGTGCGCCGGGTGGGCCAGGCGCGGACCGGCATGCTGTAGGCGGCCGGCACCAGCTTGAAACTGCGCTCCGGGATGTGGCTGTCGACCGGGGCAAAGCGCAGGATGTTCTCAAGCCCGATCCGGTTGCCGAGCTGGGTGACGAGATCGGCAAGGCTGTCTTTTTCCAGCGCTTGCGACGGGGTCAGCTGGCGGGGGCCGAGTTCTTCCACCTGCGTGGCTTCCAGGCGGATCATGTCGATGCCGTAGCCCGCATCGACCGCGCTGACCCCGCGCTCGAAAAGAGCGAGGATCCGGTCGCCGTCGCGCATCGGCCGGGCCAGGCGCAACTCAACCGCCTGGTTTTCCTGATCCACGCGCCGGAAGGTCAGCTTCAGGCTGCGCGCGCCCTTCTGGGCCGTATCCAGCTGTTCGCACAGATGGCCGATCAGCCGTTCCGCTCCGGCCATGACGTCGTCCAGAAGCCCGATCGGCTCGGGTAGCGTCATGCGTACGGCGAAGCTGTGATCTTCCTTCAGGGGCGAGATCTGCTCGGGAATGGCGCCGAGCGCCTGATCGAGACGGCGCAGCACCTCCGGGTCGTAGCGCCTTGCAACATTGGCCCGTGGGAGATTGTAAAGATCGGAGACGGTGGCAATGCCGAGCCGCTCCAGGCTGGTGCAGGTCTGGTCGGTAAGGCGCAGCGCCGGCAGCGGCAGGGGGCCGATGCGGGGAAGGATCTCACCTGGCTGGGCAATGCCTTCGGCAAAGCGGGCAAGCGCCCAGGCTGCGCCCGGCGTTGATGCCAGGCCCAGCCGGGCGCTGAGACCGGCCCGGGCAAGCCGGGCGCGGATATCATCGAGAAGCGGTTCTTCGCCGCCCAGAAGATGCGCCGACCCGCTGATGTCGAGAAAGAGGCCATTCAATCCGTCGAGCCCGACCCAGGGGCAATAGCGGGTTGCCCACCGGGCCAGAAGACGCAGGAACCGCTGGTCGGCCTTCGGATCGGCGGGCCGGGTGAGAAGACCCGGGCAGAAGCTTCTGGCATGAACCAGCGTCATGCCCCGGTTGAGCCCGGCAGCTTCCGCGCGCGGGCACAGATCATAGACACGTTCCGAATTGCGGTCGAAAAGGGTCAGGGCAAAGGGCGCGTCAATGGGATTGGCGCGGAGCGAACGCTCAGCCGCCAGCCTCGGAAACCACAATGATACGATGCGCCGCTGCATCCCAACGCACTACCCAATCTGATAATGTTCCTATTTTGTTCTTTATAAGTGACCATCGCCAGGGAGTCGAGTCATGGTCGTTTTGACGAGGGCTGTTCGCGCCGGGATTGTTCGGGTTGGGGCTGTTTTGACGGGCGGCTTCAAATGCGGGAATGCCCGTGCAGTGCCATCTGGTTTCAGCGGCATTGCTGCCGCCGCCTTCCGGGATCAGGAGCAAAGCGGTGGTCCCGCCGGTTTCCGCCGCCAGCTGTAGCCGCCTGCCTTCCGTCAGACCGATCGGGCCGGTGAGTTCGGCGACGACAAGGCCGACGGCGCCGGACCGCAACGCGGTTTCAGCACTGGCCAGCACATTCAAAGGTGTATCTGCACGGGTCAGCAGCAGCTTTCCAGGATCGCAATAGGGCGCAAGACCTTCCGGATTGACCACGGGACGCCAGCGTTCCGATATCCAGACGACCGGGCCGGACGCCTGACCGGCCGTGATCGCAGCAAAAGCCAGTCCACCTTCGCCGCACACTTCATGGGCGCGGGCCCTCTTGAGCGGATAAACGGAAGAAAAGGGCTGGGACATGGAACGTTTTAGGGTTTCTCGGCCGAAAAAAGATCTGCTTAAGGAACAATGTTTTGCAACATAGAGCAAGAAGAGCGTTGTTAAAGGTTGAAAAAGCGCGAACCTTTGCAGTTTCCTCAACGCAAAAACATACTGCCGGAAATCTTGGAAACCACGCTTCGACCTGTCACTATTCTTTCATATGAACGACGCCGAACCTTCACGTGAGCCGACTAATCTTCTGCGAGCTCAGGCGTCGGCAAGGGCGAGCATGCTGGTTGGAAGGCCGCAGGCCGGCAGTTGTTACGGCAATTTGTCCATCGAGATGACACAAAAAGAAGCCCGAATTGCCGGGATCGGACGGGCGCGCGGAACAATATATTCGTTCCCGTTTGCGGACGCGGTTAAGGCGTGATTAAATGTTCATATGAGCGTCATAGAACGTTCATATGAAAACAATACGAAACGCAGGCGTTATCGTTTCAGGTGCCGGCGAAGCCATTTCGGTACCGGAAAAACCAACTGCTGACCGGGGCAAAAATGCCCTTCGACATGGGAGCAAATGAATATGGCTTATCGTAAGACCGTCGCCAGCCTTGTCGCTGCGGCCGCCCTTCTGGGCACCTCCTCCGCATTTGCGCAAACCGAGATCGATTTCTGGCATGCCTTTACAGGCCGGTTGGGAGAATTGGTTGCCGAGCAGGTAGACACCTTCAACGGGTCTCAGTCCGACTATAAAATCGTTGCCAGCCACAAGGGCAATTACTCCGAGACACTGAACGCCGGTATTGCCGCTTTCCGTGCCGGTGAGCAGCCCCACATTCTGATGGTGTTCGAGGTCGGCACCGCGACCATGATGGGCGCCAAGGGCGCAATCAAACCGGTCTATGAAGTCATGGGTGATGGCTTCGATCAGTCGAAATATATCGGCTCGGTCAAGGGCTACTACACCTCCCCCGACGGGAACATGCTTTCGCTTCCCTTCAACTCCTCGACGCCGGTCCTCTGGGTCAACCGCGACAAGCTTTCTGAAGCTGGTATTGATCCTGATACCGATATGTCCACCTGGGAGCAGGTCAGTGAAGTGCTCGATCAGCTGAAAGCAGCCGGTGTCGAGTGCCCGATGACGACCGCCTGGCAGAGCTGGATCCACCTGGAGAACTTCTCCGCCTACCACGACACGCCATTTGCCACCAAGGACAACGGCTTTGCCGGGACCGATACCGAGCTGGCGTTCAACAGCCCGGCGCAGGTTGCTCATATCTCGGCAATGGGTGATTGGGCGAAGGACGGCAAATTCATCTATGCGGGCCGCCGGAACGAAGGTGGCGCAAACTTCCGTGCAGGTGAATGCGCTCTATTCACAGAATCTTCTGCAGGTTATGCCGGCATCAAGTCGGAAGCCGAATTTGATTTTGAAGTGCGTCCGCTGCCCTACTGGTCTGCGGTGGCCAGTGAGCCGCAAAACACGATCATCGGCGGTGCTTCTCTTTGGGTGCTCGAGGGCCATGAAGCTGATGAGTATGAAGGCGTGGCAGCTTTCATGGACTTCCTCTCCAGCTCTGAGATCCAGGCCAAGTGGCACCAGGACACCGGATATCTTCCGATCACGGCTGAGGCCGGTGATCTGACCCGCTCACAGGGCTTTTATGAGCAGAACCCCGGAACGGACATCGCCGTCATTCAAATGACCGCGAAAGAACCGACAGCGAACTCCAAGGGACTTCGGCTGGGTTCGTTCGACCAGATCCGCGGCATCATTGATGAAGAACTCGAAGGCGTGTGGTCGGGCGACAAGTCCGCACAGGAAGCGCTCGACTCGGCAGTGGAACGCGGCAACGCCCTGCTGCGGCGCTTTGAACAGTCCGCACAGTGACATCATGACGACGTGCCGCCCCGGTCTCCGGGGTGGCACACGGTCTTGCCATGGAAAAACGCGTCACTTTCAAAGGCATGTGGCTGCCGCTGCTGCTCATTGCCCCACAGATTGTCATAACGGCAGTCTTCTTTTTCTATCCAGCGGGCCAGGCGATCTGGCAGTCGCTTTTCATTCCGGACCCGTTCGGACTGTCCATGCAATGGGTAGGGCTCGGCAATTTTGAGTTCCTGCTGAAGGATCCCTTTTACCGGGCGTCCTTTGTGACGACGGCGATCTTTTCGACCCTGGTCACAGTCGTCTCGATGGGGGTCGCTCTCTATCTGGCCGTTCTGGCCGACCGACTGATCAAGGGGTCGGGCACCTACAGGACGCTGCTCATCTGGCCTTATGCTGTGGCGCCCGCGGTCGCCGGTGTCCTCTGGCTCTTTATGTTCAACACGCGCGTCGGTGTGGTGACCTGGTACCTGGGGCTTCTAGGCTACGACTGGAACCACGTGTTGAATGACAGCGAGGCGATGGGTCTTGTTGTGGTTGCCAGTGCCTGGGGACGCATCAGCTACAACTTCCTTTTCTTCCTTGCCGGTCTTCAGGCAATCCCGAAATCGGTGATCGAGGCGGCCGCAATTGATGGCGCGCGTTTCTGGACGCGCTTTCGCACGATTGTTTTCCCGCTCCTGTCGCCGACAACATTTTTTCTCTTGGTGGTCAACATCATCTACGCATTTTTCGAGACCTTCGGCGTCATTCACACGATTACCGGCGGTGGACCGCAACAGGCTACGACGATCCTTGTTTACAAGGTTTATTCCGACGGGTTCGTCGGTCAGGATCTGGGGTCCTCGGCAGCACAATCCGTGATCCTTCTGCTCATCGTTTCGATCCTCACCGTGGTTCAGTTCAAATACATCGAACGCAGGGTCCACTACTGATGGCGCAGCAAAACGGCATGGTCGAAAAGCGCAGCAACGGCCTCTGGCTCACGCATTTGGGCATGATTGTCGGCGTCGCCTTCATCTTCTTTCCGATCTGGCTGGCGTTCGTTGCCTCGACAGTCGATCAGCAGGCAATCGTCCGGCCACCGATGCCACTCCTGCCGGGAGACAAATTCTTCGAGAATTACGCGCGGGCATTGACCTCGGGCGTGAACGCTCCTGTCGGCATGATGCTCGTGAACTCGATGGTCATGGCACTTGGAATCGCACTCGGGAAGATTGCGATCTCGCTGCTATCGGCTTTTGCGATCGTCTATTTCCGCTTTCCGGGACGGCGCTTGTTCTTCTGGCTGATCTTCCTGACGCTCATGCTGCCGGTCGAAGTGCGGATCGTGCCGACCTACGAAGTGATCGCCAATTTCGGAATGCTGAACAGTTATTCGGGTCTTATCCTCCCTTTGATTGCGTCCGCGACTGCGACTTTCCTGTTTCGGCAGTTTTTCATGACAGTTCCGGACGAGCTTGCCGAAGCCGCACGCGTGGACGGTGCCAAGCCGATGCGGTTCTTCTTCGACATCCTTCTGCCGATGAGCCGGACGAATATCGCCGCGCTCTTCGTTATTCTCTTCATCTATGGATGGAACCAGTATCTCTGGCCGCTCCTCATCACCACCGACCCCTCCATGAACACGATCGTGATGGGCATCAAGCAGATGTTCCCTTCCGGTGACGACACCGCCGATTGGCCGGTCATCATGGCAACGTCGATCCTGGCCATGATCCCTCCGGTGCTTGTGGTGATCGGAATGCAGAGGCTGTTCGTGCGCGGTCTAGTGGAAAGTGAAAAGTGAATGGCGACTGTTACCCTTGAAAACCTCCGGAAGTCCTACGGCAATACAGAGGTCATCCATGGTGTCGACATCGATATCGCCGATGGAGAATTCATCGTGATTGTCGGACCTTCGGGGTGCGGGAAATCAACCTTGCTGCGGATGGTTGCCGGCCTTGAGACCGTCACCTCCGGTGACATTCTGATTGATGGCCGCAATGTCAACTCGGTTGAGCCGATGGACCGCGACATCGCAATGGTATTTCAGAACTATGCGCTTTATCCGCATATGAGCGTCTTTGACAACATGGCCTACGGCCTGAAGATCGCGAAGGTGCCGAAGGATGAAATTGCAAAGCGCGTGGCGAATGCAGCGGAGATCCTGCAGTTGGAGCCTTATCTCACGCGAAAGCCGCGCGAACTGTCCGGCGGACAGCGCCAGCGTGTTGCCATGGGCCGAGCGATTGTTCGCAAACCGGCTGTCTTCCTGTTTGACGAGCCACTCTCCAATCTGGATGCCAAATTACGTGTCCAGATGCGTCTCGAGATCAAGGCGCTCCAGCGCGATCTTGGCGTGACATCGCTTTACGTGACCCATGATCAGGTCGAGGCAATGACGCTTGCCGACCGGATGATTGTGATGAACGGCGGGGTGGCTGATCAGATCGGTAAGCCTTTGGAAGTCTATGCGGATCCCGCAACGGAATTTGTTGCCGGTTTCATTGGATCACCGCCAACCAATTTCCTGGATGCAGACCGACTCGGGCGGCGCGTTGAAGGTGGTGCAAAAGTCGGCATTCGCCCCGAACACATCCGAATTGTGGCTCAAAGCGAAACCGACTACGCCGGCAAGGTCGTCTATTCCGAACCACTCGGGGCAGAGACACTGATTCACCTGAAACTACTTGATGGTGAAGACGTCACAGTGCGCCAGGAAGGGGCTCTGCCGATCCCCTCCGAGGGCGAAAGCTGCGGTCTCGCCTGGGACGCGAAAGACGAGATGGTTTTCGCTAAAGACGGTATTCGTTTACGGCAGTGATCGTCGTGAAAGTAGGAAAGGGTGACCAGTTGGCCGCCGGATCTACGGAAAATCATCAGGCTTGGAATGGGTGGCGAACGAGGGTGCCGTCTGTTTCGAAAAAGCCACTCCGGGCAACCGGGGTGGCTTTTTGGTTTTATCCTGACGGTGCTTGTCAGGAGAATGGCAGGAAGAGGCTGGGACGGACCCTTCGCTTCTGGCAAAGAGAGTGCGAACGCACCGCCACCTGCAAGGACCGACGATGGAACCATTTAAAAACAAGATCTCGCCGGACCTCGTAAGATGTCTGGGGTTGCACATCGAACGGCACCTTCAAGGATTCGACCGCGTGTCTTATGAAGCTGCCATCCTGGCCGGACTGGACAAGCTCGAACTGAAACAGCGGGCCCGGCTGATCGCGGATGAGACTGGCAAGATCCTGCCTGAGCCACTGGATGCGAAATTTCACGTTCTGAGATCGATCCTCCACCCGCTTGAAAACGAGGGCGTCGACCGGGCAAGCAATGACGAAGGAATACGCGGCTGGGGCATGATGCCGCTCGGCATGGTCGTGACAGATCATGGCCTGGGCGACTTTGAAAAATCCTTCGCACTCCTGAAGGAAATGACCAAGCGGGCCACTGCGGAGTTCGAGGTGCGCCCGTTTCTCGACAAGGACCAGGACAAAGCTCTCGCCATCATGACGCCCTGGGCAAAAGACGAGAGCGTCCACGTCCGCCGTCTCGTTTCGGAAGGAACACGTCCGCGTCTTCCCTGGGGCATGCGGCTGAAAAAGCTGGTCGAAGACCCGTCTCCGACCCTGCCGCTTCTGGAAGCCTTGAAGGATGACCCTGAAGAGTATGTCCGCCGCTCCGTCGCCAATCACCTCAACGATATTGCCAAGGATCACCCGGGCCTTGTTGCGGAAATCGCTGCTCGCTGGCTGAAGGGCGCTGACAGGAACCGGCAAAAGCTGGTGCGTCATGCCTGCCGCTCGCTGATCAAACAGGGACATGCCGCGACGCTGACCGCCTTTGGTCTCAAGCCGCCTGAAATCACGGTGGATGGTCCAAACATCAAAACGCCCAGAGTAACCTATGGCGGCTCCGTGTCATTCGGCATTGAGCTGCGTTCGTCAGGCAGGACAACGCAGGACCTCGTGATCGACTATCTCGTCCATTTCAAGAAGGCGAACGGGACGCTCGCGCCGAAAGTCTTCAAATGGACGAAAGTGAAACTCGAGCCGGGCGAGACGGCGTCCTTGTCTCGCGATCACGCCATCCGGCCCATCACCACCCGCGTCTACTATGGCGGAACGCAGGCCATCGGCCTCCGGATCAACGGCAAGGATTTCGGGTTTTCGGAATTCGAGCTGGTGATGGATGGGGCCTAAATTGAAAACCCTCTCGCCGTCCCGGACAAGCGAACGCGCAGATCCGGGACCCGTTTCCTCATCGATCCTGGGTTTATTGTGAAAGTTCCCGGATCTCGGCTTTGCTTCATCCGCGAAAGCGTCTGCGGGGTGAGATCAAATGAGCGCATGAAAACCTCATCCTGAGGAGGACCGTACGGGCCGTCTCGAAGGATGGGCCACGCAGCACTGAGCCTGCCGCCCATCCTTCGAGACAGCGCTCTCGCGCTTCCTCAGGATGAGGTGGATTTCGCCGGTTACTTCCGGGTTCGGCAGCGCGGTTGGGCCGCCATCAGGCGGCGCTTTCATTCTCTCAGTTGTCTCCCTGAACAAGTGAGAAGTAAAAGCTCTGAGATCTCGCGAAATAGGGCCCTGTCTTTCGCTTGTCATCCCTGCGCAGGCAGGGATCCAGTAACCGCTTGCCTGATCGTCTTTTTACTTTGCTGACGTCACGGATTACGGGATCCCGGTCTTGCCGCTTGTGCGGTAAACCGGGATGACAACCTGGGAACGCCCGTCCCATTTCACCGCGCAGCTGCGACCCGATTGCAGCGAAAAGAACCTCTTCCTGAGGAGGACCGGAAGGTCCGTCTCGAAGGATGGGCCACGCAGCGTTGAGCCTGCCGCCACCCGTCAACCGATCCGCTTCAGCCTCAACATGCCCAAAATCCCGAAGGCCGGGCCAATTGCCATCAGGGCGAACATGCCCGGCCAGCCGATCAGCTCGGCCCCGAGCGGGGTCAGTTGAACCGTGAAAAACGTCAGTGCAAAGCCGAGGGCGGTCTGGAAGCTCATCAGGCTGCCGGCCTGTTCGGGTGGGGCGTAGTCGGCAACGAGCGCGGAGAACTGGGCAGAATCCGGCAAGATCGCCGCGCCCCAGATCAAAACGCACAGGATCGTCAGCCACACCGGACCGCCGAATGTGATGGCTGACGCGATGGCGGCGGATCCGCTGACGACCATGGCAAGGATCGCGATGTTCGCCTTGCCGACCCTGTCGGCGACAATGCCGGCCATAACGCTGGCAACGCCCCCGGCGGCGATCGTCAGGAAGGCGATCAGGCGTGAAAGGGAAACGGCTTCGCTTTCGGGCAGATGAGCGGAAAAAGAAAGCGTCAGCGCAACACCGATCCAGGCCCACATGGCATAGAGCTCCCACATGTGGCCGAGATAGCCTGCATAGGCGTAGCGGATTTTACGGTCCGTCCAGGCAGTAAAAATCGCCTCGATTTTCATGCGCGGTGCCCTCGCATGAAACGGGCCGAGCGCTGCAAAGAGACAGAGGGCCCCGCCGGCCGCGGACGCGATGGAAGCAACGATCAGGCTCCAGCGCCAGTCTGCACCGCCCAGCAGTGCCAGCAGGTGCGGCGCGGCGGAGCCAAGGGTGAGAGCACCGACAAGCGTGCCGACCAGAAAACCCCGGTCCTTCTGTCCCCAGCCGACGGCGATCTTCATGCCGACCGGATAGACACCGGCGAGCAATGCGCCGGTTGCGAAGCGCGCAAATATGGAAAGGCTTCCGCCCGGCTCGACCACCAGAAGGCTGGCGTTGAAAAGCGCAGCGGCGATGGCGCAAAAGGCAAAGAGGCGGCGCGGATCGATCCGGTCCGCAAGACCGAGCAGCGCCGACGCAAGCGCTCCGACCACGAACCCGATCTGGACGGCGCTTGAAAGCGCCGCCTGACGCATTTCGGAAATCTGAAATTCCCGGGTGAGGTCCGGCAGGATCGCAGCGGACATGAACCACAGGCTCATGCCGGCAACCTCGGCAATCATCAGGAGTGACAGCGAGCGCCACTTTCCTTGAAATTCACGCGCCAAGGCCAAGCTCTTTCCGGATTTTTTTGGTGAGTTTGCCTGCGATAATCTTGTGCGCGGCGACGATATAGGCCTTCAGGTCATCGTCGGAAAGGGCGCCTTCCTGTTCCATCTGCACCCACTTTGCCCGGGCAAGATAAGGCGCGGGGATCATGCCCTCCTGCTGGATCAGCAGCGAATAGGAAAGGTCCGAACACTTGAAGCCGATGCGCTGATGATCACCATCGCCCCAGCGGGAGCAGATCGCGAAAATCTTGCCGCCGACTTTCCAGACAGAGGCATTGCCCCATTGGATGACATGGGTGGTGGCAGTCAATTCACTGCAAAAGGCGTCGAATTCGTCGCGGGTCATTTGAAGCTCGTGTCTGGACAGCACGTGGAAGACGGGAGCGCAGAGTGACGTTTCATGCCCCTTCGCGCAAGCCGTCGGGTAATCAAAAAAATATGTCACACATTTCCCGCTCATCCCCTCTAACACTATAGAGCAACAGGTAACAGGATCATGCGATGACAAGCGGTGACGTTTCCCTTGAGACGGTGACAGCAGCCAAGGCCGGTGACCGGAAGGCCCTTGAAGACGTGTTGGCGGGGCTTCAGGATCGGATCTATAGCCTGGCAATGCGGGTCCTGGTCAATCCGGACGACGCAGGCGAGGCAACCCAGGAAATCCTGATCCAGATCCTGACCAAGCTGTCGACATTTCGCGGCGAAAGCGCATTGTCCACCTGGGCCTACCAGATTGCCGTCCGTCATATTCTCAATGCAAGGAAACTGCGTGACCGGGACCTGGGTTTGACATTTGAAATGTTCGCTACCGATCTGGAAACCGGGCTTGTCGCTGATCCGCCCGCCGCACCCGATCAGGCGCTGTTGCTCAATGAGCTGCGCATCTCCTGCACGATGGCGATGCTGCTCTGTCTGACCCTGGAGCTGCGGCTGGCCTATGTCCTGGGTGATGTTTTTGAAATGGACCACGCCGAAGCGTCCCGGATACTGGAGCTGACGCCGGCCGCTTACAGAAAGCGTCTGTCCCGCGCCAGAGCGGAGGTGATCGCGTTTACCTCGCAGCACTGCGGGTTGGTCAGCAATCAGGCCAAATGCAGTTGTCCGCGACGCCTTCCGGCCGCACTCAAATCGGGAAGGATCCGCAGCGGGTCTTATCCGAATTCTGCCGGAGCATCCGTCGACTATGCTGCCGCGAAACAGCAGATCGCTTCCGTTGTGGATGATCTGAAGACGTTCAAGCTGCAGCAGGCCGTTCCCGGACAGATGTGTCCGGAAGACATCCGCGGCCGGCTGACCCGCATGCTGTCACACCCGCTTTAGGTCATCCCCTCATAAAATAGACTGCGATGGTATGGATGATATTGGTCGGATACGAGGCGCGAAACTGCTGGTAACCGCCCGGTTTTCAAAGTTTCGCAACGAAGTAGCCGTGCAAAATCACCTTATCCTGAAGGGACGCAAAAACGGCTTCGATCTGCTGCGTCAAAACGCTCAACCGGGCGAAAAGCCCGCTTTTCGCGCCTTTCCTTGCAGCTCATCGCCGTTTGCCGCGCCATCGCAGCCTATTTTGTGAGGGAATGACCTAGTCCCGTTCCGCCAGACATCTGACTTTCCAACCAACCTGGCAACAGGCGGGACTGGCACCGCTTTGCCTGACAAACCGAAGGAGACACGCGATGAAGCGTCCAATCCGCACGGGGGCAATCGCAATTGCCATTGCCCTTTCAGCTCTTTCCACTCCACTACGTGCAGAAGGAACCGGAGACATGACACAGGATGAAAAAGACGTAGTGGCGCTCGTCCAGACAATGACGCGATCGTTCGAAGCGGGCGATCTGGACACGGTCATGAAAACTTACGAGGACAATCAGACCATCATGTTTCAGCCGGGGGAGCCCGTGTCGGACGGCGCAGCTGCACGGCAAATCTTTGAACAGTTCGCGGCTGTCTCGCCGAAGTTCTCGTATTCCGGACACGAGGTAATCGTTGAAGGCGACCTGGCCGTGCATATCGCTCCCTGGCGAATGAACGGCCGGGATCCTGAAGGCAACCCAATTGCCGGCGAAGGCCTTTCGATTTCGGTTTTGCGACGCCAGCCGGACGGGTCCTGGAAAATGGTCATCGACAATCCGCACGGCAGTCGTCTGATGAATAGCACGGCGCAATAACACGGGAAGACGGGCCGCATCCAAAAGGATGCGGCAGGCGTTTCAGCACAAATTTTTCAGCGGCGGCACTTGTCACTCCTGGTGTTCCGCCCGGGTTTCATGGGGTCTTCAAGGATCGAGCGGGGCAAGCGCGGCCTCAAAAGGAAGGCCAAAAGAACCGGAACCCAGCGGAACCGGACAAAGGCGTGAAGCAGCGTAATTTGTTTTTGCCGTCGTAATTCTAGTGCCTCTCGTTCGTAGAGGACATGTTCGGGCACCTCCTCCGGCCAGAGTTCCTGGTGGTATGGATAAAGCTCCCGGCGCGGGTCATTCCACACAAGCTGTTTCTCGCAATCAGACACACGAAGGTTCGAGAGTGAATAGGGAACTGGCATCTGCAATTTCCTCTCATAATTGATTTCAATGTTAGGATTGATGCAGAATTTCGCACGAGTGAGCGATATCTGTATGTTTTTGAATTGAAATTGAGGTTTCAAAAATGAAACAAACTATGGATTGGGAAGATTTGCGCTTGTTTCTTGCTGTTGCAAAGGCAAGCGGGCTGGCGGGCGCAGCGGACAAAACCGGCGTTAGCGCGGCAACGCTTGGAAGACGCGTTTCTTCGCTTGAAAAGAGCCTGAATGTCAGGCTGGTCGAACGTGAGGCGCGCGGTTACGTCCTGACCCAGGCCGGCCGGGAGCTGGTATTTCAGCTCGAAGGCATGGACGAAGTCGCACAGTCTATCTCTAGGTGGCGCGAAAGCGGGAGAACCAGACGCCGCGTCCGCATTTCCGCAGGTGACTGGACCGCGCGTCTGCTTATGGACAACATCAGTGAATTCTGGTCTCCGGAGGCAAGCTGGGTGCCCGAGTTCCTTGCTGATCTGCACAATCGCGATGTTGCCCGCCGCCAGATCGATATTGGTGTCAGAAGCCGGCGGCCGAAGCAGGAATGGCTGGCAGGCCGGAAAATAGGTACGGTCAGATACGCCGTCTATCAGGCAAAATCGGCAAGGATTGAAGCGGAGCTCGGCTGGATTGGCGTCGTTGAGGACGAAGCGCATTTTCCAACGGGGACCTGGATCAGGGAACATCACGGTGATGAGATCACGGTAACCGTCAACAAGGCGGTTCACGCACTTTCGCTTGTGCGTCAGGGGGCGGGGCGCATGCTGTTGCCGATGTTTGTTGGCGAAGCCTTTCAAGACCTTCAGCGGATCGCAGAGCCCATTGACGACCTGCAGACGGAACGATGGCTGGTCATGCACCAGGATGAAAGGCACGAACCAGCGGTTCGCCAGGCTCTGGCGGCTCTGGCCAAGTTATTGAAAAGAGACCCGCATCTTCAGGCGGAATTCTGAAATCACCATGTTGTTGACGGGATTTACTTGCGAAAGTCGCGCTTGCCTTGAATCAAAATTAACTAGGCTCCATATTTAATCGTGAACGGAACCTTCGGATTCCGGTCCGGATGCCTTGCAGGGTCCGGGCGCAAGGTCGCTTCGACAAGGACTTTGAGGATGTCACGCATGTCAGCGTTTTCCAGCCCGTTTATGCTCGGGTTCGACGATATCGAGCGAGTGCTCGATCGTGTTTCCAAGGCCGCCAACGACGGGTATCCACCGTATAACATCGAACGTCTTCCAAAAGTGGAAGGCCAGGGAGATGTCATCCGGATCACTCTGGCGGTTGCCGGCTTCACCAGGGAACAGCTCGATGTTTCGGTGGAAGAAAGCCAATTGGTGATACGCGGCAGGCAGGTGGACGACAAGTCCCGTGAGTATTTGCATCGCGGTATTGCCGCGCGGCAGTTCCAGCGGGCATTCGTTTTGGCGGAGGGTATTGAGATCCTCGGTGCCGATCTGAAAGACGGTTTGCTGTCCATCGATCTGGCGCGCCCCGAACCGGAACGCGTGATAAGAAAAATAGAAATCTCCAGCGGCGAATAGACCCTCGTTGGCAAAGAGAACGGAGAAAGACTGATGCACGATCCCAACAGCCCGGCCTGGGCAGACTATACACTTTTGTCCGAATTTATGTCGGCGGACGAATTGACGGAACTTGGTACGGGCGATGTCGCCTATATCAAGCCGATCAAGGCGGATGATCTGAAGGAAATGTTCCCGGACGTTCCGCCTCTGCACGACAATGTTACGCTTTACGCACTTCAGAACGCGGACGGTACGCCGATCCTGCTGGCCGACAGCCGGGAAGCCGCTGTTGCCAATGCCTTCGAGGCTGAACTCGAAATGGCATCCCTGCACTGACCATTTGCGTATTTTCCAGTGAAAAAACACCGGTCGAGAGGCCGGTGTTTTCGTGTGTGCCGAGAGGTTTACGGAGGAAACACCGGCGTTCGCAACAAGAACCCGGAACAATCGGTTTTATTGTCCAATCTCACGGTAATGGGATTCGATCCGCTCGACTTCTTCCGAGCACCCCAGGATCACGCCAATTCTCTGATGATGAGACTGCGGCTGTACGCTGAGAATGCGCTCCCTTCCCGTGGAGGCGCGCCCGTTGGCCTGTTCGACAATGAAACTCATCGGGTTCGCCTCATAAAGAAGCCTGAGTTTTCCGCCCCGGGATGCGTTTTCCTTGTCTGCCGGGTAAAGAAAAATACCCCCACGCGTCAGGATCCTGTGCACTTCGGCCACCATTGAGGCCGTCCATCTCATATTGAAGGTTTTCTGTCTCGGACCGTCTTCGCCATCGATGCATTCCTGGACATAGCGGCTGATGACGGGATCCCACTGACGCCAGCGGGACGCGTTGATGGCGAATTCATCGGTTGTTTCCGGCAGCTGCATGTTCGGAAAGGTCAGCAGAAATTCTCCGGTGCCCATCTTGTGCGTAAAACCGTTGACGCCTTGCCCGGTCGAAAACACCAGCGATGTCGACGGACCGTAGAGCGAATAGCCGGCAAAAATCTGCTTCGTGCCCTTCACGAGAACCACATCGTTCGAAAGCGTCTCAATATCCTCTTCGAGCTCGACCACCGAAAAGATGGAGCCGACGGAGAGATTGACATTGAGGTTTGAGGAACCGTCGAGCGGATCGAAATAAAAGAGGTAGTCACCTGCTTTGGGACGGTCTTTCAACCAGACGACATCGTCCAGTTCTTCTGATACGAGGCCTGCAACGCGCGCGCAGTTCGAGCAATGGCTGAGAAACACATCGTTTGCGATGACGTCGAGCTGCTTCTGCGTTTCGCCCTGGATATTGGACGTTTCCGTCGCACCAAGGATATCGAGAAAGGGGCCGTTGCGGATCTGGTGTGAGATGATGCGGCAAGAGGTTGCGATATCCTCGATCAACAGGACAAGGTCCTGATCAAGGGCATCCTGTTTTTGCAACTGAAGCAGGAATTTTCGCAACGTTGTACTTTCAAGCGTCATGATGTGCCCGTCTCTCCCCGCCTAACTGGCCGTAATCGTCGTCAAAAAGTCTGAACTGATTTATGGGACCAGAGCATAGCAGCCGCAGTGCGATGCGCCACCGGGATCTGGCAGGGCAATAAAACAAGCGTCTTTTCGATCTTTACAGCAATGCATTGTCGAGCGGCGCGACGCATTCGCAACCAAACAGAACGACGAAAAACGGCGATGTACCGTTGTTCCCGGTAAAACACGACATCTTCCTATGGGGCTTGTGACCATGCCCCATTGTTTTGCAACGGCTATTTTGCGGTGGATCGCTGCTTACCAGTCAGCCAAACCGCCACGCGCGATACGGCAGTTCGCTACGTCAGCGCCGGTTCCTTCGTGTCGGACGACTTGCGTTCAGTGCTTTGTGCGTTTCCGTCCCTGGGGGCAGATCCCGGCTTTCCGTCCGACGATGATCCCGAAACGGACGGAGGTGGTTTGCGCCAAGGCTGGCCTTTGTACCAAGCGACCAGATAGGCGACCGCAATGAGAGCCAGGAAACCGCCGAAATTGGTGAAGATCTGCGCCAGCCATTCACCGCGTGCCCAAGCCATGTCGCGCAGGATCGCAACGGTTTGTGCAATGACGAGGCTGGCCATGAAGACGGCAAGCGATTGCTGACCGACTTTCTGGACCACGCGCACGAATCCGCCCCAGAGCTTGCCGTGTCCGAGCAGATACTTGCCGTGTTCGCCTGCCGCGACCCAGGCCACATAGGCGAGCGCGAGAAAATGGATATACCGCAGGATACCGAATTCGGTCTTGACCCAGAGCGGCCGGATGGCTTCGCGGACCTCCCGTGCCCACACGACGTCGAGGTGGTTTGCGCTGTGAATGCGGAAATAGGCGAAAGGGATCGTGACCAGAATGATCGCGATCGCAATCAGGATCAGGTTCCGGTTGACAGGCGGTGCCGGGATCCAGCCACGCATGAATGCAAAGCCTGTGAAGAACAGCATCTGCCAGGCGAAGGGATTGAAGAACCACTTGCGATCGGACCAGGGCTCAGCCGGAAGGTCCAGAAAACCGAACTGCGAAGCAAGCCAGAGCCCGATGGAAAACGCGAATGCTCCGGGCACCGAATATCGCGCGATCAGCATGATTGCTGGCATCAGGGCCAGGATGACCACATACATCGGCAGAATGTCGAAGTAATTCGGCACCCATGTCATGGTCATGAGTCCCGGCAGCGCAATTTCGGTCTTGTTGTAAAGATGCCAGAGATTGAGCGAATTGACGTAGTCCTGGGTCAGACCGCAGCAACTGTTCAAGAAACCGCTTTCGTGGACCATCACCAATCCGACGGCAATGACCAGAAACTGTCCGATGAAGGCCCAGTAGACCTGCCACATGCGCTGGGCGACACGGGCAGCGCCAATGCCCCATCCATAAACGTCGAAGGTCTTGCCGAACGCAAGCGCGGACGCCATCCCGGAACAGAAAACAAAGATTTCCGTCGCATCGGAAAACCCGAAACGTGCCGGGATCCAAAGGGTCCACCAGTTCCACGGCATGTGCGCGATGAAAATAATGAACATCCCGATCCCGCGAAAGAAGTCGAGTCGCGGGTCGCGCGGACGTTTGGTTTGCGTATGTGCGTTCACGTCTAATCCAGAGTATTTCGGCCGATCAGGTCAGGTTGCTGCCTAAACGGAGTTGGCAGCCCTGAGGTTTTCGTCTTCCATGACCTGTTCGGCACGTTGCATCTTGCTGCATATGTCAAGTCGCTGCTCTGCGAAACGGTCCATCGCGCCACGTTTTGAGCTCCGGCTCTTGATGATCGCTTCCGCCTCAGTTGAAAATCCTGCGCGCAGTGCCGCATCGATCGTGATGCGCTCAAACACATCACGTTGAGCGTGGGAGCCACCGATTGTGTAAAGATTGTCGCGGGCCGACGTCAGAAGGGAAAACGCTGAGGCGTAGTTGCCCTTCCGGTATTGCTCGAGCCCAAGGCCTGTAGGCAGCCCGGCTTCAGCCGAAACCCGGCCGATATCCGTTTCGCTCTTTGCCCGTTCCTTCAGTCCGGTCAGCAATCTGTCCGCGCCCATGCGCCGCCCGCCGTTCAAAAGCGCCAGCAGATAGTGAAGGTCGGCAAACACATTGCAGCCGTCCTCGGCACGCTTGTCGGAAAGCTGCGCGATTTCTTCCCACCGTGCACCGACATCAACGCCTTCAAGCTCAAGCCGGACGAGCAGGGAAGCTGCATTGGAAATGTCGCGGTAGTCGTCTGTCTTGTCCTTGCGGATATCGGCATCGTACAGCGCCAGCGCTTTGTCCGCTTGGCCCTGGTCCAGATACATCAGCGCAAGGTGCCACCAGACATGGTAGCCAAAATTGTTGCAGTGAGCCCATCCGTCAGGATGGTTCTCAAGCCAGCCTGCGCCCTCCTCGGAACGGCCGGTCATATCGTGGACATGCGCAACGGCGTGCAGGCCCCAGGCATCGTCGCGGGCAAATTCAAGTCCTCTGCGTCCGGACGCCTCGGCAAGGCGATACTCTCCGGTCTCTTCAAGGGAGAATGCACGGCAGCCCAGAAGGTAACCATAGGCAGGATGTTTTTCGTCATAGGCGGAAAAGACGCGCTCGATGGACTGGCGCATACCGGCTGCGTCTCCAAGCACAAACCGGATCGCGTGGATCACCTTCATCATGAAAGCGTCTTCCGGAACCCGTACAAGCATGGCATCGAGAATGTCAGCCGATCGTGTCGGGAAACCCTGTAACCAGGCATCCAGCGCGTCGATAAAGGCCCGTTCGCGTTCGGTAACCGGAGTGTTCTGTGCCGACGTCTTGGCAATCGAAAGGCATTCGCGGGCGGTGTCAAACAGCTCTCTGCGTCCCAGAAGGATGCAGAACAGGCCGCGCGCTGCATGGCCAAGCGCAAAATCCGGGCTGAGGCTCAGGCAGTTTTCGAGATGAGTAGGCGTGGTCTTGCCATGAGCCAGAAAGGCCAGAACGGTCGCATTCCATGCTGAAACGGCGTCCTTGTCGGACAGTGTGATATCGTACCCGAATTGATCGCTGAGACGCATGTTTGGCCTTTTTCGTTTCCCAAGCTGACAGCCGCCGTGCGTCGCTTTCGTCAACGCAAACGGCAGCAGGCAGCTGAATGATTACTCACCGCTAAAAATCCGCAGCCTTCTCATGAACTGCAAAACACAAAAAGGTGTTGGCAATGTGTAGAGCAGTCACAGACACTTGGATTGTGAAGATATTGCGTCTGATGCAAGGGTAAAGCCCATTCTTTTGGCAGTCCGTGCACCTCCGGATCGCAGAAAAAACGTAAGGAAAGGGCGCAGAATCTGATGGCCGCCACCATACCCAAGTCGCAAAGCACCGTTGTTGCAGTTGCTGCCGGCCTGCTTGTCTTGATAGCGATTGGTTCGTATGCGGAGGCCGGTCTGCGTCAGGCTGTCGCAGTATTGATCGGCGGCGTTGCCGGACTTTCGCTCTACCACGCCAGTTTCGGCTTCACAGCTGCCTGGCGCCGCATTGTTACGGAAAGGCGGGGTGCGGGACTGCGGGCGCAGTTCGTTCTGATCCTTCTGACCAGCGCAATATCCTTTCCGCTGATTGCCTGGGGCGCTCAGTTCGGGTGGCCGACGGGCGGTTTTGTATTCCCTTTTGGCGTTGCGGCGGCTCTTGGCGCTTTCATGTTCGGTCTCGGCATGCAGCTGGGAGGCGGTTGTGGTTCCGGAACCCTGTTTACGGCGGGCGGCGGGTCGACCCGCATGATGATCACTTTGGCGGCGTTCGTGCTCGGGTCTGTGCTGGCCACTGCGCATCTTCATCTTTGGGGGCAACTGCCGAGACTGCCTGCGGTGTCCCTTATCCGCGAATTTGGTCCCCATGGCGCCTTCCTGCTGACGGCCCTGGTGTTGGGAGTGTTCGCCTTTGCGACAATCCGGATCGAGCGAAACGCGCATGGCGAGTTGGCGGCACCGCGCAGCACCGCATCATTTGTGACAGGTCCATGGTCTCCGATGCTGGGCGCTGTGATGCTGGCCTTGGTCGGCATCGCCACTTTTATCGTGGTGGGCCGTCCTTGGGGAATAACGTCCGCGTTTGCGCTCTGGGGCGGCAAGATGTTTCATGCAGTCGGGATACCGGTCGACACCTGGCCATACTGGACCTGGCAGCGGGGCGCGCTTGAAAATTCGGTTCTTCGTGACACCACCTCGGTGATGGATTTCGGCGTCATTCTGGGCGCAATGATTGCCGCAGCGCTTGCAGGCAGGTTTGCTCCGGTCTGGCAACTCAGCCGTCGCGACCTGCTGACGGCGATCGCCGGTGGCCTTCTGATGGGCTACGGGGCACGGCTTGCCTATGGCTGCAATATCGGGGCTTATCTCGGCGGTCTTGTCTCCGGGTCTCTCCATGGTTGGCTTTGGCTGCTCTTCGGATTCGCCGGTAGTCTCGTTGGCACCCGGCTCAGACTGCGTCTGGGGATGGAATAGCGGCATTGACGACCGCAGCCTGGGAAACACCTTATTGTGAGACTTGCGTGAGTGTGCGCGCGATAAGTTGAGCCTCTTTCACTGCTTGATCACGGGGAACAAGCGCATGCGCCACTTGCTGAGTTTCTTTTTTCTGATTTCACTTGCCGCCGGGCCGGCATTTTCCGACAGCGTTGTGCCCAGGGAGGGCTGGCAGGTGATCTCGACGGCAAAAGCCTATCAGGCGCTCGTTGACGATCTGAAGGCATCCATCAAGGCGGAAAAGATGCTTCTGGTTACGCAAGCGAGCGCGTCTGCCGGGGCCAAGGGCCGCGGACTTACGATCCCTGGCAATCGGGTGATGGGCGTTTACCGCAACGACTATGCGATCCGAATGCTTGAGGCGTCCGTTGCGGCGGGAATTGAAGCCCCGATCAGGTTCTACGTGACGGAAAACAGTGATGGCACCGCTATGCTCTCATGGAAGACGCCTAGCTATGTCTTCGCGCCGTATATGGAGGAAGGCGGCAAGCCGCTTGAAGAACTGGCTGCAGAACTCGATGGCGTCTTTCAAACCATTGCCGACAACGCTGTTGCATCACGGTAACACGCAGCACTCATTCTGGTTTTCTTTCTGAGGATGAACAAAAAATAGTCTTGTGATGCCACAATTACGGAGCAACACTGTTTGTGTCGTCAACAACTGAAAGGAGGTGTGCCCATGTCTAATGAGTATCGGAACGTGGCCCGGAAGTCTGGGTGGAATGGAACGGTGCTGGAGCAGCCTCTGGTGTCGAACGGTTTCACTGGGATCTGATCCGGACTTAGGGTCTACGTCGATCTCATGGGAGGGCCGCACTGCGGCCCTCTTTTGATTCCCGCTGCCGACAAATGCAGTCTTTGCCTCAGACCAGACCGACAGCCTTGCGAACGTCTTCATCCCGCAGCGAGCAGTCGATGCCGCGGTAAGTGTCGCCGGCGTCCGTGCTGAGCCAGCAGATGGCCTCACCAACCCACTCGGCCGGGATATGAACAGACGGGTCAAGCTGGCTTACCGGGTTGATGCCAGACGCTTTGATATCCACCTGCATCTGGGTTGCCACGGTTCCAGGGCTCAGTCCGATGACACGAATGCCCTTGTCACCGAATTCCTTTTCGCCGCATCGCGTAAGCGACAAGGCGGCCGCCTTGGAGGAGCAGTAGTGGCTCCATCCTTCCAGCGCGCCTGTGGCTGCTCCCGAACTGATATTGATGACTGTGCCGGAGCCGTTTTTCAGCATATGCGGCGCAGCGGCACGCAGCCCGTTGTAAACGCCTTTCACATTGACATCGATGACCGAACTCCAGGCCTCCGGGTCGGAGGTTTCGATTCTGGAGATGGGCTCGATGATCCCGGCATTGTTGACCAGGATGTCGATTGTACCGAATTTATCAAGGCATGCCTGGATGGCCTTTTCAACGTCGTCATACTTGGCGACATCGCAGATCAGCGCAGTTGCCTGGCCGCCGTTTTCGTTGATCTCCGCCGCAATGCGCTCGATGTCGGCACCGGAACGCGCTGCAAGCACGACCTTGGCGCCGTATTTCGCCAGGCTCCTGGCTGCAGCTTCGCCAATACCGCGGCTGGCACCGGTAACCAAAGCCACTTGTCCAGACAAATCAAACATATACTGTCCCTGAATTGTTGAGACCGAACAGGTCTCTGTTGAACTTGGCGCAAACTTAGTGCGAGAAAGCTGGAGAATAAACAGCTTGTTTGCAGCAACTTCGTGCAAGACTTACACGAATGCTTGAAAACGGTATTTTGATGATTTCGGGTTCAGTCTGCTGTCCTGTTTGGCGGAGCGAACGAAGGACGGGGAATAGATGATGGCGGAAGAAAAACCGGTCTTTCAAACGTTCCTCCGTCAACTCTACTACGGCCATACCACCCGGGCCCGCGTCTTCAGATTTGCTCTGTTGGCATTCGATCTGATTACGATCGGGTACTTCATCGTGTCATCGGTGATGGATCCAGAACGGCATTTTCATACGCTTGACTATGCAATCGCCGTGATACTGGCGCTGGACTATCTGGCACGGCTCGTCGCCTCTGCAACACCGACACGCTACCTTCTGAGCTTCACGTCGCTCGCCGATGTCGTCGTAATTGTTTCACTGCTTGTACCGGTCTTTTTCGAAAACTTCGCATTCCTGCGTGTCGTCAGAATGCTGCGCCTTTTGCGGTCCTATCACCTTTTGAAAGAGCTCCGCGAGGCGTCGAGCTGGTTCCGTCGAAACGAGGATATCCTTCAGTCTGCTGTCAATCTTGTCGTCTTCATTTTTGTCGTTACCGCGATTGTTTTCGTGATTGAGGATGACCGGAATCCGAACATCAACAATTATCTCGATGCCCTCTATTTCACCGTCACGACGCTGACGACAACGGGTTTCGGCGACATCACAATGACCGACAGCGTCGGCCGGCTGATGACGGTTCTGATCATGATATTCGGCGTCGCGCTGTTCTTGCGGCTGGTGCAGACGATCTTCCGCCCGTCCAAGGCTCAGATTGCGTGCCCCGACTGCGGTTTGAACCGGCATGACACGGACGCGATTCATTGCAAGCATTGCGGCCGGATGCTCAATATCCCGACCGAGGGGGCCTGGGACTAGGTCATACGCTGACAGAACCGGTCTCGCTGACTTGTGATAACGTCAGGCTGGACAAACGGTCTCCAGAAACCATTCTTTTCAGGCAGTCTCTCAGACCAGAGAGGCGCGAAGGAATGCCACAGGAGCCGATCTTGATTTCTGAAAAGCTACCCTCTGCCGCATGCGCCGCCTTTCTGGCCTCGTCGCTGCTGGCTGTTCCAACCCAGGCAAGCGATCTGCCCGCATGTGGAGGCGAAACGCCGTGCACGCTTGATAATGGCGAGTACTACATTCACATGCCCGAAAACCGGGACGGTGACGCGCCGCTCGGTGCGATATTTTATCTTCATGGTCATCGCGGTAAGGCCGTCAATGCCATCCGGAACCAGGGCTTCCAGCGCATGGCGGATGATCTCGGCGTGGCATTTGTCGCCGTCCAGGGCGTCAACGGCACCTGGTCCTTTCCCACGGCCCCCCGCAACCTTCGCGACGAGCCGCTCTTTTTCGACAGTGTTCTGTCCGATCTTGAAAACCGGTTTGACATCGACAGGGACCGGACGATGCTTTCCGGCTTTTCGTCGGGCGGGTTCATGACCTGGTACATCGCCTGTGAGAATTCGGGACATTTTTCTGGATATGCGCCCATTGCCGGTGCCTTCTGGGAACCGCTTCCCGACACGTGTCCCGCTGATAATCCGTATCTCTTCCACGTTCACGGGACGAGCGACACTGTTGTCCCGCTTGCGGGACGTTGGCTGGGCGGCGGCCAATGGAAGCAGGGCGACGTCTTTGAAAGCTTTGATGTCTGGCGCCGCCAGAACGGGTTGGGCGAGGCACCGGCTGAAAAACTCACCGATGGCAACCTGGAATGCGAACGCTGGGCGCCGGAAGGCGGTCTCTTCGAACTCTGTCTGCACACGGGGGGCCACAGCGTTGAAGCCAAGTGGATCAAGCGTGCCTGGAACGAGCTTGGCGAAATAAAGGGCTGGGATCGGAAAAGCTGAACCGTCACATCGCCTTAACGGGAATGTGAGGCGAGGTGTTGTGCGGGTGCTCTAGCTGCAGTTGACGGGAACGGCGCTATATGCCCATTTCCCGGTAAACTGTCAGTCAATAGGTTTGACGTGTCTGAGCCCACCACACCATCCGGAGCATTGTCCGGTCTCGTCGTCCTCGATCTCTCCCGTATTCTGGCGGGACCAACCTGTTCGCAGATCCTCGGCGATCTGGGTGCGGAAGTCATAAAGATCGAGCGGCCGGGCCGCGGCGATGATACCCGTGGCTGGGGGCCGCCTTTCCTGAAGGACGGCGACGGCAATGAAACGGCCGAAAGTGCCTATTACCTGTCGTCGAACAGGAACAAGTCTTCCGTCGCCATCGACCTTGCAAGCGCCGAAGGACAGAAACTGATTTCGGATCTGGCTGCCAAAGCCGACATTCTCCTGGAAAATTTCAAGGTCGGCGACCTGAAGCGGAGAGGGCTGGATTACGAGAGCCTGAAATCCGCCAATCCGAGCCTGATCTATTGCTCCGTGTCCGGCTTCGGCCAGACCGGACCTTACGCGCACCGCGCCGGCTATGATTTCCTGATCCAGGGCATGGGCGGCATCATGTCGTTGACCGGTTTTCCGGACGATGAGGGGGGCACCGAAACCAAGTGCGGTGTCGGCATCGCGGATGTGATGTGCGGAATGTACGCAACCGTGTCGATCCTGGCAGCCCTCAATCACCGGAATGAAACCGGCGAAGGGCAATACATCGACATCTCGTTACTGGACGCGCAGGTTGCCTGGCTCATAAACCAGGGGGTTGCTCATCTCGTGTCGGGCGACGTCCCCGGACGGCTTGGCAACGGGCATCCGACAATCGTGCCCTACGAGACCTTTCCGGCGAGCGACCAGTCCTTCATCATTGCTGTCGGAAACGACGCCCAGTTTCGCAGGTTTTGCGAAATCGCGGGAGCGCCGGAACTGGCGGATGACCCGCTCTATGCGAAGAACGCCGACCGGGTCCGTAATCGCAAACAGCTGGTCCCGATCATCCGGCGGCTGACGATCGAACGGTCCGCCAGCGACTGGATCGCCGTCCTGGAGGAGGCCGGTGTCCCTTGCGGGCCGGTCAATGACCTAGGTCAGGTGTTTTCCGATCCTCAGATCCTGGAGCGGAATATGCGCATCACGCTGCCGCATCCGCTGAGCGGATCGGTTGACCTGATCGGATCGCCCATCAATCTGGAAAAGACGCCGGTCCAATACGCGAAGGCACCTCCCATGCTGGGCGCGGACACGGCGCACGTGCTACAGCGGCATCTTGGCCTGAGCGACGCGACGCTGAAAGACCTCTCCGACCGGGGCATTCTCGACCTCGGCAAGGCAGATAAAAACAAGGAACATTCCGCCAAATGACAACCGGCGCAGATATCATTGCCGGCAAGCTTTATGCTGCCGGCTGCCGCCACGCCTTCGGCATACCCGGAGGCGAGGTTCTGGCCCTCATGCAGTCCCTCGATCAGGCCGGCATGAACTTCGTGCTCGTCAAGCATGAAAACGCTGGCGGTTTCATGGCCGAGGGGGGCTGGCATGCGGACGGCGCACCGGGCGTGCTTCTGGCGACGATCGGACCGGGCGCGGCCAATGCCATCAACGTGATCGCGAATGCCTGGCAGGACCGGGTGCCGTTGGTTTTCCTAACGGGATGCGTCGACCAGGGCGAGGCTGAAAGCTACACGCACCAGGTTTTCGATCACCAGCAATTGCTCCGGCCGATCGTCAAGGCAAGCTTCTCGGCCCGGCTCGGCGCGCTTGACGTCGTGATGGAAAAGGCGCTTGCGATCGCCCTCGACGGTCAACCGGGCCCGGTTCACATCGATGTCCCGATCAAGGTAGCGGAAGGAGAGACGGACGAGGCCTGGTCGAAGACATTCCGCTCATTTCCGGTTGCGACTGCACCAGCCAGGGGATCAGATCTTGAGACTGCTCTTGCACTCTTTGCCAAGGCCGAACGGCCGATTGCGATTGCCGGGGTAGATGCTGTCAACGAAGGCGCCTCTGAAGCGATCAGTGCCTTTTGTAAAAAGTTCGGGATCCCGCTGGTCACTAGCTACAAGGGCAAGGGGCTTCTCGATGAAAACCACCCGCTTGCTCTGGGTGGGGCTGGCCTCTCCCCGAAGGCAGACGGCCACCTGCTGCCCCTGATCAACAAGAGCGACTGCATTCTTCTTCTGGGGTACGACCCGATCGAGATGCGCATCAACTGGCGCAATCCCTGGGACGCAGACGCGCCGGTTGTCGATGTCACACCGGTTTTGCGAACCCACGGCATGCATGGCGTGTCCGCGACCTTGCGCAGCGCAATTGCGCCGGTTCTGGATATTCTGAGCGAGGCGAGGGACGTCAATCACGCGAGCTGGCAGGACAAGGAACCGGAGACTGTCCGCAGGGATCTCGACGAAGCGTTTGCACCGGAAGGTGAAGGCTGGGGCCCGGGAACGGTCTTCCATACCTTGCGCAAGGCGATGCCGGCCAACACGGTTGCGACGGCGGACAGCGGTGCGCACCGTATCCTGGTCAGTCAGATCTGGCGCTGTCCGCAGGCCCGGCAGATGCTGCAGTCTTCCGCCCTCTGCACTATGGGATGTGCGGTGCCGCTTGCCATGGGTCACCGGCTGGTGGACGGCGAGGCCCCCGTCATCGCATTCGTCGGCGATGCGGGACTGGAAATGTGTCTGGGAGAATTGTCGACACTTCGGGACCTGAAGATCCCCGTCATCATCTGCGTCCTTGTCGACACAAGCCTTGCGCTGATCGAATTGAAACAGCGCGGCAGCCAACGCCCGAATGTCGGGGTCGACTTCGGCGAGACCGACTTTCCCGCCGTTGCGCGCGCCTATGGCGGCCATGGCGTCTGGATCGACAATGCCGATGACCTGAAACAGGAAACGCAAGCCGCCTTGGACCGAAACGGCTTCACGGTGCTCGCCTGCCGGATTTCGCGCCGCGCATATGACGGAGCATTTTAAGTTACGGAAAAAGACGCTAAATCTTTGTTTTGGCCAAAGACTGAAACGTAACTTGAGTTGGAGGCATACTGCTTTGTTGGACTACAAGAATTTGCCTCCCGTTGCGGGTGAAAACTCGAGAGAATATTGTCGTCGGCTAGAAAGTGTCGGGCACGAAGAAGCTTTCATGCGGAAGGCTTTGCGTTTTCATTTTGGAATGGAAAGATTCGATTTTCCCAGTTTTTTCGACGATTTCGAATTGGCCCGCTTACGACATATCGAATTGATCCACCGTTTGTCACCGAACCGGACTGATTATTCGATGATAAAAAAGATTTCCGGAAATTTGGGAGTGTCTCAGGAGCACGCAAAACTGTGGTTTGAAAAGTATCGCGAAAAAGGAGAACTCCCGGACGCTGGTGAGCGTGCGCTTGAGCGTTGACTGCCAATCGCTGACGCAAGTCGTAATTGACCGAATTTCGATACCTGTGTTTGTTCCAGTCAGCGCAAGAGTTTAGACGACAGCAAACTGCTAGGTCAGCTGTCGCCTAGGGAGACTCATGGTGGGCGACCGTTCCTACGATCCCGACAAGATGTTGGGTAAGCACAGCTATTGTACGTCGAGCCGGCTGCTGGGAGCAGGTGTCACATCATTCCAAAATTACCTAAGCACCACATCCGTGCGTTCCTATCGTGCCTCTGACGCTCTCACTGCACCTGACGGCGGTAAGCTTTGCGCGGCGTGTCAGGCTCTTGCCTCGCGCTCCATCCGCGCCGCCCAGGCGTCTGCCAGATCCGCAAGCACCTTTCTGAATTGACGTTTCGCTGCTGCCTTGAAGAGCGTTCTTGTCAGGAAGTTGCCTTTCGGTGTTGCTTCAATATCGATCGTGAATTTGGACCCCTCTTCCATCGGCACGACCGACCACTCACCGTGGAGTTTTGAAATCGGGTAGGGATAGTCGTCGGCTTCCGTGTGAATGCGGAAACCGAAGGCGTGTCCTTCGTCGAACAAATCGCATGTTTCGAGCCAGTTTTCACCCTTCAGACCGTAGCACCTGCGCTGCATGCCTTCACCGTTTCCTGCAACGATCTCAACCTTGGAAATATTGTCGGCGACGTCCGCATATCGTGGATGATCCGTCATGACTTTCCAGACGACATCTTTTGGGGCTTCGACCGTTCGGCTGACACTGGCGAGGAGTTTCTCTCCCGCCGAGCGGACGGATGCCTGGCTGAGTGACGCCACGATCCTTTGAGCTCCAAAATATTGACCGAGTGCAAACACCGCAACGAAAACGGCGACAGCGACAATCGCTACAGCACCGAAACCTGAAAAAAGCGTGTTGGCGAATATCAGCAGAGCACCGCTGCCCAGAATCCAGCCGAGATCAAGCGCACTGATAAACAGCACTTGGCCCTTCGTGACAAAGCGGTCCGTCGCCATCAGTATCAGATCCAGCGCAAACACGATCAGACCGGCACCCAGAATACGCAAGACGAGTGTCTGCCACCCGGCCGGTTCGAGGAAAATCAGCTCGGCGGCGAAGGCGGGAGCGAAAACCAGATCAATGCCGATCAGGAGCGAAAAAGCAGCGTTCAATCCAAGGAAAAGACGGGCGGTTCTTGAGGTGTCCATGATGTTGTCTCGCAAGTCGTTTGACGATCGCGGACATCCCTGCACCTGACGGCAGATGCATTCAATTACCTCGGAGGTAATGGACCCCGGCGCAGATATCAGTCAGGAAAAGGACATGACTTACAATCCGAACATTGAAGATCTTGCATTTCCCGGTTTCCTGAAAAACTGGCGCCAGCGGCGCAGGCTCTCTCAGTTGGAACTCTCGTTGCAGTCAGGCCTGTCACAGCGCCATATCAGTTTCCTGGAAACCGGCCGCTCAAATCCAAGCCGGTTTGCAATCGCTCAACTCGCGGAAGCGCTGGAGATGCCGGCAGCAGAGGTCGATGCCATGTTGCTCTCGGCCGGCTTCGCTGCGCTGTCTTCCCGCAAGGGATGGGACGGTGACATTCAAAAGGCTGTCGAGGCTTCGATTGACCACGTACTGAAAGGGCACGCGCCCTATCCGGCGATTTCGATTGACCGGATCTGGAACCTCTTGAAGGCGAACGACGCTGCACAACGGTTTTTCGCCCTCGCCGGCGCACGAGGGGAGGCCAACATCCTGCGCGAGATCCTGTCGCCAGGGCCGGTGCGTGACTGCATTCTCAACTGGAACGACACGGCGCGCGCGCTCCTGCGTCTCTTGGAACTTGAAGTCGCGCGAAGGCCACACGACCAGGAGGCGCGGCAGCTGTTGGATGAGCTGAAATCGCTGGATGGGGTCGGCGATCTGCTGCGCCATCCAAGTCCAGATGCGAGCGCGCCCGTCCTCACCATCCGGTTCCGGATCGAAGACGCGGAGCTCGAATTGTTTTCCCTGATTGCCACGATCGGCATGAGCGCGGACGCGACGCTGGACGACATGCGCGTAGAAACCCTGCTGCCGGCCAATGATGCGACGCGGACCTGGTTTCAGGATCGGTTCATGCAATGAGGGTCGTTCAGGCGCGAGACCTGAACGACCCAACGTCTTGCCGCCGAGGACAGCGATTTATGGCAGGACAGCCGTTCCTTCAATCTCGACGAGAAACTCCGGCAAGGCCAGAGACTGGACGCCCAGCCAGGTGTTCGGAGCAGGCGTCACATCGCCCCAGAATTCGCCTAGCGCCATGCCGACTGGCTCCAGCTTGTCCGGTGAGTGGTTCACGACATAGGTCCGGATACGGACCAGATGCTCAGGACCAAGGCCCTGATCGGCCAGGACCGCCTTGAGGTTCGCAAGGCACTGGCGCGCCTGGGCATTGAGGTCGTCGCCTCCGACCAGTTTGCAGTCATTGTCCCAGGCAACCTGGCCCGCAAGATGCAAAAGCCTGCCCGGTTCCGAAACGGCTGCGTGAGAAAACCCCCACTGAACGCTGTTATACAAGCTGTTGGGATTAATGCGGTCGGACATGGAAACCTCTCCAAAATCAATAGAGTGCAGCATTGTGCTGCGTCGGATCATCGATGCCGGCTTCAGGTGCCCGCTCAGAGCGTTGACTTCGCAAAGCAGCGGGCACGGTTTTTGGCTGCGGCGTTAGTCACCTTAGCGGCCAAGAAGTCCGCGGTCAGCAAGTTGAACCGCATAGCGCGATTTTGTGATCCTCATGAAAGTGAGATTTTGAAGAAATCGAAAGCCTGAGTGCGTTTCCAAATGTGGAGTTGGCAGCGCGGCGGTAAAACAAACTCTACCGCCGCGCAAGGACTCAGGCCGCAATTATGCGGCGAATGGTGCGTTCTTTCCGCTCCTGGTAAATCTGAAGCCGAAGAGGCCCGCAACGGCACCTGCAAGAAGGAAACCTGCTGCCGGCAAGGGAACAGGGGTAACAGGCGTCTGGACGGGTTCGAACGCGCGCACCAGTGCCTGACGCGTAATGCCGATCGCACCCTGGTATTCGATCCCGGAGAGGTTGATTGAAGCAACGTCGAAGGATCCGGCAAGACCGGTGATATCGACAAATCCGGTGAGAGGTATCCGGGCAGGATCAGATGGGCCGAGAACACCGGGCAGGAAATCCGAACGGTTTGTGGGAATTCCTATTGTGGCATCCAGCCCCGCTCCGTTTGCGCTGAACGTGGTGAACAACAGCGGCGCAAGGTTGCTGTCCAGAATGCGGATGCCAACGGTATCGCTGCCTCCAAACAGATCAACTGCTGAAAGCCTTAGAAGAAACGAATTTGGCTCAACTTCGAGCGCGCCAAATGTCGTGAATGTAAAACTTCCGCGAATTGTGTCGCCCGCGGAAACGGGGACGGCCTGTGCTGCGCTCGAAAGAAGAGCCCAAACAGCGGCAATCGAAAAAAGGTGTTTCAACATCTTAAATACTCCTGTTTTGAAAAAGGACAGCTAGTTCCCCCGGGACGCCGGCGCTGTGAAAATGGCGTCCTGGATCAGACGGCACGTGTTTGGACCTGGCGCGCCGTCGGCTTTGGCCGTGTCCGGGAAGGGAGGCGGCAGGCTGTCGTCCCGGCAGCCGCCGCGGTAACTCGTCAGCATTGAGGCGGCGATGCCGGCGATCAGAGGACCATGATCGTTCAGGACGAGATGGATCTCGGCGCTTTGAGGTTCGTTGAAGTTCTGATCGTACCAGCCCCCATCAACTGTTCCGGCCGGAAGGTACGCCGCAAAGACCGCTCGTCCTTGCGGATCGTTGACGACGCCATCCGCATAGACGATCTGCGTGCCGACTTCGGCGGCGCGTCCGATGACGTCTTCCGCGGTGCAAGGGGTTGCCGAACAGTTTTCCGGCCGTGTCATGATCACCCACCAGGCTGTTGTAACGCTGCCCGGGACGAGTTCTGCCGTCTCCAGGGTCATGGTTACACCGTGATCGGTTCTTGAGAGCCTGGCCTCCGACCCGCCGATATGTTTTGCCGGCTTATCTTCCGTGGCCATATGTTCAACCGGCGCTGAAATCATCGCGTCGTCCGATGCGAGTGATGCAGTTCCGAAGCAGGAAGCACAGGTGCCGGCAAGGAATATTTGCCGGAAAAATGTGAAGCTATTCAACATTGTGATTTCCTTTCTGTCGCGGGCTGTTTTGGGAGGGATGGCGCGTGCCTATGCGATCTCGGCGGCACGGGCGGGGGCAATGTTCTGGTTAAATCTGAAGAGGTTATGCGGATCGTATTTGCGTTTGATCGCTGCCAGCCGTTTGAGATTGCCTTGATAGGCGGACAATGCTTGCCCATCGCTCTCGGCTATGAAATTCACGTAAGACCCGGGAACGGCATGGCTTGAGATGCGATCGGACACAGATGTCAGCCAGGCGACCATGGCCTCATCGTTTGCCGGGTCGTGCCAGCGTGCGCCCGGTGTCGACATGAACGGAATTTGACGATGGGGAAAAGCAGTTGCATCGGCACCGACATCGGCAACAGCTCCGCCGAGCTGGCATATCAGGATCTCAGATTCGGGTGTCGGCAAGGTTTGAGCCAACTCGATCAGGGTGTCGATCAATTCCGGCGTAAGCGCGTGATGATTATGTGTCCGCCAGTAGTTCCGTGCACCGGCTGCGTAGGCCGGGTCGAGAAAGCTCTGAGCTTCTGTATAGGCACGCGGTGTCAGCGCATTTCCAAGGGGTTCCACGCCGCCATAGAGGGATTTCAGGACAGAGTATCCTGCTTCCGGCGCCTCGGCGTAGGATTGCATCAGGGTCAGGACCGTCGTCCCGTGTCTCTCTTCAGGCAGGACGGGAGCCGGCGGCGCTGTCATCAGGTTGGCCCAGACGCAGGCCTCGCGCGGCAGCGATGGTGCATGCTCTGCGTAAGCGTTCAGGACAGTGCGCGCATCCTGCAGGTCGAAAAATGTCGGGCCGAAAAGGACCTCCGGTCCGACCGGGTGCAGCTTGAACGTGAACTCGGTCACGACGCCAAAATTTCCGCTGCCACCCCGGACAGCCCAAAAAAGATCGGCGTGTTCATCGGCCGAGCAGCTCGCAAGGGTACCGTCTGCCAGAACGAGTGTGGCGGACAACAGGTTGTCGGCTGCCAGCCCATGCAGCCGTGCGAGCCACCCGAAACCGCCTCCAAGCGTCAACCCGGCAACGCCGGTTGAGGAGACGACGCCACCGGGAGCCGCCAGTCCCTCTGCTTGTGCGGTGGCATCGAATTGCGCCCAGGTGGCCCCGCCGCCCACCTGAGCAACCCGGTTGACCGCATCGATCCGGACTTGGTCCAATGCCGACATGTCGATCATCAGGGCACCGTCGGCGACCGCTGACCCGGCTATGTTGTGGCCTCCGCCCTTGACGCACACATTCAGCCCGCGCCCGGCGGCTGTCCGGACCGCTTCGCTGACATCGGTAACATCTTTGACCTTCACGACGGCGACCGGTTTGCGGTCGATATAGCCGTTCCAGACCAGTCGTCTGTCGTCGAATTCGGGGTTCCCCGGGAACACGGTATTCGCACCAAGACGCGTTGCAAGGAAGCTCTGGAGAGTGTCTGTCATCTCACGGCCCGCTGTTTGCTGGTTGTCATCTTGGCTGTCAGCGTGACGCGAATTTTGAAACCAAAAAACTCACGAATATGCAGTAACTACAGATTCCGGAGTTGTTCGATTTCCGGGGCCGCCGTACTCTTTCCTCAATCGCTCTTGAGCCTGAGGAGTGCCGGATGCCTTATAAAGGGTATGGACAGTACTGCCCGCTTGCCTTGGCGGCGGAAGTTCTCTGCGAACGCTGGACCTTGCTGGTCATCAGCCGCGTGATTGATGGCTGTACGCGCTTCAACGAAATTCATCGTGGTGTGCCCAAGATCTCTGCGACTTTGCTGAGCCAGCGATTGTCGAGCCTGGAACATGCCGGATTGATTTCACGCCGCGCACTCGATAACGGACGCGGTTTCTCCTATGAGCTGACGGAGGCCGGGCGCGATCTGGATCCCATCATCATGAACCTGGCGGTCTGGGGCCAGAAGTGGTCCCGCGACATGGAAACGGAGGATCTCGATCCCGCTTTCCTGGCGTGGAGCATGCACACCAGACTGAATGTCGACGCCATGCCCGAACAGCGGATCGTGATGGAATTTGCCTTCTCAGGAACGCACAAGGGTTTCAGCCGTTTCTGGCTCGTTGTCGAAGACGGAAATGTCGATATGTGCCTGAAATACCCTGGGCTTGAAGTGGACCTCACGATCAGTTCGGATATCCGCCGTTTCGTGGAATCCTGGAGAGGTATGCGGGACTTGCGCAGCGAAATCGCCAACGGCCACCTGAACGTTGTGGGACAGGAAAAATATCGCAGGGCCCTGCCGGAGTGGCTGATGCTGAGCGCTCTGGCACAGTTTCCGAGACAGACCGGCGCCGAAGCGGAAATCGACTGCACAGACGATATCGCAAAGGCAGGTTAGCGGCCAAGGACGGGCTTGCTATGCTGCCTTCGAGACGGATCGGGTATCGCTCCGCGACTTGAGCCAGATACCTGCTCCAAGAAGAATACCGACAATGTCCGTGCGCCAGTCACCAGAGATCATGCACAGCGCTGCTGCCAGGAGCAGAACCCGCCAGATTGGGGCAAGCGGTCCCATGAGATAAGCCTGAACAGCGCCCGACAGGAGATAGACGCCGATGATTGCCGTTACCGCGTTGCGGATGATCTCCAGCCAGCTTGCTTCCAGCAGCAGACCGGGGCTGTAAAAGAACATGTATGGGACAATGAAGGCGGCAAGGCCGACCCGGAAGGCGGTCACAGAGGTGCGCATTGGCTCCGACCCCGCGATGGCAGCGCCCGCATAGGCGGCAAGTGCGACCGGCGGTGTGATCGCCGAGACGACCGCGAAGTAGAACACGAAAAAATGTGCAACGAGCGGGGCAATGCCGAGTTCGATCAGGCCGGGCGCGACGACGGACGCTGCGACCGCGTAGGCTGCTGTTGTCGGCATGCCCATTCCCAGAATGATCGAAATGATCATCGCGAAAATGAGTGCAAGCAACTTGCTGGTTTCGGCGAGCTCAAACAGCAGAGACGAGAACCGCGCGCCGACACCGGTCAGGGAAATCACGCCGACAATGATCCCGGCGGTCGCGCAGACCGTGATGATCTGGATCGACATCTGGGACGCGTTGCGCAGCGCTTCGATGATCTCTCGAATTCCCATGCGAAACGGGGTCAGCCAGCTCACCACCGCGGCCGAGGCAATGGCAAGTGTCCCTGCCCGGATGACCGAGTACCCCAGAAAGAGCGAACCGACCAGAATGACGATGGGCAGGAACAGGAACGCCTGTTTCGCCAGGTTCCGGAACTTCGGCACTTCCTCGTTGGTCATGCCGCGCATGCCAAGCCGGCGTGCCTCAAAGTCGACCATGAAGTAGATCGACACGAAGTAAAGCACCGCGGGGATCAGCGCTGCGACAACGAGTTCGGTGTAGGGGATGCCGGTGATTTCGGCCATGATGAACGCACCGGCGCCCATGATCGGCGGCATGATCTGCCCGCCGGTGGACGCAGCAGCCTCTATCGCGCCTGCAGATTGCGGTTGATAGCCGACACGTTTCATCAGCGGGATCGTGAGCGAGCCTGTCGAGACGACGTTTCCGGCAGAGGTGCCGTTGATCATGCCCATCAGACCGGAGGCGAAAACGGCGACCTTGGCAGGCCCGCCGCGGGCACGGCCCGCCGTTGCAAAGGCGAGATTGACGAAATAGTCGCCAACCTTCGAGCTTTGCAGAAATGCAGCGAAAATGATGAACAGGATGATGTAGGTCGACGAAACTGCGGTTGTGGGCCCAAGAATACCGTTGTCGGTAAAAATGTAGCTGAAGAAGCGCTTGGCATCATAGCCGCGATGTTCGAGAAATCCGGGAAGCCATGGCCCCAGAAAGGAGTAGCCCACGAACACCAACGCAATGACGACGAGAGCAAGGCCGGCAACGCGCCGTGTCAGTTCGAGCATGAGCGCGACGGCAACAAAAGCCGCCCAGGCATTTTGCGGGTCGGCAAAAGGTGTTCCGGCACGCAGTCTCAGGTTCAGCGCATCAAGGCTCAGAACGATAAAACCCGTTGACGCAAGGCTTGCAATCAGGAGCACCCAGTCGGTTGGCGCGACAGAGCCTTCCTTGCCACGCAGGAACCAGCCCGAAACGATCGCAAGCAGTGTTCCGCCGGCAAGCGTGATCCCGAAATTCGCAAAGACGGCGTCCGGGTTTTCGACCGTGCCGGTCGTCCAGTATTGAGAGAGGCCGTATGCCACCAGGCCGGACGCATACAGAACGGGAATTGCAGCAACTAGTGCGATGACAAGCTCAAGCCGGTCATTCCGCCAGCGCTTATCGCCGCCAACAAGAAGGATGCCTGTCAGTCCGAAGCCGAGGACCAGCGCTCCTGCGATGTGCAGAATGCGAAAGAGCCACGTTTCAAGCGGGGCAATGTTCAAGCTGTAAAGATGCCAAGCCGCGTAAAAGACGCATAGGAAACCGAATGCCAACCCCTGCCATCCGCGAAGGCCGTTGGGGCTGCCCTGATCGACATCTGCGGAAATCGGGCCTGTGGGTTCGGACATGACAATGCTCTCAAAGACAGGGATCGCCCCGAGCTGTCAGCGACAGCCCGGGGCCCATTTTGGCAACAGTCAGGCTTAGATTACTAGCCCCCGAGAGCCGGATCGATCTCGAATCCGTTTTCCTTGAACCACCGCACGGCGCCGGGGTGCCAGGGGATGAAGGCGTTCTTGTCGAAGTTTTCCGGAAGCGTTTCGATCGCCGCCTTGTGAATGTCGAGCATCTTCGGATTGTTGCTCATGACAGTGTCGACAACCGCATAGACGAAGTCTTCGGGCAGGTCCGCACGTGCGATCGCAAAGTTCCACATGGAAACACTTGCATGATCTTCCGATTGGGACGGATAAGTACCCGAGGGGATCGTGAAGAGCGAAACAGGATGTTCCTCGGCGATCTGCTTGGCCTGTTCGTCCGTCATGCCGAAGAAATTGACGTCTGCCTGTGCTTCCACCTGCGAGAATGCCGGGAACGGTATGCCGGCTGCCCAGGTGTAGACATCGATCAGGCCGTCCTGCAACTGTCCGGCAAGATCGGCGGCGCCGCCATGTTGTGCTTCGACGTTTTTGCCCAAGGTCTCAAAGAAACGGGGCCAGTATGTTCCGGGCGTGCCGCCAACCGGGCCAAAGCCGATCGTTGCACCATCGGGTATGTCGTCGAGGCTTTCGATCCCGGAGCTTTTCAGCGTCATCACGTGAAAGGCGGTTTTATACATCGGGAAGATAGCCCGGATATTGTCGTGCTTCAGACCGGGTGCCAAAGCGCTCTCGCCGTTGATCGCATCAAACGCGGGACCCATCGTGACCATGCCGAAATCAAGGTCGCCCGTCTGGACGAGGGCCGCATTTTGAACCGGTCCGGCCGTAACTTCTGCGCCACCTGGAATACCGAGTTCGTCGGCAACCATGTTGGTCCAGCCTGAGCCGTATACGAAGTACGTTCCACCTTGGCTTGCCGTTCCGACGGAAAAGCTCGACGGCCAGTCACTGCGGTCTTCAGCGACGGCCGCGGGCGCCATCAAGCCGAATGTCAGCAGTGCAGCGATTGTTGCAGGCGCGTTCTTCGAGAAAAGGTTCAATAAATCTGTTGCGCTGTTCGAAGCCATTGAATTCCTCCTCAGATAAATGCAGCGAACATCATGTTCGCGTCGGGTGTTCCACTCGCATGTCCAGCGATTTTTCATTTCTTTGTGAGAAGACATCGGGCGCAAGCGCAGGGAATCAAGAAGAAGTGCCGATAACATTTTGGAAAGGGCACATTTCCGGTGCGCTGAGCAGGATGGAAGTGCCCTCCTGACAGGCTACTGGACCTTCCCCGGCACACCGAATATGTTGCACCTGCGAAATAAGGGCGTCCTTGGCGGGAACCGGGGGCCTGGGAGGACAAAATGATAATCTGCCGAACAAAGGCGGAGATGCGCAAAACCGTTCAATCCTGGAAACGGACGGGTGAAACGGTCTCTCTGGTGCCGACGATGGGCTACCTGCATGAAGGTCATCTTTCGCTGGTCCGTACCGCGGCGCAAAGGGCGGACCGGGCCGTTGCAAGTATCTTCGTCAACCCGACACAATTCGGACCCGGCGAAGACCTTTCATCCTATCCGCGCGACGAAAAAAGGGACCTTGATCTCCTTGCTGCCGAAGGTGTCCATGCGGTGTTTCTGCCGAGCGTTGAGGAAATGTACACAACAGCTGGCGACACCCACGTCGAGGTTCCGAGCTTGTCCGGTATCCTCCAGGGAGCGCTTCGCCCGGGTCACTTTCGCGGTGTTTCAACGGTCGTGACCAAACTGTTCAATATCGTCACGCCGGATTTTGCCGTCTTCGGAGAGAAGGACTATCAGCAGCTGACACTGATCCGACAGATGGTGCGTGATCTTGATATGCCGCTGGAAATTATCGCTCATCCGACTGTTCGCGAAGCCGACGGTTTGGCCATGTCGTCGCGCAATGTGCGGCTGTCCCCTGACCAAAGGGCCGAAGCGGTGGTTTTGAACCTTGCACTCGGCAGGGCGGAGACGCTGGCTGCGTCAGGAGCCACGGTCCAAGAGATCGAAACCGCGTTGAGAAGCTGCCTCACGGAAGCGCCTTCAGCGGAGGTGAAAAGCGTCGATATCCGGGACGCCGAAACACTGGCTGAGTGTTCGGGACCACTCGATCGTTCCTCCGTGGTTCTGCTCGCTGTTCGCTTTGGAACCGTTCTCCTGATAGATCAGCGCGTAATCGCGCCGCAAAACTGACCCGAAGGATACGCCCCATGAGCGTGCAAAAACCTGTCCGCCGGCTGACCGCACCCCAGATTGCGAAGCGCAAGGGCGGCGATCCGATTGTTTCTCTGACCTCGTATCACGCGCACACAGCGGCCATTGTCGACAAATATGCCGACTTCATTCTGGTCGGTGACAGCCTTGGCATGGTGATGCACGGCATGGAATCCACTGTCGGTGTTTCGCTCGATCTGATGATCATGCATGGCAAGGCGGTGGTGCGCGGCACCAAACGCGCGCTCGTCGTGGTCGATATGCCCTTTGGGACTTACGAGGAAAGCCCGTCCGTTGCCTTCCGCAATGCAGCGCGGGTCATGAAGGAAACGCAGTGCGGTGCGGTCAAGCTTGAGGGCGGTGTCCGAATGGCCGAAACCATTCGTTTCCTGAGCGAACGCGGAATTCCGGTAATGGCGCATATCGGACTCACGCCGCAGTCGGTGCATGTCATGGGTGGGTTCAAGACGCAAGGACGGCATGAGGATGACTGGGATCAACACTTTGAAGATGCACGGGCGATAACCGAGGCCGGTGCGTTTGCTGTTGTCCTGGAGGGAATGGTTGAGCCCCTCGCGGCGCAGATTACCAAGGAAATCCCGATACCGACCATTGGTATTGGCGCATCGGCGGAGTGCGACGGCCAGATCCTGGTATTGGAGGACATGCTTGGCCTCAACCCGGCGCCGCCCAAATTCGTCAAGGTTTACGGCGACCTCGGAGGCCAGATTGAAGCAGCTGTCAAAGCTTATGCGGATGAGGTCAAAGACCGCACATTTCCGGCTGAAGAGCAGGTCTATCGCTGACTTGCATAATAACCTGAAAGAGACGCCCGATTTCCGGCTGCATATTGGTGCTTGGCGGACTAGTCTCAGCCCATGCTGATGATCCCACCTGATTTCGACACGCTTTATGAAGCGCTTCTCAACCGCGATGCATCCTATGACGGGCGCATGTTCGTTTGTGTGGCTTCTACCGGAATTTTCTGCCGTCTGACATGTCCGGCCCGCAAACCGAAGCGGGAAAATTGCACCTTCCATGAAACCGTTGCAGCGTGCATCGATGCCGGGTTCCGCCCCTGCAAACGTTGCCGCCCAACGGCGCCGGAGGCCAGCGCAGACCCGGTCGTCGCCACCTTGATCGAAGCGCTTGAAAAGCGCCCCGGATATCGCTGGGGTGAGCCGGACGTTGTGCGGATGGGGTTGGACTTGTCCACGGTTCGCCGTGCCTTCAAGCGGCATTTTGGCATGACATTTCTGGAGATGGCGCGCCAGCGTCGCCTGCAGGAAGGATTTTCCACGCTCGCGGAAGGCGGAAAGGTAATTGATGCCCAAATCACGGCCGGGTTTGAATCTTCAAGCGCCTTCCGCGATGCCTTTGCCAAAATAGTAGGTCAGGCACCAGGAACATTCTCCCAGGACCCGTTGCTGTTCGCAGACTGGGTGTCTTCGCCACTCGGCCCATTGATAGCGGTGACGGACAAAACGCATCTGCATTTGCTTGAGTTTCTTGATCGACGAGCGCTTCCTGCCGAATTCAAGAAACTTCAGAGCTTTGCGAAAGGCCGGATCGGATTCGGACGGACAGGCGTCACGGACCAGATCCAGCAGGAATTGAATGCTTTTTTTGCCGGCGAGTCTGGACGGTTTGAAACCAGGCTCGCTCTGCACGGCACTCCGTTTACCAAGGACGTTTGGCGTGAACTCTTAAAAATACCGGCGGGCAGGACCCGAAGCTATTCCGAGCTCGCAAAGGAGCTCGACAAGCCGGAAGCCGTTCGCGCGGTAGCCCGCGCCAATGGTGCCAATCAGCTTGCGATTGTCGTGCCTTGCCACAGGGTCCTCGGTGCGGATGGGTCGTTAACCGGCTATGGCGGCGGGTTATGGCGCAAACAGCGTCTGATCGAAGTGGAACAGATTTACTGCGCTGCCGAAACTCAGAATGAGCGGCAAAAGGCTGAGTGAACACGTCATTCATCGTTTGGCGCTGTTGCTCTTCGTGTGTCCGGATCGAACCCGTAGACGCTTGGGTAACGCCGTCGCCAGGTGATTGTCCCTTCAGGATCATATGAGAGCACAAGACCTTCGTAAGTGTTCATCTGACCATGCGGATAGGTCCGCTGACGACTGACCTGCAGTTCGGTTGGAGCAACGACATAGCAACGCGTCAGGCGCGCAAAGGCGCGGACAAATGCGTGTCCGTTGCCGCTCGTTACTCCGAGCGCGCGCAATGTGGACCCGTCCTCATGTCGGTCTGCATGCGCGCCTGCGATCCTGGCAACAAGGCACCCTCGAAACCAGATCTTGAAGACCTTGCCGCTCACATCTGACCAGGGTGCCATGGTGCTGGAGCTCAAGCCGGTTCCTAGCTGAAACCAGGCGGGCCAGCCATGCGCGTTCAAAATCAGGTTCTTGATCCGTCCGCCGCTCACGGTTCCTGCGGCAGCCACCACGCGATCGACAATGTCACGCTGGGTTGCTTCCGGGCGAACAGTTTCGGTGACGTCCATCCGATACGTTACGGCTGCTCGGGAATCATTTAGGCACATTGAAGGTGATGATATCGTAATCATTAAATATTCCTTCTGTTAAATCATGGAGTTGCCTTGCTATCCAATTGAATCGAAATAAAAAAATGATTCACTTTAAATATTGTTCTGTCGTCATATCCTACGTTGCGTAAATTTGTATGTCCGTGACTGTAATCACATTTTCAGGTGAATAGGTCGACAGGATTGATTCGGTCAAATTCGGAGTAAATTTTGTATTTGACTGCTGAGAGCAGGCAATTTTATTCAAGCTCGCAGTTTCGAATGTTGGTTGTAAATGGTTGTGGTGTCGAATTTAATGCTCTCAAGGCGGGTGGGCGGTTGTTTGATACAAAGCCGCTGCGTCTTCCTGTTTTTGGAGGCATTGATTTATGGATATTCACGCAGCTGTCAGGCAATTGAAAGTCGGAGACATTTTACATCTGGACGCAGAAACGTATGCCGATCCGGTTGTCGTCAGTGACGTTAGCGGGACACGCGACAAGCCGGTTTATATTCGCGGCCAGGCGCCGGTCGATCCCGACCCGGAACAGAACCTCGCGTTGCGGTCGCCGACGGTATTCGGAACAGATCTTTCTTATGAAGACTTTAAAGTCCGGGCCAACAGGCTGGCGCGTCTTCACGAGGCAGGCGGAAATTTCCCGGGCCTCTATTTCATGGCTGACAATGCGCAAATGATCCTGCGCAACTGTCAATGGATTGTGCTTGAGCACCTGACGTTTGAGAACTGCTGGCCGACCGCAATCTATATAGAAAACTGTCAGCACATCACGATCAGGGGCGTCCATTTTCGAGGGGGGACCTTTGCAATTGGCGCAACAGGCGGTGACACCAGGCACCTCCTGATCGAGGGGTGCGACTGGATACAGGACGTCAGCTGCCATGGCGATGCCCAGGTGCGTGCCATTCGCGAAACGCGCGAGTTGGACGACAAGCCCGACATCGACACCTGTCATCTGTGGCGTCAAACGCACTGGAACAAGATCCATGCGGACTTCAGCACCACCGGTCAATTCGTTCAGGAAGACGACGCGCGCGCCTATGATGGCGATTTCTTTCGGGCCTGGACAATCGCCGGCTACGTTATTCTGCGCGACAACTGCATCATGGACGCCTTTAACGGCATTCATTTCTACAATCAGACGTCAAAGGACCTGCAGGAGCGTTATGCGCGGAACGTGCTGATCAGTGACAACTGGTTTGTCCGAATTCGTGACAATGCCGTTGAACCGGAAGGTTACGCGGTCAACTGGACGGTCAGGAAGAACAAGTTCATTGACTGTTACGCGCCGTTTTCCATTGAACCGGAGCGATCCGGGTATTTTTACATCTACGGGAACCTCGGTTGGAGCAGGGATCGTCCAGGACCCGATGAAGACGACCCGTCCACAGGGCGCTTGTTTAAGTTCGGTTCAAAGCACGAAGCGGTCGGTCCGCATTATGTGGTGCACAACACATGGTTCGTGCGCAATCCGATGTTCAAGAAAATGCGCATTCGAAATTTTCATCACCTGAACAATGTCATTGGCTACAACGAGAACGCGGAAGACTTTTCGATCGACAAGATCAATCCCTTCGGTCCCGGCTGGCAAACACGGCACGATCCGGCTGCAGATTGGGCGGAAATCAAAAAACTGGAAAAGCGCCGATTCACAAAGGCCTGGGACGAATTGAATATCACCGTCGACAATGACATGGTCGGTCATCCGTCCTTTCCACTTGAGCTAAAGTCGGCAGGATACCCAATCGGTCCGAGGTCATCCGGTACCGTCCCTCAATTCAGGCACCCTCGCCATGGCCATCCTGATGGTTTGAAACTCGAAAACGCGATCGATGCTGCGCGGGTCACCTTCAAATTGCTCGATGGCGACGAAATTTACAATTTTGGCTCGGGTGAGCCGGCGATACGCGTAGGCGCCTGGCAGGAAAACGATCTCTTTTCACTGCGAGATCCCCTGTTCGTTCGCGACTGGGAATACCCTGCACCGATCAATATCGCCTGATGCCGGTGCAACTGCTTTTGAGTACAATTTCAAGATAAGGCCATGGGGCTTGTCGAAAGGGCCATGTGTCCGATACGAGTGGATCTGAGCGCAGCCGGTCACGAGACTTTCGACTCATGGTCAATGGCCTTGTGGCGAGGGGGCTTTTGTCCATTTCTACGTGATCATTCGGCGGTTATTCCAAAATGCTTTTCAAGAGTTGCCGGAGACCCTGGAAACGGTTGCGATTTGCAGAGTTTTCCGATCAAAAGTTGGAAAAAATTTACGCACCCTGTGCATTTTTTTCCGCAGCAAAATCGGGCGTCTCGGGCGAAGCGGATTGCGGTTTTGGGAAGTGTTCTTTGCCGTAACTAATTGGAATACCTGCTGAAATTGTTTGGCAGGTTCGTGTGCCGGTCAATTTGATTTTAAAACCGGTCTATTTTTTCATAACTCGCGGCGCAGCTATGCAAAAAATGAAGTACGATTCTTAGTATTAGATCATTGAATTATTAATCTCTCTCCCTTAAGTGTCCGCGTAAGTTGAAACGCCATCATTTCGGACAGTGTCCGGACAAAAGGAGGTCGGCATGACACGTGATGATCTCATCCGTGAATACAAAGAGCACAGCGGATCCTGGCAGGGTCTGGTGGGTGTCTATGGTTTGATTGTTGGCGTAATGGCTCTGTCCGGCTATCTTATGGTCGGCTGACATCGCCAAGAATTACAGTTTTTAGAACAGCAAAAACCCCGGGATTTTCGTCCCGGGGTTTTTGTTTTGTCTGCTTAGACGTTGGCTGCTTCACCAATCGAATCGGTGCCACGTTCCTCAAGCAGCGTTGTCAGCCAATTCGGGTCCATCTCCGGAACCGACGACAACAGCAGATCCGTGTACGGGTGATGCGGCGGGGTGAACATCTTGTCCTTTGGCCCCTGTTCAACCACCTTGCCTTTTTGCATAACCACAACTTCATCGGCGATCGAGCGGACCGTCGCCAAGTCATGCGTAATGAACATATAGGCCAGGTTCAGGTCTTCCTGAAGTTTGTCGAGCAGCTTCAGAATGCCTTCCGCGACCAGCTGATCAAGAGCACTTGTCACCTCGTCGCAGATGATGAAGGACGGTTCCGCAGCAAGTGCACGCGCAATCCCGATACGTTGCTTCTGCCCACCGGATAGCTCCGGCGGATACCGGTTGTAGAACTTTGCCGGATCCAGTTCGATCAGATCGAGAAGTTCATCGACCCGGTTCTTGAGCGCGGCACCGTGCAGGCCACCGTAGAACTGGGCCGGGCGGCCAATGATTTCGCTGATCCGGATTTTCGGATTAAGCGCCGTATCCGCCATCTGGTAAATCATCTGCGCCTGGCGAAGCTGATCCTTGGAGCGATCCTGGTACCTCGGCGGCAATACCTGGCCATTGTAGAGGATCTCACCCTTGGTCGGCGGCAGCAATCCGGTGATGCAGCGTGCCGTCGTGGATTTGCCCGAGCCGGACTCTCCCACGACGGCAACCGTCATACCCGGATAGATGTCAAACGACACGTCGTTGAGTACCTGGATCTTGCCATAGGCTGCATCGACGCCCTTGACGGAGACGATCGGGATGGAGTCTACGCCCGCAGGCCGGTTCTTTTGCGGACGCTTGAAGCTTCGGACGGCCCAAAGGCTTTTGGTGTAGTCTTCGCTCGGGGCATCTAGCATTTGTTCCGTCGGCGCTTCTTCGACCTCTTCGCCTTTCAGAAGCACCTTGATCGTGTCGGCCATCTGCGCAACGACCGCCAGGTCATGGGTGATGTAGATGGCAGCCGTGTTGAACTGGTCGACGATGTCCCTGATCGCAGCGAGAACCTCGATCTGGGTCGTCACGTCCAGAGCCGTCGTCGGCTCATCGAAGATGATGAGATCTGGACGGCACGCCATTGCCATTGCCGTCATAGCGCGTTGAAGCTGACCACCCGAGACCTGGTGCGGGTAGCGGAAGCCGATCTCGTCCGGATTTGGCAGACGGAGACGGTGGTAAAGTTCCATCGCATCTTCTTGCGCTTCGACACGCTTTTGGATGCGATACTGGATTGGAGCTTCCGTATGCTGATCGATGATCCTGTGTGCCGGATTAAAGGAGGCAGCGGCCGACTGAGCGACGTAGGCGATCCGTGACCCGCGCAGGGCGCGCAGGTCGCTCTCGGGGGTCGTCGTCAGCTCCATGCCGTCGAACTCGATCGAACCGCCGGAAATCCGGCAGCCGTCTCTCGCGAACCCCATCGAGGCCAGGCCGATCGTCGATTTGCCGGCTCCTGATTCCCCGATCAGGCCGAGGACCTCACCCTTGTGAAGGGTGAGGTCGACGCCATGGACGATCTCGATCCATTTTTCGTCGGAATACCCTTCGATCCGAAGGTCTTTGACTTGCAGAAGCACATCTTTTTTAGGGACCATGCTCAAACCTCCTTAAGGCCGGAGGACCGGAACAGCATCCAGTCGACAACGAAGTTCACCGCAACCGTCAGCAGAGCAATCGCAGCGGCCGGGATAAGCGGCGTAAGTTCACCGAACGAAATCAGCGTTGCGTTCTCGCGCACCATCGATCCCCAGTCCGCCGTTGGAGGCTGGATGCCGAGACCGAGGAAGGAAAGACCGGCAATCAGCAGGAACACGAAGCAGAACTCCAGTCCGAATTCCGCGACAAGCGGAGCGGTTGAGTTCGGCAGGATTTCCTTTCGGATAAGATACCAGGTGCCTTCACCGCGGAGCTTTGCGGCTTCGATGTAGTCCATGACGACAACGTTGCCGGCAACGGCCCGCGTCAGACGGAAAACGCGTGGCGAATAGATCAACGCGACCACGATGACAATCACAATGAGACTGGTTCCGAAGATACTCAGGATCAGCAGTGCGAAGATCAGAGACGGGATCGACATGATCACGTCCGCGAGCCGCCCCATGAACTGGTCGAACCAGCCACCCTTCGTCGCAGCCAGAAGCCCTGCGAGAGCGCCGGCGATGAACGCCAGGCTGGTTGCCACGAGGGCGAGGCCGACCGTGTTGCGAGCGCCGTAGATGATCCGGCTGAACATGTCGCGGCCGAGCTGATCTGCTCCGAGCAACATGTTTTCGTCCGCAGGTGCAAAGGCTGAAGAGATCACCTCAGCTTCGCCGAATGGCGCGATGACCGGCGCAAAGATCCCGGCAATGGCGTAGGTGAAGATCACGAACATGCCGAACGCCGCCGTAAGCGGCGCAGTCCTGAGTTCCTTTGCCACACCATCTGGTACGATGATGATCAGGAACTCGCGGAAAGCGTAGGAAACGCCTGCGGCAAGCGCAAGCAGTCCGGCGGCGATTGTGATGAAGCGCAACGCGGGCACACCGCCGACGATCCCTGTGACGAAGGAAATGAGCGTCAGCGAGAAGATCAGCAGAAAGATCTGCCGTTGCTTGAAGTAGGCTGCCAGGCACGAAGCCCCGATCAGCAGCGCATAATATCCAATGACGAATGAATTCATGTCGCTGCCCTCACTTCGGATGCCGCAAACGCGGGTTGGTCAAGATGGATCCGACATCGGCTGCAAGGTTCAGCAGGATGAAGGTCGCAGCGAAGATGAGACAGCACGCCTGAACGATCGGGAAGTCACGCTTCGAGACGGCATCGACAAGAAGCTGGCCGATACCCGGGTAAACGAAGACAACCTCAACAAGAACCACGCCTGTTATCAGGTAGGCAAGGTTCAGGGCAACAACGTTGATGATCGGTGCCCAGGCGTTGGGAAGCGCATGTTTGACGATAACTTTCCACGGCGGCACACCTTTCAATCGTGCCATTTCGATATAGGGCGAGGCCAGGAGGTTGATGATCGCGGCACGTGTCATGCGCATCATGTGAGCGGTCACGACCAGAACCAGCGTTAGCGCCGGCAGGAACGTCCTGTGGAGCAGTTCGCCGAAGCTCATGTCTGTGCTCAGGCTCGCGATCGCCGGGAAGTAGTTGGTCTTCACAGCCAGGTAGAGGATCAGGATATAGCCGAGGAAGAATTCTGGAGAGCTGATCGATGTCAGCGTCACGACGTTTGCCACGCGGTCAAACAGCGTATTGCGCAGCAGTGCGACGATGACGCCTAGAATGATCGAAATCGGTACGGCAATAACGGCGGCGTAGCAGGCCAGGAACAGCGTGTTTATAAAACGGCCGCTGATGGCTTCGGTGACCCGTTCACCGGAGATCAGGGATACGCCGAAGTCGCCGGTCAGGGCACCTCCGAGCCATTGGAAGTAGCGCAGTATGGCAGGCTGATCGAGCCCCATTTTTTCGCGCAGCGCTGCAACAGTTTCAGGTGTAGCGGCCTGCCCCAAAACGGCTTGGGCAATGTCGCCCGGCAGTAATTCGACCGCGAAGAAAATCAGGATTGAGATCACCAGAAGTGTGACCACACCTAAGCCAAGTCTCTTAAGGACCAGCTGTAGGATGTCCCCCATTTGTCCCTCCAGAATAAAGACGCCCGGTACCCCAATTGACCGGATTTGTGTCGGGTGCGGACCCAGAACAGGTCCTGAATTTGTCTTTAGAAATACCCGACAGTCTAGTGAGAAACGACCTTAGAAGAGAGGCCGTTCCGATGCGAGTGCGGCGGGCAATGCCCGCCGCGAGTATTGAAAATCAGCCTTCGAACCACCAACGATGGGTTCCGCGTGCGCCATCGGTCTCCCAGGACGCAGAGACGCTTGGGCCGTGTTTGACGTTCTTGCGGCGTGCGTAGACAAAGTTGACGAACATCGGGATGACGGTGCCCCCGTCGTCGCGGGCGAGCATGCACATCTCGTGGTACATTTCTGCGCGCTTGGTTTCGTCGAGCTCCGCTTTCGCCTGAAGAAGCAGTTCGTTGAAGCGCGGGTTCTTCCAGTGTGCTTCGTTCCAGGCTGCATCGTCTTTGTAGGCGAGCGTGAACATATTGTCCGGTGTCGGGCGTGCGCCCCACTTGACGAAGACCCAGGGCTTCTTGAGCCAGACATCCGACCAGTAGCCGTCGTTCGCTTCGCGCACCGGTTTGATGTCGATGCCCGCTTTCTTGGCCTGCTCGGAATAGAGCACGATCATGTCGACCGCACCCGGCAACACGCTATCGGCTGCTGACAGACTGACGGAAAGGTTTTCCATGCCGGCCTGCTTCAGATGCCATTTTGCCTTTTCCGGATCATATGTCCGCTGCGGAATATCCGCCGGGAAGTAAGGCATGTTCGGCGACACGTGGAAGTCGTTGCCAGGGATGCCGGTGCCGAAGACGATCTTTTCAACGATCTCCTCACGGTCGATCGCCAGCTTGAGCGCCATGCGGACATCGACATTGTCGAACGGTGCGACATCGCAGAACATCGGCAACGTGATCGCCGAACCGGATGGGATGTTGTCTAGCTCGACGTCAGGATGGCGTTGCAGAAGCGCCATCGTTTTCAGGTCGACAGACGAAATAGCATCGACATCGCCGGTCACCAGGGCGGTCTGACGCGCGTTCGGGTCATTGAGAGCGGTCATGTCGATACGGTCGAACCAGGCTCCTTCACGATGCCAGCCGTCGTGGCGGACGAGCGAGGTGCCAATGCCGAACTCGTTCTGCTCGATCTTGTACGGGCCCGCGCCGACGCCGCTTTCCCAGTCCACCGATCCATCGTCTTTTGCCGGAAGCATGACGAGGTGGTAGTCGGTCAGGATCCACGGCAGGTCTGCAAATCCCTGATCGAGTTCGATCACGATATGCGTGTCGCCGTCGGCCTTGATATCAACCACGCTGTCGAGGAGCGCCTTGGCGGCCGAAGTCGACTTTTCACCGCGGTGGAAATTCAAAGATGCGACGGCATCGTTTGCCGTGAACTTGCGCCCGTCGTGGAAGGTTGCATCCGTGTTCAGCTCGAACGTCCAGGTCTTGGCGTCCGGGCTCGCTTCCCAGCCGACGGCCATGTCAGGGCCAAGGCCATTTTCTTCCGTGATTTCTGTGAGATAGCTGCGGTGCGTGTGCGCAAGCTGAATGGAGTAGACACTCTGGTAGGTGCCGGGATCATGGCTGTCACTGGTGTTGCCGTCATGCACGCCATAGCGGAAAGTGCCGCCGCGCTTGGGTTGTGCCTTTGCCTGTGACGTCCAAAGTCCTGTCGCTGTCGACGCTGTTACACCTGCAAGCATCGAGTAATGCAGGAACTCGCGTTTTGAGATGCCGCCGCTGCGGGCCGCCTTCTCAAGGTTATTTAGCAACTCTGGATTTTTTGATTTTGTCATCGTTCTCCCCTTCAGGATCGTTGCCTGACTTTTGTCGTCCAATTTCCCACATGCAGCTTCAGCATATTTCCGGTATTTGCAAAGCTCATATGCGACATTTAATCAGCAAAACACGAACAATGCCGATTCCGCTACCCTTTTGATAAAATTCTTTCTTCGGGTTTTTGATTTTGATTAACCCGGTTTTTCTGCGTTGCAGCACAGAAATTGACCAGTTGCTTCACTTCTGGGCAGCGATGTGACAACTGTGCGTGCACAAGCCAGACAATATTATTGAATACTTAGCCGACATCTGGCAATGCACCCGAAATTAACTTTTTTTAACTTTTTCAATTTTAACTCGATAAGCTTTTGATGCGGATTGAATGAAATTCGCAAAGGTTCCGCGCGTATTCGGTCCGGAACGTGAAATAGATTTCGGAAACGGCACGCTTCAGACGTTAAAACATGACTGCTGCATCGCAATCACGATGTCGTGGGCAGGCCGTCAAAGCGTCACGTTCAAAGTTCAGCAACCCCGGAAAATCTGATTGTATCGCCGATATCGCTATGATCCGGCAGGACCTTTTTCGATCAGCGATCGGTTGTGATGCCATTTTCCATAAGGACGCAGCTCTAGGGTGTTCACATCGCCAGGCAAGCTTATCGAAATTGAATGAAATGTCGGAAAATGCGTACCACGTTCGGATTCTGGCACGCGGCATCCCGGGCAATTGCGCACTCTGAAACCAATGCAGATCAGATTTCGGAGACTTTGATGAGTGTTGCAGCTCGCAGTCGCAGCGGTGGCCGTGCCGGCCGCAGAGCCATTCGAACCGCTCCAGACCATGCCATGCTTCCGGGGCTTACCCGGAACCTTCCGCTATGCGAGCCACTTGACGGCGACCAGATCCGAAAACTCGACGATGCGTCCATGTCGATCCTTGAAGAGGTCGGTATCATCTTTCGCGACCCGATCGCGCTGAACGACTGGAAGACGGCCGGGGCGAAGGTCAATGGCGAACGCGTCTATCTGGACCGGGGGCATGTGCGCGAACTGATCAGCACTATCCCGTCCAGTTTCACCTATCACGCCCGGGACCCGTCCAAGAACATTCCGCTTGGTGGAAACCGCTCCATGTTCGTTCCCATGACGGGTGCGCCGTTCCTCAGGGATCTCGACGACGAAAGGCGCAATCCGACGCTGGATGATCTGGCGATGTTTCACAAATTGAGCCACATGCTTCCGGCGATCCATTCCAGTGCACACCACATTGTGGAGCCCTATGACCACCCCATCAGCCATCGCCACCTGCGCATCACCTATTCGTCGATGAAACACTCTGACAAGACATTCATGGGCATGACGACCAGCCCGAAGAATGCGGAAGACGTCATGGACATGTGCGCGATCCTGTTCGGCGAGGACTATCTGGAAGACCACCCTGTCACGACGGGAAACTGCAATGGCAACTCACCGCTTGTCTGGGACGAGACAATGCTCGGTGCCATGCGGGCGTTCTCGAAGCGAAATCAGCCGGTGCTGTGCTCGCCCTTCGTGCTTGGCGGCGCCAACACGCCGGCATCGGTCGTGCCTGCGGTCGCCCAGCTCAATGCGGAAGCGCTGAGCGCACTGGCCTATACGCAGGTAATCCGCAAGGGAGCGCCTGCAATCTACGGGCACTATCTGTCGACGGTTTCCATGAAGTCCGGTGCTCCGATGGCCGGAACGCCGGAAATCAGCCTGATGAATTTTATCATCGGCCAGCTGGCCAGGTATTATGACGTGCCGTGGCGCACCTCCGGCTCGCTTGGGGGAGCCAAGACCTTCGACGCGCAGGCGGGTTATGAAAGCGCAACCACCTTGAATGCAGTCATCCATGCGGGTGCCAATTACGTCTGGCACACGGCCGGATGGAACGAAGCGGGCATGCATTGCTCGGTTGCCAAGTTCATCGTCGACGCCGAACAAACTGCAATGGTGTACCGCATGGCCGAAGGGCCTCGATGGGATGATTTCGACGAAGCGCTTGCAGCGGTGCGCGACGTCGGGCCGGGCGGTCACTATCTCGGGCATCCCCATACGCAGGAGAATTTCCAGCGGGCCTTCTTCATGCCGGACATGTTCGACAACAACTCCATCGAACAATGGAAGGCGGAAGGAGAGGTGGAAATCACCGAACGCGCCCTGAAACAGGCACGCAAGCTGTTGTCCGAATATCAGGAGCCCAAGCTGGACGAAGCGAAAAACGAGGCGCTGCTCGACTACATCGCCCGCCGGGAACGCGAAATTCCGGCGGAAGATGCCCTGAATCAGGACTATTGATACGTGAACGGGGAAGGGGCCGGGTGTCCCTTCAGGCTTGCTAGTCGGAAGCTTCAATGAAGATCAAATCGGTCGAGATTTTCCGCCACGACCTGCCCGTGAAGAACGGGCCCTATACCATGGCCAACGCCGAGGTCTGGGCCTTGGAAACAACGCTGGTCAAGCTGATCGCCGACAACGGCCTTGTCGGATGGGGCGAGACCTGTCCGGTCGGCCCCACCTATGCCGAAGCACACGCCCGTGGTGCGCAGGCCGCCCTGCAGCAAATGGCGCCGGCCTTGATCGGCACTGAAGTCCTGCCGCTCACGATGGCAAGGACAATGCACGCAGAGCTCAATGGCCACAACTACGCCAAGGCAGCGATCGACATTGCCGGGTACGACCTGCTCGGCAAGCACCACGGCGTGCGGGTGGCAGACTTGCTTGGCGGCGTCGCGAATGAAAATCTGCCGTCCTATTATGCGACCGGTGTCGGCGCTCCGGATGAGATCGCGAGATTGGCGGCTGACAAGCGTCAGGAAGGCTATCCACGCCTCCAGATCAAGGTTGGCGGGCGAGCAGTGGACTTGGATATCGAAACCATTCGCAAGGTCTGGGAGCGGGTATCAGGTTCCGGCATGCGCCTCGCCGTCGATGGCAATCGTGGCTGGACGACGCGTGACGCTCTCCGCGTCAGCCGGGAATGCCCTGACATTCCTTTTGTCATGGAGCAACCCTGTAACCGGATCGAGGATTTGGCGAAAATCCGGCCTCAGGTTCAGCACGCCATTTATATGGACGAAAGCGGTGTCGATCTGGCGACCGTCATTCGTGCGGCAGGCAGTGGCCTCGTCGACGGTTTCGGCATGAAGGTGACCCGGATCGGCGGGCTGCAGCAAATGGCTGCGTTCCGCGATGTTTGCGAGGCTCTCAATCTGCCGCACACATGCGACGACGCGTGGGGTGGCGATATCATTGCATCGGCCTGTGCGCATGTTGCCGCGACGGTGAAACCTGCATTGCTGGAGGGGGTCTGGCTCGCCGAACCCATGATCGAAACGCCATACGTGGAGGATGGCGGCGTTCGCATCAAAGACGGCCATATCCGACTGCCGCGAGGCCCGGGTCTTGGCATTGTACCGGACGAGCGTCTTTTCGGCGCGCCGATCGCGTCATTCTGATTGGGAGGCAAGAGTTGCGTTTTGCAGAAAAGAGAGCGCTCGTAACCGGCGCTGCCGGTGGTATCGGACAGACCATCACGCGGCTGCTGCGTGACGAAGGCGCAAAGGTGGCTGTTGCGGACATGAATTGCGATGGACTGGATGCGGATGTCAATCTGCCCGGGGATCTGTTGGAGCGCAGCTACGCAGATGGTCTTGCGCAAGCTGCGGCCGAAGCGCTCGGTGGCCTCGACATCATCGTCAACAATGCCGGGGTGATTTCGCGAGGACCTGTGACCGAGACCAGCGACAGTGACTGGGCATTGTCCGTGGGCGTCAATGTGGAAGCGCCGTTCCGTATCTGCCGCGCGGCAATTCCGATCATGGCGGTTGCCGGCGGCGGCGTGATCGTCAACGTGGCGTCCTGCTGGGGTATCCGTCCGGGGCCGAACCATGCGGTCTATTGTATGACCAAGGCGGCGATCGCGTCCCTGACGCAATGCATGGGTCGCGACCATGCGCATCAGGGCATTCGGATCAATGCGGTGTGCCCGAACGAAGTCGATACGCCTATGCTGCGCAGCGGATTTGAAAAACGCGGATTTGATCCTCAGTCGGCTATTGCGGAGCTGGGCAGGACAGTGCCTTTGGGCCATGTCGCGCAACCGGAAGAGATTGCGGACGTCGTTTTGTTCCTGGCCTCCGACGCCGCACGTTACATGTGTGGTTCCCTCGTCGAGGTCAACGGCGGGAAACCTGTTTCATGAACCGGTTCGCGGACAAGGTCGCTCTCGTGACAGGCGGGCGCAGCGGTATCGGCAAGGCCGTTGCCGAACGCCTGAGGGCCGAGGGCGCCCGGGTGTTTACGGCACAGAGGGGCGAGGATCCGGATTTCGAAAGCGTGCCGGCGGACTTCAGCGATCCTGATGCGCCGCAGCGCGTCATCGAGGAGGTCACGGCGCGGGCCGGTGGCCTGGATGTTCTCGTCAACAATGCCGGTGTCATGCAGGAAGCTTCGGTTGAAGATATGGATCTCTCCGACTGGCAGCGCTCGCTGAACATCAATCTGACCGCACCCTTCCTGCTGATCAAGCATGCGCTGCCCCATCTGCGCAAGTCACGCGGTGCTATCGTGAATATCGGGTCGATCGAAGGCATCGGCTGCAACGGCAATCATGCCGCCTATTCGGCTTCGAAGGCCGGATTGCATGGGCTAACGCGTGCTGTTGCGGTCGATCACGGTGCTGAGGGAATAAGGTGCAATGCGGTTGCTCCGGGTTGGATCGACACCGATCTCAATCTCGATTTCATCGATGCGATGCCGGATCCCGAAGCCTTCCACCGCGATGTCGGTGCGCTTCATCCTGTTGGCCGGACGGGGTTGCCGGAGGAAGTGGCCGCTCTTGTTGCATTTCTGGCGGCTTCTGAGAGCGGCTTCATTACCGGCCAGACCTATATTGTCGATGGCGGCCGCATGACACGATTGAGCTTGCCTTAGTCGCACTGCTTTGGGCAGAGCAGCCCAGTCTACGAGTAACGAAATGCATCTCTGATGGCCGCCTTCATGGAGTTCAGGAGATCCGGTTCTTGCTCGTTGCTCTCTCCAAGAACAAGGTTGGACACCGGTGTCCGTTTGAACCCCTGTCCTTCGCCGAGAACAGTCATCTGGGCATCGATTGAAGTGCGTCCTAGAAGACCTATCGCGACCCCTGCTTCAACAGCGGCCTTTACCCCGGAGACGCTCTGACTTGAATAAATGACCCGGAACGGTTTCTTGCTCGCCGTTAGCGAGGCGATTGCGGCGTCGCGCCACCAGCAGGCGCGGTCAAACAGGGCGACCGGAAGCGGGTCCAGGGTCTCGATGTTTCTGTGTTTCGACACGACCCAGTGTGTCGCATCCTCAAAAATAACCTCTTCGGTCGCGGTCGGGTTTTCAACCTCGTAAACGGCAAGATCCAGCTTGTCTCTGGCGAGCATCTCTGGAAAATCCGGGCTCAGCGAACAGGTGACCTCAAGACGAACCTCAGGATGGGCCTGGACAAACCGTCCGATAATCTGCGTCAGCTTTGCCCTGCCGTGATCGTCGGGAATTCCAAGGCGCAGCGTTCCACGCAAGGAGGTCGAGGTCAGATCGCGCAATGTCGCGTCGAGCCGCGTGGTCACATCCCTGGCAACGGGCAGCAATTGTTTTCCCGCATCGGTCAGCGAGACGCCGCGCCCGGTTCGTCGAAACACCGCTTGGCCGACTATATGCTCCAGCCTTCCGACCTGCAGGCTTATGGCCGACTGAGAGCGGCCGATCCTTTGCCCGCCCTCGGTAATGCTGCCGGTATCAGCCACCGCGAGAAATGTGCGTAGGAGATCGCTGTCAAGATTTTCCATCGAATTTACCAATGTCTGATATGCAAGATATTCGTTTTTCTAATGTAAGAAACACCCGTATGGTGCTGCCGTCAACAGCGGGAGTCGCCAATGAACGTTCGGGAAATGACAGTGAACTGGAACCGTGGGCAGGCGTTGCGATTGGCAGCCATCGCCGTATTGGTCGTTGCCCCTATCGTGATTTGGCCTGCTTTCGTATTCGACGGTGTTTGGTTTTCGTTGACCGGGCTTGTCTCTGTGTCGCCGCTTGTCATACCCGGCATCCTGCTGACCGCCTGGATAATGTCGAGTGGTGCAGACAGGATCATCAAGCAGGCTTTCGAAGGCCGGATGGCATACACGGTCCTGGCGGCTTCGCTGATCGGCGCGCTCACTCCGGTCTGCGGCGTGACGGTTCTGCCGCTGATGGTCGGCCTTCTGGCAGCCGGAGTTCCCCTTGCGCCCGTGATGGCTTTCTGGCTGTCTTCACCGGTCACCGACCCGGCGATGCTCGCGACAACGGCCGCGACGCTCGGTTTTGCCTTCGCGATTGGCAAGACGGTCGCGGCCTTCGGGTTGGGTGTTTTCGGGGGCACGGTCACGGCCTTGCTGACACGCCATCAGCCACAGCAATCTGTTCTGCGCACAGGTGGTCTCGCGGCGGACCTGACAGCAAAATCTTGCTGTGGTGCCACGTCATTCGAGCCACGTGTCTGGCAGCAAGCAGACCGCCGCCAGGCCTTTGTTCGTCAGGCACGCGCCACGACGCGATTAATCCTGATCTGCCTGTTCCCGGCCTTCTTCGCAGAATATGCGCTAAACGCCGCGCTGACACCTGGCGCGCTTGCGCATTATGTCGGGGAAGACAAATGGTGGGCGATCCCGGCTGCCGTTTTTGTGGGCGCGCCGGCCTATATCGACGGCTACGCCGCATTGCCGCTCACGCGCGCACTGGTCGACAACGGGATGGCACCCGGTGCCGCGATGGCCTTTCTGGTTTCCGGTGGCGTCGTCAGCATTTGGGGTGCCCTAGCGATTTTCCCTGTCCTGAAATTGAGGCCTTTCCTGTTGTATCTGGCCCTGGCTGTGACCGGGTCGGTTCTGGCGGGATATGTTTTCGGCTGGGTCTATTGATGCGGTTTGCATCCGGTCCCGAGCCCATGTGCTGCTACCAGGTCATCCGCGTGAGATGCGCTTCCTCATCCTGAGGAACCGCGGGCGCTGTCTCGAAGGAAGGCCACTTGCTCCCAACGACCAAGTCTGCTGCCCATCCTTCGAGACGGGCGTTCAGCCCTCCTCAGGATGAGGTCGTTGGGGAATGAGAGTTTGAGAAGACTTGTTTTCGAGCAAGCAATTGAAACAGGAGATGACCGCCGGGCAGGTCCTTGTCTGCCCAGCACCTTCCCCTGAACAGCCTTTGCCTATTCCGCGGCAGCGCGCCATTCTTTCCAGCGCAGCACCATGTTGGCGCCAATCTCGCGAAAGGGCTGGGGTGGTAACTTCCTGGGAGGGGCCTCAGCGCCGAAATGGCAGGTGATGTCGCTCGATACGCCACAGGCAAGTTCGGCCGCCCCTATGCCTGTCAATGTTCCGCGCGCCGTGCCGAGCCCGTTTTGAACGCAGCCCGAATAGACGCCCTCGTCCAGTTCCCGCATCACTGCAACTGAATTGAGGCTGAGACACAGATGTCCGGCCCAACGGAACTCCATATTGATACCGACCAACTGCGGAAAACGCTCGTCGAACTTGCGCTGCATCACACAGGCCGCGCGTTCCAGGCTTTTGGCGTGCAGCTGCATGTTCGGCTTCAAGACAGCGCAGGTTCTGGTCACGATCCGGTTGCCACCTTGGGCAGTGTCGATCCGGCGCATGGTTGTGCCCATGGGGTCTGACGGGGTTATTCCCCACCGCGGCGCGCCTCCCAGCCGCGACAGGGCCTCCTTGTCGAGTTCCGGCGTCATGACCGCAAACAGGAAGAGTTGCATCAGGCGGCCGCGTTCAAACCCGAAGCTTTCCAGATGACCATTGACCGTCAGGATGATTTTTTGCGTCACAACGGATCCTTCCGGCGTGACCACCTTCCAGGCGGATCCCTGGCGTGCATAGCGCTGCACCGGGCTCTTGTCGAATATCCGGACGCCTTTGCGCCGCAAGCCCTTGGCCAGGCCGCGAATATAACCAGCCGGCTGGAGCATAACGGTTCCGGGTGTGTAGAGGCCGGACAGGTAGTGACGGCTGCCGGTCAGATCCGCCATTTGCTGTGCGTCCAGCATTTCATAGGCTTCACCGAGCTCCTGAAGGTGCCGCGCATAACTTACGTTGTGTTCAACAGCCTTGGAGCTGGCCGCGCCATTGATCTTGCCGGCGCAGTCGAAGAAGTTCCTGTCGATGCCATAGTCTTCGACAGCGTCGCCAGCGAAGGAGATTGCCTTTCTGTTGAGGGAGGTAATCGCCTGATCGTCTCCGGCGCCCGCATAGTCATCCGAGTTCAACTCATGCGGCAGATCGATCATGAAACCTGAGTTGCGGCCGGCAGAACTTTCCGCGATCCGGCACGCATCCAAGACGACAATGTTCAGACCGCTGTCGATTTGGTTCAATCGCCTTGCCGCAGAAAGTCCTGCAAATCCCGCTCCGATGACGACGATGTCGGCGCTCGTCGCTTCGCTCAGGGGCATTGCTTCCGGCTGGTCCGCCAGTATCCGGTTCCATGCTGCCGGACCCTGGAGGTTCGGCAGCGTCTTGGCGGACCGCTCGCTTATCATCCCACGGCCTCATCCCCATCGTCGGAGAGATCGATCCAGATCGTCTTGATCTGTGTGTACTGATCATGGGCGGAAAGGCTGTTGTCGCGCCCACCGAAACCGGACTGCTTGAAACCGCCGAACGGCGTTGAAATGTCGCCTTCACCGAAGCAGTTGACCGTAACTGTCCCCGCACGAATGGCCCTGGCACCGCGTAAAGCACGTTTTGTATTGGCCGTGAAGATCGAGGCCGCCAGCCCGTACTCCGTGGAATTGGCAAGTTCGATGGCGTCGTCGAACCCCTTGACGGTAAGCACATTCAGAACAGGACCGAAAATTTCTTCCCGCGCAACGCTGGAGTCGGCTGGTGCTTCCAGGATGGTCGGCTCCACGAACGCACCGTCATGCGCCTTGCCGCCCATCAGGACCTTCGCACCGGTTTCCAGATAAGAACAGACCTTGCCGTAGTGCTCCGCCGAAACCAGCGCGCCAACCCTGTGTTCCGGATCGAGGGGATCGCCCATTGTCCATTCGCGCGCGTGGGCGTAGATGCGTTCCAGGAGCGGTTCCTTGACCTCTTCCTCAACAATCAGGCGCGAGCTGGCAGAGCAGTTTTCACCCATGTTCCAGAATGCGCCGTTAACAATATGCGCGGCAATCCGGTCCAGGTTTTCCGCATCTTTCAGAACGACGCTCGGGTTCTTGCCGCCCATCTCCAGGACAACTTCCTTCAGATTGCTGTCCGCGGAATAGCGCAGGAACCGCCGGCCTGTTTCCGTCGATCCCGTGAAGGAGATCATGTCGACATCCATGTGGCGTCCAAGCGGTTCGCCGACATCGGGTCCGGTTCCCGGAACGACGTTTAGAACACCGCGCGGAATGCCGGCTTCTGCCGCCAGTTCAGCAACGCGCAACGCGGTGAGCGATGTCTCTTCGGCGGGTTTCACGACAACGGAACAGCCGGCCGCAAGTGCCGGACCGATCTTCCAGGCCAGCATCAAAAGCGGGAAGTTCCAGGGCAGGACGAGGCCGACGACGCCAACCGGTTCGCGCACGATCATCGCGATGTGCTCATCGGATGCCGGGGAGACCTGATCGTAGATCTTGTCGATCGCCTCCGCGTGCCATTTGAGACAATGGATCGTTTCGGGAATGTCGACTGTCTCGCAATCGTAAATCGTTTTGCCGCTGTCGAGGCTTTCCATAACGGCAAGTTCGCGCCGGTTGCGTGTGAGCAGTTTTGCAAAGCGGATAAGGATATCCTTGCGTTCGGACGGGTGCATTTTCGACCATCTGCCGTCCTCGAACGCTTCTCGCGCCTTCAAAACGGCAAAGTCGACATCCTCCGCGCCGCAAGACGCGATCTCCGCAAGGGTCTCGCCTGTCGCTGGATTGACCGTCGCAAACGTCTTGCCGGACTGTGCAGGCCGGTACCCGCCATCAATGAAGGCGCTGGTCGGAAAGTCGAGCTTGGCGGCGAGTGCCCTATATTCCTCGCGTGTCAGTAGATCCGTCATGGTCATGCTCCCGCCGTGATGTCGTCGATGGTTGATTTCAGAACCCGGATCACCTGTTCAAGCTGACGCTTGTCGTCCTTGTTGAGCGCCTTGAGAGGTGGCCTGGGCGGGCCGGAATAAAGCCCGGTCATGGCGACGCCATGCTTGACGCACTGGATGAATTTTCCACCCTGCTCAAGAACCCGCATCAGCGGCATCATGGCCGACATGATCCGTCGGCCCTTCGAGAAGTCGCCCTTCACTGCGCAGGCTTCGTAGAGCGCGACATGTTCATGCGGCAGGAAATTCGACCCGGCGCAGACCCAGCTGCGAGCGCCCCAGGCGAAAAATTCCAGCGCCTGGTCGTCCATGCCGCAGGACATCTGGATATGCGGGTAGTCCCGCGCCAGCAGATGGACCCGGTTGATGTCGCCCGAGCTTTCCTTGATCGCGCAGACATTGCGCGAGCGGCCGACGCGGTCGAGGAATTCCTCGCCCATGTTCACACCCATCCGGCCCGGATAGTTATAGAGCATGATCGGCAGGTTCGCGGCCCGGTCGATCGTCAGCACGTTCAGCGCATTCTCGCGCTCCGTTGGAACGGCGTAGGGGGGTGTCGCCACCAGCAACGCATCCGCGCCGAGTTTTGCGCCACCCTCAGCGAGTGCGATGGAATCGGGCGTCCGCATCGTGCCGGTGCCAATGATGAGAGGCAGTCGCCCGGACAGTTTTTCCTGGGTGAAGCGCGCAAGCTCAAGGCGCTCCTCGACTGTCTGCGTGTAGTTCTCCCCGGTCGATCCCCCGGAAATCAGTCCGTGCACTCCGCTGTCGACGAGGTGATCAATCACTTTTTCAAGCGCGTCCCAGACGACATTCCCGTCGTCGTCATAGGGAGTGACCACAGGCGTATAGATGCCTTCGAACGTCATTATCGGCGTCATATGAACCTCATGCGGATTTTTGCTTCGGTGGTGCGCCGAGCGGAGCTTCCAGCCCCTCGGGCATCACGAAAAGTTCGATCTGGTCGCGCGAGAGCGCCCAATGTTCCAGCGCCAGTTCGGCCGCCCGGTCTTCGTCACCGCTTTCGATGCATGCGATCATGTCGTCATGCTGCTGACAGGCGAGGGCGAGCCGGTCGTCCGTTGCGCCCGACTTGGGGCGAAAGAACGTCATGGCGATGCGTGTGTGATCGATCAGCAGCCGGTCGAGGCTCGCCAGCAGATAGCTGTTGCCTGCCATGTGCCCCGTAATCCGGTGGAACTGGTCGTTGGTGAGCGCGCGGGCTGTCGTGTCGCTCGAGTTGAGCGCGTCCCGAAACGCATCCTGCGCCTCTTTCAAAGCTTCGATCTGACGTGGCGTTGCATTTTGAACCGCAAGCCTGAGGACGGCGCTGTAAATAAGTGGGGCAGCGAGGAAAAAGTCCCGGAGCGTATAGTGCGTCATGTCGGAAACGCGCGCACCCCGGTTGAGCTGCAGCGTCACGTAGCCTTCGCCCGAAAGCTGTTGCAGTACCTCGCGCAAGGGCGTGCGCGAAAGGCCGTACTGGTCGCAAAGTTCGCTTTCCTCAAGGGGACTTCCAGGTTCGCGCTCCAAGGTCAGGATTGCGCGTTTCAGATCCTCATAGGCGGCTGATTTGGCTGTGCCACGAACACTCGGCATGGAACCGCACCTTTCGATTTTTGTTGACCTGCTTGTATACATGTTGAATACAATAGCAACACAAAAATTATACAAACACCTCGCCTGGCCGTATGAGCATGAGGCGACAGAGGCCGGAGAAAAGCGACATGTCCCGCACCACCGACGTCACCTTTCTGCTGCTTGACGATTTTTCGCACATTGCGTTTTCCTGCGCGGTCGAGCCGCTCAGGATCGCCAACCTGCTCTCGGGAAAGGAACTGTACCGCTGGCAACTGGCGTCACCGTCCGGGGACAGGGTTGTCTGTTCAAACAGGACAATCACGCTGGTCGATCAGGGCCTGGAGCCGCTTCCGGCAAGGAGCAGCCTCTTTCTCATTTCAGGATTGAATGTTGGCGACAGGGCATCGCCTGAAGTTCTGTCGTTCATTCGAAGGGAACGCGCGCGCGGAACTCAGATCGGCGCGCTTTGCTCCGGCGCTTTTGTGCTTGCCAAGGCCGGTCTGCTCAACGAACGCCGCGCAGCTGTTCATTGGGCTTTTCACGACAGTTTTCAGGAAAACTTTCCCGAAGTGGATCTGGTTCGAAATGTGTTTGTTGCCGATGAAGCCTTTGTCACCGCATCAGGGGGAACTGCTGCAACGGACCTGATGCTGCACCTGATCGGTGAAACCCACGGAATGGACCTGGCGATGGCGATCGCGGACCAGATGGTCTATTCGGGTGTCCGTCCAGCCCACGCCACGCAGCAGATTTCGGTTCAGGCCCGCTATGGTATCCGTAACCCTCATATCGCCGAAGCAATCAGGCTCCTCAATGAGAGCGCTCCTTATTTCATGCCGACATCGGAAATCGCGCGCCGGATCGGTATCTCAACGCGGCAGCTTGAACGGCTGTTTCAAAAGCATCTGAAAATGTCGCCGAAGAAATTTGCGATTAACCAGAAACTCACCAAAGCACGGAACCTTCTGCTTCAGACCGAACAGTCGATCTCGGAAATCGCACTCGCCTGCGGGTATGAGTCCCCATCTCATTTTATCCGCACCTATCAGAACAGGTTCGGCGTGACACCGCATAACCAGCGTGTCTTTTCAAAAGACACGCTGGCAGTTCATCAGCTCGCCTGACGTGGCATGTACGAACTAGTTCGGGTAAAACAGGTCGTCGGAGTGGATTTCCAGCATGTTGGCCACGTTGTGGTCACCGTCGGCACGCGCCTTCTTTGACAGGTCCTTTAGGACGGCACGCGCGAGCATATACGGCTTGCCGACGCGAAGGGCGGCCTTGAACACCGCTTGCGCTTCCGCTTCTGTCGTGCCTGTCTTTGAGGCGACGCTCTTGCAATATTCTTCCAGTCCGCGCTTGGCGTCCGCCTGTCCCTTGCGCCAGAATTTTTCCATCTTCTCCGGGTTGGTTCTGTCTTGCCCTTTTGCCTCTTCCTGCCGTTTGACGATGGTCGGGCAGCTGACGGGCTTTAAGCCGCCGAACACCCAATGCGTCATGTAGTAGGACATGCCCACAAATCCGTAGATGCGCGCACCTGATTCCATCGCATGTCCCAATGCGCGATAAAACCCGTAAACCATGAGAAACGGCGCAAGCAGGCTCATGTAACCGAAAACAGTGGCTGCGGCGGTGCCGGCGGCCGCGAAGGTAAGCGAGGCTTTGATGATCTTGAAACCGTTGAGGCCGATCGAGATCAGCTTTTCACGCTGTTCGACAGTCAGTCCCGCGCCACCGTCCGTGTAGGCGCCTTTGTTTGCCTTCCAGATTTCTTCCAGCAAGTCGCGATAATAGGTCTCTTCTTGAGACGAGATACTCTGGGTTGACTTGATCTGGTCGATCGTTGCATCGATGACATCCTCCTTGGTGATCTTGTCATCTTTGCCTTTGCCCTTGTCGTCATCGTCATTTTCCGGAGCAGGCTCCGGCGGAAAGTCCGGGATGGACATCTGCGCCCAGATGTCCTCCGAGTTCGGGTCATTCAAGGCCACGATTGTCTTTGCGGCGGGGTCGACACGCGCATCCGGCCACCGAAAGCCTAGCACCGATTTCTGAAAATCCTTGATCATGTCGCGAGTCTTGGGTCCGGAAATGCCGTCCGGCACCAGCAGAACGCGCGGTGGATGCATGAGCTCGTTAAGCCGTTCTTGCACCGTTGCGACATCTGCCGGCCGGTTCTGGCCGTTTCGTCCGACCGAGGCGGTGATCCCGATGGATGAATAAATTGGCATGATCAAAATCCAACAATTCGGAATATCTCTGGGTCAGTTCTCTGTAATGAGGCTTGACACTTGGCGGATCTTGAAAGAAATATCTCTCAAGTAAGAATAATTTGATTGTCAAACAAATAGTTTGACCGCTTTTCAATTTAATAGAAATATGAATATTTTACAGAGGCGAGTTTGTTTCAATTGTATGCTGCGCGTTTCGATTGTACGCAAGTAAACGTAGGGATGTGAAGCATGCATTCGTGACCGGTCGTCGCGTGGTTCAAGTCGGCGCGGATGGACAAACGGGCTCAATTCTAAAAGCGGCGGTGTTTCGACGCGTGCCTTTGTCCGTTGGGTTGACGACAAGATCTCGGGCGGCATCAGGCGCGCATGTTCGCACCGTTCGCATCATAGATCGGAGCACCCAGAACCTCAGCATCAAAGAACTCACCCAGGATCTCAACCTTAAGGGCCGTTCCCGGTGTGCTGTGCTCCGTTGCCACATAGCCCATTGCCATCGAGCGATTGACGTGGTGCGCGAACCCGCCTGAAGAAACATAACCGACCGCGGCGCCGTCCTTCAGAATGGCTTCGTCATTGGAGACATCAATACCGTCGACATCGATGGTCATGGTGACAAGCTTTTGCTTTACACCGTCGGTGCGGAACGTTTCAGTTGCTTTCTTGCCGACAAAGTCCTTCTTCCAGTTGATGAAGATGTCCATGTTGCTTTCGACGGCATTAAAATCAGGCCGGTAGTCGAGCGTCCAGACGCCCCAGCCTTTTTCCAGCCGCATCGACATGAGCGCGCGCGCGCCGTACCAGCGATAGCCGAAATCCCCTCCGGCCTCTTCGATCGCTTCGGCAAGACGAAGCAGGTATTGCGGCCGGCAGTAGATCTCGTAACCCAGTTCACCGGAAAAGCTGATGCGGTTTAGTATGACTGGCACACCGGCAACAAATGTCCGGCGAAGATCACGGAACCTGAAACTGTCCGCGGAAATGTCGTCACGCATCAGACGCTGCAGCAAGGCGCGAGATCTCGGTCCGGACAATGCAATTCCGTGCCAGTCATCAGAGACATTGGCGTAGGTTACATCGAACGGCAGGTTGCGCTCAAACCAGCGTCGGTGCGCCTCCTGCATGGCCCCCGATCCGAACAGCATGAAGTGATCTTCTGCAAGACAGGCGACCGTCAGGTCGCCGTAAAGCCTGCCTGCTTCGGTCAGCATTGGCGTCAGTGTCAGGCGACCGGGTTTGGGCACATGCCCGGCAAGCACATTGTCGAGATAGGCGCGCGCGCCGGGCCCTTTGAACTCGTGTTTGGCGAAGTTGGCGATTTCAATGCCGCCGACAGCCTCGCGCACGGCTTTTACTTCGCGGGCAACATAGTCATGACAGCGGCTGCGCTGGAAGGTCGGATCTTCATGTGCATCCTCCGGTCCGTCAGCAAACCAGAGCGCGTGCTCCAGCCCGAAGCCCTGGCCCATCACTGCACCTTTGCTGACCAGCCTGTCGTATAGGGCCGTTGTCTTTTGGCGGCGGCCCTTGGGAAGCGTTTCGTTCGGAAAGGTCATCACGAACCGGCGTTCGTAATTTTCCGTCGACTTGACGGTGCCCCAGTCGGGCGTGGCGAAATCGCCGAAACGGGCGACGTCCATGGCCCAGACGTCGATTGAAGGTTCTCCGTCAATCATCCATTCAGCCATCGTCAGGCCGACGCCGCCGCCCTGGCAGAAGCCTGCCATCACACCAACAGCGCACCAGTAGTTTCGCATGCCTGGAACCGGTCCGATCATCGGGTTCCCGTCCGGACCGAAGGTGAACGGCCCGTTGACGATATTCTTGATGCCGGCATGACCCATGGCCGGAATGCGCTCAAACGACATTTCGAGCCGGTCCGCGACACGGTCGATGTCCGGCGGCAGCAATTCGTGCCCGAAGCTCCACGGCGTGCCGTCCACTTTCCACGGGGTACCCTTCGGCTCATAGGTGCCGAGCAACATGCCGTGGCGTTCCTGGCGGAAATAGATATTGGCTTCATAGTCGATCCCGGCGGGAAGGCGGTCTGCCTCGCCCTGCTTCATCCGCTCTTCGATCTCCGGAATCGTTTCGGTGATCAGGTAGTGGTGCTCCATCGGCTGCACAGGCAAATGAAGCCCCTGCATGGTGCCGACCTCACGTGCCCACAACCCACCGCAATTGACGATATGTTCTGCGTTGATCACGCCCTTGGGTGTCGTGACATCCCAGGATCCGTCGGCGCGCTGGCGTGTCGCTGTTGCGGGCGTATGGGTGAAATACTCTGCGCCGTGGTGCCGGGCGGCCTTGGCGAAGGCATAGGTCGCGCCAGAGGGATCGAGATCCCCGTCCTGGTCGTCCCAAAGGGCAGAATAATAGTGTTTGGGGTCGATCAGCGGGTGGCGTTCGGCAACTTCCTTGGGGCTGATGAATTCCTGCGAAAGACCCATGTAGCGGGCTTTCGAGCGTTCCCGCTTCAGATAGTCGTACCAGTCTTTCGTCGACGCCAGATAAAAGCCGCCGGTGATGTGCAGCCCGACACTGTGACCGGAGATCTCCTCGATTTCCCGGTAGAGATCGATCGTATAGGACTGCAGGCGCGAGATATTCGGATCGGAACTGATCGTGTGGATTTGCCCGGCCGCGTGCCAGGACGACCCGGATGTCAGCTCGTCGCGCTCCAGCAGGACAACATCCTTCCAGCCGAACTTGGCCAGGTGAAACAGGATGGAACAGCCGACGACACCGCCGCCGATCACCACGACGCGCGCATGGCCGGGAAGTTGTTTGCCGCTACCGGTCTCGTCGTTTTGGATCTCGGGCATCATTGTCTCCTCAATTGAGCGGCAGCCGCCTGAAGCGGCCCGGCATTGCGGGGTCGTGGAAATGATCGAGCGGTCCGTTGTCGACCAGGTGCCGGTGCCAATGTGCCAATGCGTCCCGGTCAAGCGTGACGCCGAGCCCAGGGCCCTCTGGAACCGCGATCGTGTTGTCTTTCTGGCGGAACGGTCCGCCCTCGATCACATCGCCGACCTGCCAGCGGAACAGCGACTGGCTCGGCTCGGTAATCCAGGGCATTGCCGCCGACATATGCAGATATCCTGCCGTCGCGATCCCGGCATCGCCCGAGTAGCACCAGAAACCTATGCCCATCGCCTCACAGGCACCTACAAAACGCACGGTTCGGGAGATGCCGCCCAGCACCGCAAAATTGGTGACGATATAGTCCGGCGCACCAAAGCTGACGGCGCGGCGGATGTCGGGCACATGGGTGGAGAGCCGGATGGAAGAGTGTTTGCGCAGCTCGGCCATTTCCTCGAACGTTGCGACAGGGTCCTCGTAGTTGCGGATGTCATAGGGCTCGATCTCCCGGAAAATCCGGATCGCGCTCGGGAGCGACCATTGCATGTTGCTGTCCAGGCGGATCATGTCGTCCGGACCCAGCGCCTCCCTAAGTGCCTTGACGGTATCGATTTCCAGCTTCGGGTCACCGAGGATCAGCTTGCCCTCGAACATGGTTGCGCCGTGTTCTTCGCGCATGCGCAGGCAATAGTCGGCAACTTCGTGCGGGTTGGTCTCGCCTCCATGCCGAAACGCGAAATACTCGGTGAAGGGGATGTCCTTGCGCACCGCGCCGCCGAGCAGCCGGTAAAGCGGTTCTCCCGCGACCTTGCCGCGCAGGTCCCAGAGCGCGATCTCGATTGCGCCGAATGCCTTCACGACCGAACTGTCGTCCGTGTTCTGCACGATCTGCCAGGGCGGAACACACAGGCTTTCGCAGCCGGCAATATCCAGCGGATCGAACCCGATCAGGCGTTCGCCCATAGTTTTGACGGTCTCGAGCACATCAACTGAAGGGGCTTCGCCGAGCCCTATCAGTCCCTGGTCGGTTTCCACTTCGATGATGACCTTTGAGGTGCCTGGATAATGTCCTCCCGTCCACCACATCGGCTTTTCAAGCGGAATGTTGACCGGTGTCGCTTTTACTCCCGTGATCTTAATACCAGGCATCTGGAAGCTCCTCCTTCCGCCGGGCCACAAAGGCCTCCAATTCCTCTCGTATGGCCGGATCCATCGGCGGCTCCTGATAATCGGCCAGCATCGCCTGCCACCGTTCGAAGGCACGCTGGCGCATATCCTTTGAACCGCCTTCCTCCCAGCTTTCAACATTTTCGCTGTCTGAAAGTCGCGGTTCGTAAAAGGCTGTCTGATAATTCCGCATCGTGTGTGCCGACCCGAGGAAGTGGCCGCCAGGACCGACCTCGCCATAGGCATCGCGGGCGAATGCTTCTTCCGATGTGTCCAGACCGCCGGAAAGGATTTTCTCGTAGGACCCCAACCGGTCCGCATCCATGATCAGTTTTTCAAATCCGGTACAGAGCCCGCCTTCGAGCCATCCCGCGGCATGCAGAACGAAATTCGCGCCCGCGAGCATCGTCGAGTGCATGGAATCGGCACTCTCATAGGCGGCCTGCGCATCCTCGATTTTCGAAGCTGTGAGTGACCCACCGCATCTGAGCGGCAGACCCGCGCGCCGGGCAAGCTGACCGATCACATAGTTCGACACCACGGGTTCGGGCATTCCGAACGTTGGCGCTCCACTCTTCAGGCTCATCGAGCTGAGGAAGTTGCCGAGCACAAACGGTGCGCCGGGCCGCACGATCTGCGAAAAGGCGCAGACCATCATGGCCTCGGCCATCGCCTGGCAAACGGATGCGGCTGTCGAGACCGGCCCCATGGCTCCGGACAGAATGAACGGCACGACGACAATGCCCTGGCCACGCCCGCAATAAACGCGTACGGCCTCGCTCGCCACCTTGTCCACCAGAAGCGGCGAGTTCGTGTTGACGTTGCCCATGATGACGCAGTCCCGCTCCATCACGTCCTGGCCGAACACAGTCTCGGCCATCGCGACGCTGTCTTCGGCCCGGCTCATCTCCGTGATCGCGCCCAAATGCGGCTTGTCGCTCAGTGTCATGTGAGCAAAGAGCATGTCGAGATGGCGTTTCGAGACGGGTACGTCGCAGGGTTCGCAGGTCACGAAGCCGCCATGGTGAAGGTGGGGATGCATGTAGGTGAGCTTCACCAGCTTCTCGAAGCTTGCCAGGTCTCCGTAGCGGCGCCCGCCTTCTAGGTCGCGCACGAAGGGCGATCCGTAGACCGGAGCAAAGACCTGGTTGTCGCCGCCGATGGTGACCGACCTTTCCGGGTTGCGTGCGCGCTGGATAAACTGCCGTGGCGCCTTGGCGCACAAGGAGCGGATCCAGGACGCATCCGCGCGCACGAGATCACCTTCAATGCCCGCACCGGCTTCCGCCCAGATCCGCAGAGCTTCAGGGTCGTCCCTGAATGCCACACCAACATTCTCAAAAATCCAGTCGACCTGGGCTTCGAGTGCCGTCAGGCGTTCTTCATCAAGAATTTCGAAATAAGGCAGCGCACGTCGGATGAAGGGTGCCTCGGGCTTTGCCTCCGCGCTCCGCCCGCGTGCAGCACGTGAACGTCTTGCCATCTCGTCGCCTTTCCATGGACCGATCCAGAAAATCTAGCGCTTTGGAAACAGCTTGTGACGATTGAAAAAATTCGCGATTTGCATAAACTGAAATTATGCAAAGCCTATGGAAGATCGTTGGTTCTCCGCGCTACATCCTCATTTTTGAGGCGGCGGCAAGGCATGGCTCATTCACCCGTGCCGCGGCAGAACTGAATGTGCAGCAACCGGCCGTCAGTGCAGCTGTCAAAAACCTTGAAAACGCACTCGGCGCACCGCTGTTTCGCCGGGCGCACAAGAAGGTGGAACTGACGCCTGTCGGTGCACGGTTTTACGCCGAGCTCTCCAAAGGCCTGCACCAGATCCTCGAAGCGACCCGTTCTGTCCAGGCGGAAGCCAGAAATGCCATTGTCACCCTGTGCGCCTCGACCGCCTTCAACACCTATTGGATGATGCCGCGTTTGCGGACCCTGCGCGACCTTCATCCCGATATCGACCTGCGCCTGCAGTCGAGCGACCGGGAGCCCGACATTGACGACGGCGGCATCACGCTTGCCGTGCGCCGCGGCGACGGGCGCTGGCCAGGCTGCAACGCCTCGCTGATCGCGGAGGAGGTGATCTATCCGATTGCCAGTCCCGCCCTGATGTCTGCCAGCGACCTCAAGCGCAAGGAAGACATTCTTGAACACACGTTGATCCACCTTGAAGAACCGGTCCGTGAACGCCCCAGTTGGAAGGACTGGTTCGACGCGCAAGGCTGCGAAGTCGCGATCCCACCATCCGGGCTGCGTCTCAATGACTATGCGCTGGTCCTGAACGCGGCCATCTCGGGCGAGGGCTTTGCGTTCGGCTGGAACCATCTCGCGTATCCGCTCATCGAGAACAGTCTTGTCAGCGCCCGCCGGGACTGGAGCTGGCGGACGGGCATGGGGTTTTACCTCGTCTGGTCGAAATCCCGACCGCTCAGCGAGAATGCGGAGCGGGTGCGAAACTGGCTGATTTCAGCGGCGGATGAGGGCTGATTGAGTGCTCGGGTCAGTGTCTTGCACTTGATCTCATGGCTGAAAAGGCGTTCACTTTGGCATCGGTGTCGTTGATTGCGTTTTTTGAAAGGACAACACGTGCAACCGATTGATCCCAACGACATGCCCGAAACGCTGACGTGCCACGGCATCGTGCCGCGTGCCTGGCAGGAGCGGAACCCCAACGCCTGGGGCAATATCAAATTCGCCCGCACAAACGGCGGAACACCTGTCCGTGTCTGGGTTCCCAAGGCGAGCACGCGTCTGCCGGAACGCTATTTCTGCCATGGCTGGGCTACCGGAACGTACCCGCTCTACGGTTACACGCCGTTCTCCGGCGTTCCCATGTTGACGGTTCTGGAAGAGGAATGGAGCGCCGTTGACGAGCCGCAGGTCCACGACATCATGGTCTGGTTTGAAGTCAGCGGCGAGCATGCCGGCATGCCCTGTCATTCAGCACGTGTGGAGGAATGGTCCGGGAACGGGCTCATCCTGTCGAGCAAGAACGGCACGGCACCCCTGCAACGCCGCGTCCCACTGGATGAGGTCGACGACACTTATTTCTACAGCTCCGACGTTCCCACCGAACGCCACCTCTACCGCTCCCGCACCCGCCTGCCGAGGATTGATTTTCCGGTGGAGTAGGGACCGAAGCTCGGAAAGGTGGAGCGCCATAGATCGGCCAAGCTTTTCAACACTGTTCTGACGACATCGTTTTTTCTTGAGACAAAGAGTCGGTCTTCGTTTTGAACCTTTTGTTCCGATTGCTTGCGTCGTTCGCAATCTGTAGCGTTTTGCCAGCCTGCGTTCTGTTTCCCGTGCCGCATGATCTGGCACCAAAGGTCGCAGGTGTCGTCCTTGAGAATGGTGTGCCTGTCGAAGGCGCGGAAGTGGTTTTGGTCCGCTCGTATCTTTCTACGGTTGATGCGACACAAGTTTCCAAAGACCAACGTTCAATCAGCACTAGATCGGACGCAAGCGGCAGGTTTGCGGTCGGGCCGATCAAAACTGTTAAGGTCGTACATATGTTCGGCGACGAGCTGCTGGTCTATGCACTTGTTATCAGGCACAAAGGCCAGAGTCTCCTCGGATTTAGAGACTCTGGAACAGGGTTCGCAGGAGGTCCATTCAGCGTTACCTGTGATCTCGACCGGCCGAAAAAAATTCTAGGATCAACGATCTATTGCGAATTCCAAACGTCGAATTCGGGCGACCTTTAAAAGGCACCAGAACGCATGACTTTAATCAGCCAGCCGCCTTTCTCATACTCGCTGAAATACGGTCCAGATCCGTGATCCTGGTCGCCTTGGAAAACCCGAGAACGGCCTGCAGCAGGTTCATGGCCAACCCGTTCTTGATTTCCAGGCCGTTCTTTTCGGCCATGGTCAGCAACGGCGTCTTTTGCGGGTCGTAAATGATATCGAAGACGAGGCTGCCGGGCCGCACCTGGTCCAGGTCGGCGGCTGCTATCGGGCTTTCGCCCGCGACCCCGTTGGCAAATCCGACCGGGGTGCAATTCACGATCAGCGAGCACGTCGGCGTGAGCGTGCGGATATCGGCATAAGCGGCTGATTTGGCACTGATCCCGGTGCAAAAGTCTTGAGCTGCTTCAGGTGATCTTGAAACGATCGTCAGGGAGGCTCCAGCATCCGCCAGGAACGCGGCAACCGCTTTGCCCGCGCCACCTGGCCCGATCAACAAGGTGTCCACACCCCGAAGGTCCGGAATGGACGCTTTGATATCAGCAAGGGCCGCCTCGCCATCGGTATTGGTGCCGCACAGCTCTCCGGCATCGTTTCGATAGAGGCAATTGACCGCGCCGATTTTCAGCGCCTGCGGCGTAAGTCGATGACTGCCCAGCCAGGCCGCAATGCTTTCCTTGTAGGGCATGGTTACAGCCCCGCCGACAAAATCCGCATCGCCGGCGAGCGCCTCAAGAACCTGATCGAGTTTCTCCGGAACAACATCCATCGGAACCATGCGCTCCGGCTTCCCAAAGTCCTGGAAAGCGGCATTCCAGAGAAGGGGAGAGCGCGCCCCTTTTGACGGTGAAGCGCCAAGAATGCCGGCATAGCGTTCTCCGGCCTTAAGGCCCGGGTCGTTTTCCAGGAGTGCTACAATCTTCATGGCAGTGGGTCCCTGAGCATCAAGTCATTGTCGAAACGGTCATTCGCGGCGTTTTCAGCAACGGCCCGCCACGTCAAAACGTGCGGGCCATTCGAATTACCAGTGCTGACGACGCCGCGCTATTTTAGCCTCGGGTCAGGAAAGCGTTCTGCCCATGGTGCGGTCCACGACCTGCGCAATGCCCTCCATCGAAACCATCAGATCCTCAAAAGCCTCGAACGTGATCGGCTGAAGCGGATCGACGGCAGAGTTTTCCGGATCAGGGTGAACCTCGAGCATGATCGCGTCGGCACCCGAAGCAACAGAGGCAAGCGCCATCGGCTTGACCCAGCTGCGCCAGAAAGTGGCATGGCTCGGATCGACCGCAATCGGCAGATGGGTGACTTCCTTGGCGGCGGGAACAACCTGCAGGTCCAGGAGGAAACGCGAGGAATCCTTGTGTGTATGTGGCACAGTCACGCCGCGTTCACACAAAATGATCTTTTCATTTCCCTCAACCAACGCGTATTCGGCAGCGCCGAGCCAGTCACGCAGCGAACATCCGAAATGCCGCTTGATCATCAGCGGTTTGCCGGTCTTCGCAGCTGCCGTGATCAGGGGATAGTTCTGCATGTTGCGGGAGCCGATCTGGAGAATGTCCGCGACTTCACACACAAGGTCCAGATAACGTTCCTCCATGATTTCGGTGATGATCCCGATCCCGGTTTCCTTCTTCGCCGTTCCGAGCCAGCGAATGCCGTCTTCCCGTGTTTCGTTGTACTTGGCCGAGCGGTAAGGAAAGGAGAGCGGCTTGAAGGCGCCGCCGCGAAGGAACTGCGCGCCGCTTGCCTTGACCGCGGTCGCGGTTTCGACGATCAACTCCTCGCTTTCGACCATATTCGGTCCGGCAAACACCGGGATATGGCCACCGCCGAATTGCGCGCCGGCAATCTCGAAGGTCGAGAAGTGATCTTCCGATTTCTTCGCAGCCAGGGGAAACTTTGACGCGAGATCTTCGCTCGAAACGTCCTTTCCGGGGGCTTTGTTCTCGATGGCCATTAAGTGTCTCCCTTGTCGTTAGCTATGCCGGCGCCGAGCCGCGATGACAGCGGTTGGTCGCCTATATTCACCCAGGTTTCGCTTTCGATGCTTTTGTAGAGCGCATGCACCAGCTCAACGCTGCGAACCGCATCCAGTGCAGTGATCGGTGGTTGAATGTCGCCGGAAAGCAGGCGATCAGCGATATCCTGCAGCATCGGTCCATGGCTGAGGCCATAGCCCGTCGGTACCGACCGGCTGAACTCTTCAAAAACGGTGTGGTCGGACGGCCTGCTCTCCGTGAATTCCCAGGTATCGATTGTGTTGAGCGCGATCCCGCCGATCTGCGCCATGCCCTTTTCGCCGACAATGGAAAGCGATGCTTCAAAGTCACGCGGGCGGGCGGCAGTTGTTGCCTCGATCGTGCCGAGGGCACCGTTTGAAAATTGCAGTGCTGCAACCATGGTGTCTTCGGCTTCAAGCTCATTCATGCGGTTTGCCATGGCGGCGGACACCCGTTCTACAGGGCCGCAGATCCAGTTGAGCGCGTCCACGTGATGGATCGCCTGCTGGTTGATGACACCGCCATCCATCGCCCACGTGCCGTGCCACTCATCCTCATAATAGGATTGTTCGCGGCACCAGCGAAGGCGAACACAGGCTGAAATAATGCGCCCGAAACGTCCTTCGGCGAAGGTTTCCTTCAGTTTCATAACCGCCGGGTTGTAGCGGTTCTGGAAGATGCAGCCGTACATGAGACCTTTGGAAGCCGCAAGTTCGGCGAGGTCATAGGCATCACCGGGCAGTAGCGTGATCGGTTTTTCGCAGATGACGTGGCAGCCCTTTTCCAGCGCATCACGGGCATGCACCGTATGATCGCCGCTCGGCGTAAGCACCAGAACAAGATCCGGCTTTGCCCCGTCGATCATCGCATCAAGGGACGCGAAGGCTGTTGAGTTGAGCGCATTGGCTGTCGCTGTTGCAGCCTGACTGCGTGCATCCGCGCACCCGACGATCTCAAGCCCGGTTACGCCAGGGTCACCGTTTAGGATCTTGACGTAGTGCTGTGCAACGCGGCCACAGCCCAGAAGGCCGACGCGAAGTTTTGTTTCTGTCATGATTTCGGGTTCTCGCTGCCATTTGCCGTGCGCCAGTTGATCAGCATCGGTTCTGTGAGCTGCATGGTCTTTTGATCGCGGACTTCAATCCGCGACAAAGGGTCATTGACTTCCACTATGCCAAGGCGCCCGGATAAAGGATCGCCAAGGCGGATGTTCATCGGATGGGTAACGCACCCAAGTCCGAACAGGCCGACAAGAGCATGTTTGTCGCGTAAATTGCGCGGGGTTGAGACAGGCTCGCTGGTGTCTTCGATCTGGCCGTCGCGGTCGCGGAACCAGATGTGCCGGCTCTCGCTTTGCCCGGCGATTACGGCATCGAACCCCTGGTCCAGGGTCAGCGAAATCATGTCCTCGATGAGCGCGTCGGGACGGAAGGGGTAGGTTTCTCCCAAAACAACTACAAGGTCCGGCACGCCATAGAGCTGCTCGACTTCCTCAAGCGTCCATTGAAGAACGTCTCCGATGCCGACGATATCGTCGCTCAGGTGTTCGGGGCGCAGAAACGGAGCGTCTGCCCCGAGGCTCTTGGCAAGCTCGGCGGTTTCTTCTGAATCCGTGCTGACAATGACCCTGTCGATCGAGGGCGACGCCTGTGCCTGCCTGATGGCATAATTCAGCAATGGTCCGTTTTCACCCGTTATGGACTTGCCGCGCACAGGGATAATCGCAAACACTTCGGACTTGTGCATGGCATGCCGGCCAAGATCCGCGGCACCGCTGATCTGTTCCATTATCCGCACAACATTGTTGGCGCGGTTGACGTCGAGATCCTGGTGAATGCCGTGATAGTGATAGACCGACGCCTCAGGCTCGTAAACGATTTTGAGACCCGCATCGATCACCGTTTTGCCCCACAACCGGTCTTCAATGTTTGAAAGATCGTTGTCGAAGGGAAAACGCTGCCAGATTTCACGCCGGAAGGCAGAGTTCGCGTTGTGAAAGAAGCTGTCCTTGTGCTGGACCTTCTTGTCGAGGCCGAACACGATCATCAGATCGCGCTTGTCAAAAGGCGAACTGAACGACAGAGGTTGCTGGCGGCCATAGACCCCGGCGACCTGCGGATCATCAAGGTCCGCGACCAGATTTGTCAGCCAGGCTTCGTCTGTTGGAACACAGTGTCCTGACAGGCACACCAGAATGTCGCCTTTGCTTGCCTCGATACCCAGATTGATGGCCAGCCCCGGCTTGAAATCCTCAATCTCGACGAGCGTGACCGGATACTGCTTTGCCTTGGCGACGGTGCGATCGGTCGACTTGTTGTCGACAAGAATAACTTCAAGGTTCGGATAATTCTGCCTGAAGACGCTTTTCAGGCAGGCGCTGATCCAACGTTCTTCGTTCTTTGTTCTTATAATAATGGAAACGAGTGGTGCACTATTCATCTGTCTGGTCTGTTACTGGCGAGCCATCGTCAATTGTTTGTCGTTGGGCGTGCGCGTGGTGAGCTCCCGGGATGCGCCACTGGCCTGCCTTTTGCCAGGGCGCCTGTCCGCTCAGTCGCACCGGTACCTCTGGCTCAAGGCCGTCGTGCGGCGCTGTTGTTAACCACGGGAACGGCCTGAACGCAACCGTGCGGAAAACACCTCAGCGGTCTGGCTCTATGATTTGCGGGGCATTGTCCGGATCGTTGGCTTTAAGCCACGCAATTGCCTGCTCACAGAGGAAGAAATCGAACTCGGAGTGAATATCCAGGCCCGTTTCCGAGCGATCGTTGATGATCGGCAAGATGCGATCGCCGATACGGCGTCCGTTCCGCCACAGATGGGCCCGGCTGGCGCAGGTCAGTCCGGTATCTTCCCGGTAGATCTTCTTTCGAACCTGCCGCGACGAATAAGACGCCATCCAATCCTGCAGGCGGCTGTAGCCTTCATCATCGCCATCGTTCTTGATCCAGTAGTTCTTGTGGGTCCCGTGAACAGAAAATGCGCTCTCAAGGTCTGGATCGTTCTTGAGCGCATCTACAGCCTGTTTGACCCAGGCCGGGTTCCTGAAGATGTCTGTTGCCGTCAGAAACACGCAGATATCAAACGTCTCGTTTGTAAGCTCTTCGTAAGACGCGAGCGCATGCTGGAGTGTTTCTTCCGTCGTCGAAAGGTCCTGAGCCAGTTCCCTCGGCCTGATGAAGGGGACGCTGGCGCCGTAACGCCTGGCAACGTCCGCAATCTCTTCTGAATCCGTTGTGACGATGATCTCATCGCAGGCTCCACTGAGACGCGCAGCCGAAATCGGATAGGCAATCAGGGGGTGTCCGTCGAGAAGCTTGATGTTCTTTCCCGGAAGTCCCTTCGAACCACCTCGCGCAGGGATAATTGCGATCGTTTTCATTCTTGTTTTCTCTGTCGGTTGAGATTTCGGTTATCCGTGCGTGGCCCGGTGTTTGCGCACCGTCTAGCATATATTCTGACAAATCAGGAAGGGCGGTTGGGTCACGCCTCTTCAACGCAAACACGCCGGGATTTCCGCGGCGCAGGTTGCCTTAGCGTCGAGGCCACAAGCTGGCGGAGGCAGGGGTCTCATTCGCCGTATATTCGTTTTTTGGTCTCGGCGCTGGAATGAATGAGTTTGTTCTGGACGTAGTGCTTCAGGCGCTTTTCCGTCAACCGAAGCCAGAATTCCGCCTCTTCGGCAAAAGGGCGCCGAGCCGGAACTCCGCTCGCATCGAACTTCTTGAGCCGTCCTTCTTTCACAAGATCATTGATCCAGTCTCTTTCCGCATCAAGGTCATGTGTGTGCATGCCCTGGTGGGTAAAGCCGAACATGCGCAGTTCCGCCTCCGGTTTTATGTCCAGCAGTTCAGCGATGGCGCAAATGCCGGTTGTCGGCAGGAAATCAGGGCCCGCAGCGTAGCGTTCCAGGTGGTTGCGCGCCTTCTCCAGCGGACCAAAGCCCAGATATTTCGGCTTGCATTCATGTTCGAACAGCCAGTCGACCTGCCCGTTTTCTTCAATGTCGTTGATCCAGACTTCCTTGGCGCGGTGAAGGGCGACGGGATTGATCCGTTTGCTCATGTAAACGCGGGCGCGGTTGATCATCAAAATGTCCACACGCTTGCCGGCCGCGCCGCACGAAGTGGCTCTGTTGAATCTCAGAACGATATCGGCCTCATCGATTACTGCGGCATTTTCCTGCGAGACAGGTCCGTTTCCGACGATTGCAAGTGTCTTGGGGTTTCGTGCCAACAGGCTGCTGTCGATCATTCTTGTCCTGAAACGCTCCACGTGAACCACGTCTTGGTATCAATTTTGACCGCCTTATCAGACAGAACTGTAAAGAGCACAAGTATTGTCTCGGTGTTGAGAGGGTGGGGGCGCAACGAATGATATTTTCAGGGCAAATTCGCTGGAGGATCCAGGCCGACCGCGTTGGGCACCGTCGGGGCCGGACGGAGCAAAGCACATGACAGATCCGAAATCGCAGGCACCTGTTTTAGGAGCCAGCATCAAAGCAAGAAATCAAAAGGGTCAATCGGCGACAAAAGCGAACAAGGGAAGTTGCGAGACTAGTCACCATAACGGCCAAAGGCCGTCATGGCTGGGAGCCTGCCGTTGCCGCAACGCGTGAAGAGACATTGCTCACTTTCGGAAAACGGTGAAAGACCAATACCCGTCATCGCCGTTTTGCGCGTTGTACCACCCCCTGCCTCTGAGTTGACGGGCAATGAGGCGATTCATCATTCCGTGGCCAAGAAGCAGGACTTGGCCTTCTTCTTTGGCACTCTTTCGAAGTATCTTGGCGCAGGTTCGCGCGCGCCATTTGGCGGAATTGTAGGACTCTCCGTTCGCTGAAAATCCAAGGAACCAAAGCACGCGAAACAGAATGCAGTAGGTAAAAAACGAGAATTTGGGCCAGCCCAAATCAAGATACGGCAAGACAGGTTCTCGAAACACGTGATCGTAAGTGGTTTTGGCCTGGATCCCAAGTTTCTGGATCGAATCCGTTGCACGTTTCAGATCACTGCTGAAAGCGGCTGAACATTCATCGGCGACAGTGCTGGCTGCCTCCGTCGGAGTTGCCGTTGACGACAGTCCGGAAAACTCGTAGCTGGCGACGATTTCGCCTACTTGCCTGGCGGAAACCTTCTGCTGTTTCAATGATTCCAGATCGAGTTCGGGTTTACCGTGCCGCATCAATATAATCTGCATATTGTCTGCTCAAATGTCTGATCGCTGTACAGGACCGTTGTCTAGCAGGCGGTTCTTCGGCGGACAATCTGTGCGGCGGAGGGAGCTCGTCGCCTTGACGGCCATGCCGGCGACGGTGCGGTCCAATGTGCCGGACCGCGATCTTCAAGATCGACTTCAAATGATGTTTCAGGCGGCATTGTCAAAACCGGATGCTCCGGAAGACGTACAAACTCTTCCAGCAGTGCAGGCGCTTGTCGATGTGTTCTGGCTGGATACTTTTGGAAATGGCGGAGAGAGGGGGATTCGAACCCCCGGAACGCTTGCGCGCTCAACGGTTTTCGAGACCGCCCCGTTCAACCACTCCGGCACCTCTCCGCGGCACTTTCGACAAACGGGTCTCAAGTGGCGCGGAACATAGACAAGCTCCATTTCAACCGCAAGACCCGATTTGCATTCTTTGAACAGTCGGATTCGTTGTGGCGTGCCGCGCGTTCTTTTGGGCCAGCGGCGATTGTTGCTTGGCAGGGCAAATCTCTGCCCGTTTGATCTATTCAAGGTGAAGGCTACGACGGGATGAAGCTGCGGTCGAGGCCTGAGCACGGCGCGCAGCGCTCGGCATATTTCCGTTTGACTCCACGCTTCGGAGAGTTATATTGCGCGGGCTCGGAAAAGTTTATCTTTTTCGGGTTTTCTTTGTCGATCCAGGCCAGACGGGCTTAAAGCTTCACGCAACCCGACACAAAGACCTGTCAACCGGACGGATGTCCGGAGGGACAGGCGCCTTGAGTTCGACCTGAAAGCAACCGGTGTTTCTTGGCCGAATGGTCGTGCCGGTGTGTCAAAAACGAAAAGAAGGACGTGCGCGACATGTTCGCTGTAATCAAAACCGGTGGCAAACAGTATACTGTTGCCGCAGACGACCTTTTGAAGGTCGAAAAACTCGAAGCCGAAGCCGGCAGCACCGTAACCTTTGACGAAGTGCTGATGGTTGGAAACGGCGCGGATACCACTGTTGGGGCTCCGACTGTGGAAGGCGCCAGCGTCGTTGCGGAAGTGGTCGATCAGGGCCGTGGCCGCAAGATCATCGTGTTCAAGAAGCGCCGGCGCCAGAATTCCCGCCGCCGCAATGGCCACCGCCAGTCCTACACCCTTGTCAAGGTGACGGACATCCTGACCGGTGGCGCAAAACCGGCCAAGAAGGCAGCGCCGAAAAAGGCTGCGCCGAAGGCTGAAGAAAAGGAATCCGAAGCAGCGCCGAAAGCTGAAGCGGCTCCGAAGACTGAAGAAGCTCCAAAGGCTTCCGAGGTGAAGGAAGACAAAAAAGAAGAAGCAGCTGTCGAGCCGCTCTTCGCCGCACCGGAAGGCAAGGACGATCTGAAAAAGATCTCCGGCGTCGGCCCGGTTCTTGAGAAGAAGCTGAACGCTCTGGGCATCACCACCTACGAGCAAATCGTGAACTTCTCTGCGGAAGACATCGCCCGCGTAGACGAGGTCCTGAACTTCAAGGGCCGCATCGAGCGCGACAACTGGGTTGAACAGGCCAAGGAACTTGCAGGCGCTTAAGGCCGCTGTTTCAGGACTGTTGATTTAAGAATTCGAAGAACGAGGAGTTCTAACGATGGCACATAAGAAGGCAGGCGGCTCGTCCCGCAACGGCCGCGACTCAGCTGGCCGCCGTCTCGGCATCAAGAAGTATGGCGGGGAATCCGTGATTCCCGGCAACATCATCGCTCGTCAGCGTGGCACACAGTGGCACCCGGGCACCGGCGTGGGCATGGGTAAGGATCACACCATTTTCGCGACCGTAGAAGGCAAGGTTCAGTTTAAGGCGGCAGCCAACAAACGAACACTTATCAATGTGGTCCCAGTGGCGGAAGCCGCGGAGTAAAGCCGACGTGAAGTTTCGAAACGCCGGCGTCCCGTAAGACCCCGGCAGTTCGAGACAGGTCAGCAACCAGAAGACCAGTCGAAGATCCAAGGGGGAGATGGGACGCCATCTCTCCCTTGATTTGTTTGTACTGGAGGAAATGATGGTTGTTGAAAGCGATGGATTGCTGGACGAAAGCAGTTTGACCGCGGCCCCGTTGCCGCAGGAAGCGGTTCATGTACGGCTCGACAAGCCGCGCAAGGACGATCTGGCCGATCTGGTATTTCTGGCCAACAACAAGACAGTCGCGGCGAACCTTGCCGCCTTGCCCCATCCCTTTACTTTGGAAAATGGCCGCAATCTGATCGCGCGGGCCGGTCAGGTCAGGGAAAACTCGGCCATGTTCGCTATCCGGCTCAAGAGCACCGGTCGCTTGATTGGTGTCGCAAAATATGCCGCCGTCGAGGAAGACGGTGCCGTGCATGTCGGCTATTGGCTGGGCGAGCCATTCTGGGGGCTGGGGTATGCGACCGAAGCGGTGCATGCGCTGGTCGACCATGCCTTTACATACAACGACATTGAAGAACTTCAGGGATCCTGCCGCGTGACCAATCCGGCATCGCGCCGTGTGCTGGTCAAGTCCGGTTTCCAGTACCGGGATCAGGCCATGATCAGGTCTGTCGGCGCCGGCGGGTCCGTGCCGATCGAACGGTACGTTTTGGAAAAAACAGTTTGGAAGTCTTTGAAAGGTTGGGGGCAAGGACGATGACACATTTACCTGAGTTGAGAACACGACGCCTGGTTTTGCGGCCGATTTCGCTAGGAGACACTGAGGCAGTGATTGAACTTGCCGGGAAGGACTTTCAGGTCGCCCGCTGGCTGACGTCTTTTTCGTGGCCCTATGAGGACGGATCCGCTGAAGCTTTTCTGGACACCGTTATTGAGCAGGATCCATTGGAGACGGAAGCTGTATTTGCGATCACCCTTGGGGGTGTGTTTATCGGTGTTGTCGCGGTCGAAGCACCCGGTGACCTCAAGGAATTGCCGAACGCGCCGACGATCGGATACTGGATCGGACGCGCATTTCAAGGGCACGGATACGCCCGTGAAGCCGTCGAGGCTGCGCTCGACTGGGCCTTCGGGGCCTTTGCGACCGATGTGATTGCTGCCCGCGCCTACGAGGAAAACACACGTTCGCGCGCGCTTCTGCGCAAGGTCGGGTTCAAGCCTTACTCCATCACGGAACGCTTCGCCAAACCGCTTGACCGAAGGGTTTCGAACGTTGTTGTTCGCCTGTCGCAGGCCGATTTTGAGAAACAGCGGGTGCCGGCATGAAACCCGTTGTTCTGAAGTCGAAGCGTCTGACACTGCGCCCGCCTGCTGAGTCGGACGCTGAACGGCTGTTTCAATTGATAGGAAACTATGAAGTCTCCAAGATGCTGTCTGTGGTGCCATATCCCTACACACTGGATGATGCCGGCTGGTGGCTCGGTCAGATCGCATCCGATGACAAGGCAGGCGAATGTGCATTTGCAATTGACGACGGCACCGGTCTGATCGGCGCGGTCTCGTTTCGCTGTCCGGGTACCGACCCATTACTGGGATATTGGCTTGGAGAGCCCTATTGGGGGCGCGGCTATATGACGGAAGCTGCCCGCACGGCATTGGATTGGTTCTTTTCGGTGTCCGACGCTCAAGTGATTGAGTCGGGCGCTCTGGACGAGAACCCTGCATCCATGAGTGTTCTGACCAAGCTCGGTTTCGGACATGGTGTTGCCCGTGAACTGAATGTGCGCGCACGCGGAAAAGTCATGGCATCCACCAGGGTGTTTCTCAGTAGGGAAGAATTCGTGGCAGGGGAAACTGCGTGATGCAAACCCCTGTGCTTGAAACCGGACGCCTGGTGTTAAGACCACCGCATGCCGACGATATCGACCGATGCGCAGAACTCCTTGGCGATTACCAGGTCGCCAAGATGCTCTCACGGGTCCCCTATCCATACGACCTTGAACAGGGACGTCAGTATCTGGAAAGGTCCGTTGCTCGCTGGGAAAATCTTGCGGAAGCAGACGAACTCGGCTTTCACATTGACCATGAAGGCGAATTGATCGGCGGCTTGGGCTTCAAAAAGTTGCAGGGGACCCCCGAGATCGGCTATTGGCTGGGGCGAGCCTACTGGGGCAAGGGGTTCATGAGCGAAGCCTTGAATGCAGCGATCGGCTGGGTGTTTGAAAACACGATCCATGAACGGCTTGCCTGTGAAGCCATGATGGAAAACCCGGCTTCGATCAAGGTGATGGAAAGAACCGGATTTCGCCCTGTCGGCGAAGTCAATTGCGCAAGCGTATCACGCGGTGAAACGTTGCCTGCCATCAGAAGCGAAATGACACGAGCGGACTTTATGCGCGGTCTTTGACCTTTGAAAGGTCATGGCCTGACAACAGGATACAAAAGAGAAGAACAATGAAATTCCTCGATCAGGCCAAGATCTACGTGCGATCCGGCAATGGCGGCGCTGGCTGTGTCTCGTTCCGGCGTGAAAAATACATTGAATATGGCGGGCCTGACGGCGGTGACGGCGGCAAGGGCGGCGATGTGATCGTTGAATGCGTCGATGGTTTGAACACGCTCATCGACTATCGCTACAAGCAGCATTTCAAGGCCGAAACCGGCATTCACGGCATGGGCCGGAACCGCACCGGTGCGCATGGCAAGGATGTGGTGCTGAAGGTCCCCGTCGGAACCCAGATCCTGGAAGACGACAACGAGACGCTGATTGCCGACCTGACCGAACTCGGCCAGCGTGTCCACCTTCTCAAGGGCGGCAATGGCGGCTTTGGCAATGCGCATTTCAAGTCGTCGGTCAATCAGGCGCCGCGGCGTGCCAACCCCGGGCTTGAAGGCGAAGAGAAATGGGTTTGGCTGCGCCTGAAACTCATTGCCGATGCGGGTCTTGTCGGGCTTCCGAATGCGGGAAAGTCGACATTTCTGGCCACTGTCTCTGCGGCAAAACCGAAGATTGCCGACTATCCGTTCACGACGCTCCATCCCAATCTTGGCATTGTCCAGATCGACGGGCACAGTTTTGCGATGGCTGATATTCCCGGCCTGATCGAAGGCGCGCACGAAGGAACTGGCCTTGGCGACCGCTTTCTCGGTCACGTGGAGAGAACGCGGGTTCTCTTGCATCTGGTTGATGGCTCGGGGCTGGAAGATCCCGGTGAAGCCTACAAGGTTGTGCGCGGTGAACTGGATGCCTATGGCGCAGGTCTTACCGAAAAGCCTGAAATCGTGGCGCTCTCCAAGTGCGACGCTCTTACGGAGGACATGATCGCGGAAAAAGCGACGGCGCTCGAAGTCGCCTGCGGTCAAAAGCCCCTTATCCTGTCATCGGCGAGCGGTCTGAATGTGGATCGCGCATTGCGCATGATTGTGCGTGCTATCGACAGGGACAAGGAAGAAGCCGCCAATCAGGTTCCGGCGCCAGAACAGGAGGGGTGGCATCCCTGATGGCAACCGACCTGTCCCGCAGTCTCGGCCGCTACAAGCGTATTGTCGTGAAGATCGGTTCTGCCTTGCTGGTGGAACGTGGCGAGCTGAAACGCACCTGGCTGGAAGCGCTGGTGAGCGATATCGTCATGCTCTCCGAGGCGCAATCAGAGGTCTTGATCGTGTCATCCGGTTCGATTGCCCTCGGACGCGGTGTTCTTGGATTGCCGCAAGGCCCGCTCAAGTTGGAGGAAAGCCAGGCGGCTGCCGCGGCGGGTCAGATCGCACTTGCGCAGGCTTATGCCGATGTCCTCGGCCAGCAAGGCAAAAAGGCCGGACAGATCCTGCTGACCCTTGGAGATACCGAAGAAAGGCGACGTTACCTCAATGCGCGGGCGACGATCGGCATGCTTTTGAAGATGAGAGCCGTTCCGATCATCAACGAAAACGATTCTGTAGCGACCTCCGAAATCCGCTATGGCGACAATGACCGGCTTGCTGCGCGCGTCGCTACGATGGCCAGCGCGGACTGTCTGGTCCTTCTGTCGGATATCGACGGGCTGTATACGGCCCCTCCCGCGCAGAACCCGGAGGCGGTATTCCTGCCCGAAGTCCCGCGCATCACTTCTGAAATTGAAGCCATGGCGGGCAGTGCCGGGTCGGAACTGTCCCGCGGCGGCATGAAAACAAAGATCGACGCAGGGAAAATCGCGACGGCCGCCGGTACATCCATGGTAATTACGTCCGGCAAGGAACTGAACCCGCTCAAGCGTCTGCATGAGGGTGGCCGCGGCACATGGTTTCCGGCCCTGGCAACACCTTCGAGCGCGCGCAAGGCCTGGATCGGCGGCCATCTTGAACCGCGCGGCAACATTTCTCTGGACGAGGGCGCCGTTAGGGCGCTGAAATCCGGCAAGAGCCTTCTGCCGGCTGGCGTGACGGCGGTATCCGGAACGTTTTCGCGCGGCGATGCCATCACGCTGCTCAGCCCCGACGGACGCACGATCGGCCGCGGGCTCGTTGCTTATGATGTTGATGAAGCCCGCCTGATCGCGGGACGGAACAGCCGCGAGATCGAGGCAATCGTCGGCTACCCGGGACGTGCGGAGATGATCCACCGGGACGATCTCGTACTTGAGGATGCGTTTTTAAACGGAACGCGCTAAAACGCGACGGTAGAACGGCTCTGAAGAGCCGCCTTTTTGGGAGTAAACGACAATGCTGGAAGTGGTTGAGGCCAGAACGACCGAGGATCTCATGGCAGAGATCGGGCAGCGCGCCCGCGCTGCCGGCAGGGTTCTTGCCACCGCTCCAGCGGAACAGAAAGACAGAGCCCTTCGTGAGATGGCACAGGCAGTCAGGCTCGCAACCGCGGACATCCTCGCAGGCAATGCACGTGATGTTGAGGCGATGAAGGCCAATGGCCAGACGGCGGCCTTTCTTGATCGGGGCACCCTGAATGAAGAGCGGATCGAGGCGATTGCAAACGCGCTCGAAGATATTGTCGCCCTGGAAGATCCGGTCGGCAGTGTCATTGCGGCCTGGGAACGCCCCAACGGTTTGAAGATTGAGCGGGTGCGCACGCCCCTTGGCGTCATCGGGGTGATCTACGAAAGCCGCCCGAATGTAACGGCGGATGCCGGCGCGCTTTGCCTGAAGGCCGGCAATGCGGTGGTCCTGCGAGGCGGCTCGGATACGATCCATTCCAATCGGGCAATCCATGCGGCGCTTCAGAACGGCCTGAAGGAGGCCGGTCTGCCGGAAGATGCCATCCAGATTGTGCCTGTGACCGACAGGGCGGCAGTAGGTGATATGCTGAAGGGGCTTGGCGGCAATCTCGATGTCATCGTCCCCCGGGGCGGCCGCAGTCTTGTCGAACGCGTTCAAACGGAAGCCCGCGTCCCGGTTTTTGCTCATCTTGAGGGGTTGGTGCACATATTCCTCGACAAAGAGGCCGACTTGTCCCAGTCGATCGACATTGTGGTCAACTCGAAGCTTCGCCGCACCGGCATTTGCGGTGCGCTTGAAACGCTGCTTGTCGATGAACAGGTCGCACACAGCCATATGCCTGCGATCGTGAAGGCTTTGCAGGACCGGAATTGCGAAATTCGTGGTTGTGATGTGGTCCGTGACATTTGTGAAAACGTCATTCCGGCAAGCGAACAGGACTGGTCCACCGAGTATCTGGACATGATTCTGTCGGTCAAGGTCGTGCCCGACCTTGATGCGGCGATGGACCATATCGCCACTTACGGATCGAACCATACGGATTGCATCCTGACGGAAGACGGCGATGCTGCGGCACGTTTCCAGGCCGAAGTGGATTCAGCAATTGTTCTGCACAACGCATCGACCCAGTTCGCCGACGGTGGCGAATTCGGCATGGGCGCGGAAATCGGTATCGCGACTGGGCGGATGCACGCGCGCGGCCCTGTCGGCGTCGAGCAGCTCACCAGTTTCAAATACAAGGTGCATGGGACAGGTCAGACGCGCCCATGAACCCCATCGCATTCGGGCAGGACATCGGCGGTGATTGGCTGAAACTTCCGCATGCCGAGCCCGGCAATCGTATCGGAATATTCGGAGGCTCGTTCAATCCTCCGCATTCCGGACACAAGCTTGTTGCGGAGACGGTTATAAAGCGTCTTGGTCTCGACCAGGTCTGGTGGTTCGTTACGCCCGGCAATCCGCTGAAAAGTCATGCGGATTTGGCGCCCCTTGAAATGCGGCTTCACATGACAAGCGCCGTTGCCGATCATCCGCGCATGAAAATTACGGCCTATGAGACAGTCCTTGGGACACCTTACACGGCGAAAACGATCATGGCGCTGAGAGCAAAGCGCCCGTCCTTGCGATTCGTTTGGGTCATGGGTGCTGACAATCTTGGCAGTTTTCATCGCTGGCAGGATTGGCGGACGATTGTCGGCTCCATACCGGTTGCCATTGTAGACAGACCCGGTGCGTCGCTTTCGGCCCTTTGGTCGCCAATGGCAAAAGCTTATGAAAAATATAGGCTTCCGGAAGAAGACGCAAAACTGCTGCCGGATATGAAGCCACCGATCTGGACATTTTTGCACACGGCGCTTGATCGAACGTCCTCAACGGATCTGCGAAATTTACGTGCTTGAATATTGACAAAATTAACGATGAAAAACCGTTGTCTTGAAAATGCCAAACGGGAAGCGGTATTATAGGGTCGGTCGCGAAGAGCGCGGCCGAGGTACGGTCAACCGGTCCTGCATCCAAAACGGGTGACGTATGAAGCCGAACTATCTGGTTCGTGACGACGTTGGTAGCGGGACGGCACAAACGGCGAAAGGCACTACACCTGACCATGACCTTTGAAAGTGGGCGGACAGAATTGTCCACTCCTCTGCAGGCTTCCGTAAGCGCTGATCTTGCGGCAGGTCTCCTCGATACGGTTCTGAGCAGTCTGGAAGACTCGAAAGCTGAGGACCTGGTAACTCTCGACATCACTGGCAAAAGTTCCCTTGCGGATCACATGGTAATTGTGTCCGGACGTTCCCACCGCCATGTGGGTGCAATTGCGGATCATTTGCTGAAGGATCTGAAAGCGGCCGGTGCCGGCAAGGCAACGGTTGAAGGTCAGAACACATGCGACTGGGTTCTGATCGATGCAGGTGATGTCATCGTACATATTTTCCGTCCTGAAGTTCGCGGATTCTACAATCTGGAAAAGATGTGGGCACCCGAAACGGACGATGCGCCGCAATACATAGGCTGAGCCGGAAAAGATCCTGCTTTCGAGGCGTATCTTGAAAGCAGGCTGATCTGAGAGAAGCCTGGTCCGCGCGGGCCACGATGCGGTAGTAAAGACCGGATGGACATCCGGCGGGGACCTTATGCGCTTCACACTCTCCTGTATCGGTAGGATGAAGGCCGGTGCGGACAAGGACTTGCTTGACCGGTATATCGACCGTGCTCGCAAGACAGGGCGCGCGCTTGGCGTTTCGGAAATTACCTTGAATGAAATGGCCGAGAGCCGTGCGCAGCGTGCCTCGGAGCGGAAAAATGAAGAAGCCGCGGCGCTGTTGAATTCTCTTTCGAACGGCGCAAAGCTCGTCACGCTCGACGAAAACGGTCGTCATCTGACAAGCAAAGACTTCAGCCGAAAACTGGAAAACTGGCGGAATGACAGTGTTCCGGAAATCGTATTCGCAATCGGCGGGGCGGATGGGCACGGTCAGGACGTGCTTTCCCGCGCCGATCTGAAACTGGCTCTGGGAGCCATGACCTGGCCGCATCAGATTGCCCGTATTCTACTCGCGGAGCAGATCTACAGGGCCATGACAATTCAATCGGGGCATCCATATCACAGGGCGTGAACGCGCCCGGGCAATGTTTGATGTCAAGCACGGACCATTTTGCCATGCAAACACCCACGCTTTTGACGGAGCGGTTCGCATTGCGGCCGATGACACTGGAGGACTGGCCGGACTATGCGGGCCTTATGCGGTCAGTGCGTGCAAGGTTTATGGGTGGCCCCATGTCCAGGGAGAAGGCCTGGGGCATGTTCTGTCATGACGCCGGCCAGTGGGCGTTGATGGGTCACGGCGCCTTGATGATCGAAGACCGTCAGACAGCCGAGTGTCTCGGTCAGGTCGGTCTCAATCACGGCCCGCTCTTCCCGGAACATGAACTTGGATGGTTTGTCTATGAGCGCGCCGAAGGCAAAGGTGTCGCCTATGAAGCGGCGGCGGTTATGCGCGACTGGGCATTCGAGCAACTGAGCCTGGTGACATTTGTAAGCTATATGGATGCCGGCAATATTCGCTCACGCCGCCTTGCTGAAAGGCTCGGTGGGGTGCTGGATGCGGACGCGGCGCGCCCTGATCCAGGGGATCAGGTTTACCGCTACACCCGCGCGTAAGAAGCTTGCAAATCCTCCAAAGCGGCGCGCAAATGTTTGTTCCACAGCCGTCAACATTAAATATTGTTAACCAGGCAAAAGGGCAAGAAAACACGATTTTGCCCGTATCTCGCCGTATTCCGCACTTAACCGGTATGAAAGCAGGAGTTTGTCGCGACAAAGCCACGTGAACGCGCTATTGCGATGGGTGGATTAACAATCCGGTTAACTGTGTAAACGCTTCGTTAACGCAGACTGTGTATCGCAGGAAGGGCAACCTTTGGGAGCTGACGAGAATTGAAACCGGATCGCATCAGGAAAGTGCGTCCTGGATTTTGGAAGTGGCGGAAAACAGGGCCTGTCCCGAGTTTTGTGGCGCTTGCCCTTATACTCGCTCCCGCCCCGTCTCTTTCAAGCGAAAGCCTCGATGAGCAGCCTGAGGCGCCGGTCGCTGAAACCTCCGAGATTGATGCGTTTCTGGAACGCAAGAAAGAGCGTGAGGAGGAATTGGCGGCGCTTTCCAGGGACATCGAGGTGTCGTCGGATCGCCAGGATGCCATTGCGCGCGAAATACGCGCACTGGATCGCGACCGGGAAACACTCAACGCGAAGATCATCAGTTCCTCGGATACCATCAAGGGTCTTGAAACTGAGCTGACTGATACGGAACGCCGGTTGATGAGCCTTGGCGAAAACGAGGATGCCGTTCGGCTCTCTCTGATTGCCCGCCGGGACATTCTGGCCGAAGTGCTTGCTGCGCTTCAGCGAATCGGAAAACGGCCGCCTCCAGCTCTTGCAGTGCGCCCAAGTGACGCCTTGTCAGCCGTGCGAAGCGCGATACTTCTTAATGCGGTGATGCCGGAACTGAAGGTCGAAACCGAGGCGCTCGCGGCAGATCTGGAAGAATTACAGCGGCTTAAGTCGGTTATTGCCGAGGAGAAAAACCGTCTTCGCGGCGACGCAATGCGATTGGCTGAGGAAAAGTCGCGGCTGGAACTTCTTTTAAGCGCCAAAAGACAGGAACATCTGCAATCAGTCCAGGTGCTTGAAGAGGAGAAAAAACGCGCGGCTGAGTTGGCGGAACAGGCAGGTTCTCTGCAGGAGTTGATCGCAAATCTCGAAGCGGAAATCGAGAGCGCACAGGTCGCAGCAGAAAAATCCAGGCAGGCTGCGCTGAATGCAAAACGCGACGCCTCGCGCAATGTTGATCCCTTTGCAGACCCCGGAAGGCTTGCTCCGGAGATATCGTTTGACGAAGCTAAGGGCAGGTTGCCGCAGCCGGTTGCAGGAACGTTACTGAAGGATTTCGGTCAGGAAGATGAATTCGGTGGTTTGACGGAAGGTCAATCTATCGCCACAAGGCCGGGGTCTAATGTGACTTCCCCAGCAGATGGCTGGGTAGTTTATTCCGGGCCGTTCCGTTCGTTCGGGCAGCTCTTGATCCTGAATACCGGCGACGGCTACCATGTGCTCCTCGCCGGCATGGATCGGATAGACGCGGAATTGGGGCAGTTTGTTCTTACCGGGGAACCGGTTGGCGTAATGGGCGCTACCCAGTGGGCAAGCGCCTCGACGTTCGGCTTGGGCTCGACCCAGCCGATCCTATATGTTGAATTTCGGAAGGACGGCCGTGCGATCGATCCCACGCCCTGGTGGGAACGCACAGAAGAAGAAAAGGCTCGCGGATGATACGGAAAGCTTCCTTGCTGCTGGTGGGTGCCCTTGTTGGGGCTGCGGCAGTTACGACAATGTCCCAGATGCCGCTCAAGGTATCAGCAACAGCGAATGCCGCTGCAACCGACACCTATCGGCAACTCAACCTGTTTGGCGACGTATTCGAGCGGGTTCGGTCCGATTATGTGGAAGTTCCGGACGATGCGCAGCTGATCGAAAGCGCCATCAACGGCATGCTGACCTCGCTGGATCCGCATTCCAGCTACATGTCACCGAAAAGCTTCCGTGACATGCAGGTGCAGACGCGCGGCGAATTTGGCGGACTTGGCATCGAAGTCACGATGGAAGAAGGTCTCGTAAAGGTCGTGTCGCCCATCGATGAAACACCCGCCGCAAAGGCCGGTGTCCTCGCGGGCGATCTGATCACTTACATCGATGGCGAGCAGGTCCAGGGCCTGACCCTCAATGAAGCCGTTGAGAAAATGCGTGGTCCCGTCAACACGGATATCATCGTCACGATCCGCCGCGAGGGACGTACTGAGCCGTTCGACATCACGATCACGCGCGACATTATCCGCATCCGGTCCGTGCGCTGGCGCGAGGAAGAAGATGTCGGGTACGTGCGGGTGACACAGTTCAACGAGCAGACCTATGATGGCCTGAAAAAGGGCATCGAGGAGACAACAGCCAAGATCGGTGAAGACAAGCTGAAAGGCTATGTCATCGATCTGCGCAACAACCCGGGCGGTCTTCTGGATCAGGCGATCGCAGTGTCGGATGCGTTCCTCGATAGGGGAGAAATCGTTTCGACGCGTGGCCGCGAAGCTGATGAAACGCAGCGCTACAATGCACGTTCGGGCGACCTGACCAATGGCAAGCCGGTGATCATTCTTGTGAACGGCGGATCCGCGTCAGCGTCCGAAATTGTTGCTGGCGCGCTTCAGGATCACCGCAGGGCAACGATCCTCGGCACACGGTCCTTCGGCAAAGGCTCTGTTCAGACAATTATCCCGCTCGGTGCAAACGGTGCGATACGTCTCACAACGGCGCGGTACTACACACCGTCTGGCACCTCCATCCAGGCAAAGGGCATCGTGCCGGACATCGAGTCCCTGCAAGAACTCCCTGAAGAGTTGGTTGGCCGTGTGGAAACACGGGGTGAAGCCGGTCTGCGCGGCCATCTGGAAGCCGACGGTGAAGAACAGTCAGGCAGCCAGGCCTATGTCCCGCCGGATCCCGAAGACGACACGCAGCTGAACCTTGCTCTTGATCTCCTGCGCGGAGAAAAGGTAGACAGCGCATTCCCGCCAGTGCCCGATAGCGCTGCGGTCAAAAACTAACACTTTTCCTGCGCGCCGGTCTCCGGCGCGCAGAGCCTCCGTTCTCGTTCTGCGTATCCTTAAATCAAGAATGCGTCCGGCGCCCTGCCGGAACAAAGGCTCAGGACGATATGTCGAGCGAAGATCTCACAGCTCCCTTAGGGATGGGCAAGCGGCGGCTGGTCAGGCTGCCGTTTGGTCTCATCGGTGTCGGACTATTAAGCGTTTTTGTTACCACGACGCTTATCTGGGTGGCGGTTGTCGACGATCCCCTGGGCGGCGAACCAGTCGCAGTCATTCCGCTTGACGCCACCGTGGAAGGCGTGACGTCCCAGGACATCGAGGTTGTCGAAATCCGACCGGGTCTGACCGGAGATCTCGGACCGAACTTGAGACCGGGCTCCAATCAGGATCTTCTCGGGCCGCGCTATGAAATGGTTGAAAGGCCGGACGGAAAGGGCACGGACAGCCCGGTCCAAGGGTTGTCGCCAACACCGGATACACGGGTGAGCGAACGCTCGGACTATGGCTTCCTGCCCAAGATCAGCGACGCCGGCGTCCGTCCGCTGGATGCTTATTCCCGGCCCGTGGTGCGCGAGTTTACATCGATCCCGAAGATTGCCGTTGTGCTCAACGGCATGGGATTGAGCGAAACCGGAACGCAGCATGCGATCGACCGGCTGCCCGCCGACGTCACGCTTGCGCTGGCACCTTATGGCGACGATCTTGATCTTTGGATGCAACAGGCACGGTCCAAAGGTCATGAATTGCTTCTGCAACTGCCGCTCGAACCCTTCGATTTTCCGGACAATGACCCCGGACCCCACACGCTTCTGGTGAGCCTTCAACCGAGTGAAATGCTGGACCGGCTTGCGTTTTTGCTGACGCGGGTGACCAATTATGTGGGCACGATACCGGACATGGGTTCCCGGTTCACATCCACCAAACCTTCCATGCAATATCTGCTGGAAAAACTGAAGTCGCGTGGATTGATGTTCGTTGACAACGGGACGTCGTCGCGCAGTCTTTCGGCCGAAACGGCCGCTGGTCTCAGGATGCCCTTTGCGGGTGTGGATGTTGTTCTCGATGAAGTCCCGCGAGAAGACAATATCGATGCAAAACTGCTGCAGCTTGAAAGCATCGCACGATCCAGAGGCGTCGCCGTCGCGGCGGGCTCGGCTTTGCCCGTTACCGTTCGACAACTGGAAAAATGGGTGAAGGATCTGGAACAGCGCGGATTGCAGCTCGTGCCGGTCAGTGCGACGATTGACAGATAGGCCTTCGCTTCCAGGGGGCATTTTCAGATAGGTGAGTTCAGTGAAAAAGCGTGCGCTCGGGCCTGGGTTTCCAGAACCATCCGATGGCCTGCCATACCGTCCCTGTGTTGGCATAATGGTAATCAACAAGGACGGCATGGTCTGGATTGGCAGCCGCGACGATGGCGGCAGTTCTTCCAACTACGAGTTCGCCTGGCAAATGCCGCAAGGTGGGATCGACAAGGGGGAAAACCCGGAAAACGCGGCGCGGCGGGAGCTTTACGAAGAAACATCGATCAGGTCCGTGTCGCTTTTGGAAGAAGCGCCGGAATGGTTCGCTTATGACTATCCGGAAGAGGTCATCCGCTCTTCCCGGCGCGGCAAGCATCGCGGACAGGCACAGAAGTGGGTCGCCTATCGTTTTGATGGGTCGGATGACGAAATCAATATCCTGGAGCCGCCCGACGGACATTCGGCGGAATTCAGCGCATGGCGCTGGGAACATGCCGAAAAGTTGCCAGGCCTGATCGTGCCTTTCAAAAGGCCTGTTTATGAACGCGTTGTGGCAGCCTTCTCGCACCTGACGGCGTGATCGCCCAACAACGCCATCCTCAAAGCGTCAGCATTTGAAGTCCCGTTGTCGTTTTTCAAACAGACAAGGCGTAATTGGACAGCTAGCATCCGGTCCAAATTGACCGAAGGTGTTGAGATCGGAGACCGGTTTCTTCCCGAGGTCACTCAGCGGATCATTGCCGGTGCGCGCTGTTGAGAGAGCGTGTTTCGGACGTTTAGGAGGAACGCCAATGTCTTTCGGCAAGGGGCTTTCGCGAAAGCCGTCCCAGCCAAAAGGGCGTCAGTTGGAAGATGCGGCCCATAGCGAAGTACAGGCGCTTTTGGGTGACGAACCGCGCCGGCGCGACTTGCTTATTGAGCATCTGCATAAGATCCAGGACGCCTACGGGTGTCTGGAGGCGAGGCATTTGAAAGCACTGTCGGTCGAAATGCGCATGGCGCAGGCCGAAGTCTATGAGGTCGCCAGCTTTTATCACCACTTTGACATTGTCCGCGAAGACGAAACCAGACCGGCACCTCTGACCATTCGGGTCTGCGACAGCGTTGCCTGTTCGATCAAAGGGGCCGACGCGCTGGCAGAAGCTCTTGAAAGCGGTGTCGATCCTGCAAAGGTCCGAATTCAGAAAGTGCCCTGTATCGGGCGGTGCGCCGGCGCTCCTGCTGCCCAGGTTGGCAAGCGCGCGGTTGACAACGCCAGCGAAATGTCCGTCCGGGCCTTGCTTTTCGAGGGTCAGAACGCGGCGGAGATCCCTGATCATATCAAACTTGATCAGTATCGCGCAGACGGTGGATACAAACTGCTGGAGAGAGTGCGGTCTGGCGAATTCGATGCAGCCGCAATTGCGGACATGGCTCTTAAAGCGGGCTTGCGTGGCCTCGGCGGAGCAGGTTTTCCGACGGGCACGAAGTGGAAGATCGTGAATGATCTGCCGGGACCGAAATACCTGACGATCAATGGCGACGAAGGTGAACCTGGAACGTTCAAGGACCGCTACCATCTTGAGCGTGATCCGCATCGTCTTCTGGAAGGAGCCCTGATCGCGGCCCATGCGATTTCCGCCGAGCGCGTCTACCTTTACATGCGCGACGAATATCCGGCGGTGCTTCAGATCCTGGCGACCGAAATCGCCGCATTGCGCACCGCAGGCATCATTACGACGATCGACATCGAAGTGCGCCGCGGCGCTGGCGCATACATTTGCGGTGAAGAAAGTGCCATGATCGAGTCGATCGAAGGCAAGCGCGGATTGCCGCGCCATCGGCCGCCCTTCATCGCGCAGGTCGGCCTGTTCGGGCGTCCGACCCTCAATCACAATGTCGAGACACTGTTCTGGATCCGCGACATCGTCGAGAAAGGCCCGGAATGGTTCGCATCCCAGGGCCGGCGCGATCACAAGGGTTTCCGGTCCTTCTCCGTCTCCGGGCGCGTGCGGGAGCCGGGCGTTAAGCTCGCCCCAGCAGGCATCACGATGAACGAACTCCTGGAAGAGTATTGCGGCGGGATGGAAGACGGCCACGTTTTCAAGGGTTATCTTCCCGGCGGCGCTTCGGGTGGCATTCTGCCGGCCAGACTGGCGGACGAGCCCCTCGACTTCGGCACGCTCGACAAGCACGGCTGCTTCATCGGCAGCCATGCGATCGTCGTTTTTTCCGATCAGGATGACATGCGAGACGTGGCGCTTAACCTGATGCGGTTTTTCAAGCACGAAAGCTGCGGCCAGTGCACGCCCTGCCGGTCCGGTACAGAAAAGATGGAACATCTGCTGGCAGACGGTGACTGGGACGAGGCCAAGATCGCGGATCTCGACGAAGTCATGCGCTCCGCCTCCATTTGTGGCCTCGGCCAGGCGGCGAGCAATCCCGTAGCGTCTGTGCTCAAGTTTTTCCCGGAGGAATTCGAAAGATGAGCCAAGTCACTTTCTCCCTCGATGGCAAGGACGTTACCGCCCAGGAAGGGGAAACCATCTGGCAGGTGGCAAAACGCGAAGGCGTTGCGATCCCGCATCTGTGCCACAAGGATGCTCCCGGATACCGCTCAGACGGCAATTGCCGAGCCTGCATGGTCGATATCGACGGCGAGCGAACACTGGCGGCCTCATGCATTCGCATGCCGTCGGAGGGCATGGTCGTCAAGACGGAAACGGAACGCGCCTCCAAGGCTCGCGAAATGGTGTTCGAGCTGCTGGCGGCCGATCAGCCAAGCCGCGAGGCGCACCCCGATCCGGAGAGTGATTTCTGGAAATGGTCGGACGCGATTGGCGTCACGGAGAGCCGGTTCGCGCCTTGTGAGAAGCCGGCGCAGGACGTGTCTCACCCGGCAATAGCGGTTAACCTTGACGCCTGCATCGCGTGTAATCTGTGTGAGCGGGCATGCCGTGAGGTTCAGGTAAATGACGTGATCGGCATGGCGGACCGCGGGTCCCACACCATGCCCGTTTTCGATCTGGCCGATCCGATGGGTATTTCCACCTGCGTCGCCTGCGGCGAGTGCGTGTCCGCATGTCCCACCGGCGCACTGATGGAAAAGAGCCTCCTGGATGAGGCTGGTAAAGTCCGCGAGGTCTTTACCGAGGAGACAGTGGACAGCGTCTGTCCGTTCTGCGGTGTCGGATGTCTCACTTCCGTTTCCGTCAAAGACGGCAAGATCGTGAAGGTAGACGGCCGGGACGGCCCGGCTAACGAAAACCGGCTGTGCGTCAAGGGACGTTTCGGGTTTGACTATGTGTCCAATCCCGAGCGTCTCACCAAGCCATTGATCCGGCGGGACGATGCGCCCAAGCGTGGCGATATCTCCATGACGCTGGAGAACCATCTGGACTATTTCCGCGAGGCAACCTGGGACGAAGCGCTCGATAGGGCCGCTGGTGGCCTGAAAGCGGCATTCAATGCCAAAGGCGGTGCCGGTGTCGCAGGTTTCGGATCGGCCAAGGGGTCCAACGAAGAGGCCTATCTCTTTCAGAAGCTGATCCGCCAGGGTTTTCAGACAAACAATGTCGATCACTGCACACGGCTTTGCCATGCCTCGTCCGTTGCGGCCCTTATCGAAGGTATCGGATCGGGTGCCGTAACGGCGCCTTTCAACGCTGCCGAAGACACGGACTGCATGATCGTTATCGGCGCGCGGCCGGCGCAGAACCATCCGGTTGCTGCGACTTATATCAAGCAGGCTGCGAAAAAAGGCACAAAACTGATCGTCATGGATCCACGCGGCCAGGATCTGATGCGGCATGCCGATTACGGCTTGAAGTTCAAGCCCGGTACCGACGTCGCGATGCTCAACGCGATCCTCAATGTCATTGTGACCGAGGGCCTTTACGACAGCCAATATATCGCTGCACATGTCGACGGGTTCGAAGCACTTGCCGAAAAGATCCGCGAGTTCACGCCGGAGGCGATGGAACCGGTTTGTGGTATCGATGCGCAGACCTTGCGTGAAGTCGCACGCCTTTATGCAAAAAGTCCGAGGTCGATCATTTTCTGGGGCATGGGCGTGTCCCAGCATGTGCACGGAACCGATAATGTCCGCTGCCTGATCGCAATGGCGCTGACGACCGGTCAGATTGGGCGGCCTGGGACAGGTCTTCATCCGCTCCGTGGACAAAACAATGTGCAGGGCGCTTCCGATGCCGGTCTCATCCCGATGTTCTATCCGGACTATCGGTCTGTCGGAAACGAGGATATCCGCGCCGGTTACGAAGATGCCTGGGGACGGACACTTGACCCGGTTCGGGGTCTGACCGTCGTGGAGATCATGGACGACATTCTCGCTGGTGGTATCGAGGCCATGTTTGTACAAGGCGAGAACCCGGCCATGTCGGATCCGGATCAGAACCACGCACGCAAGGCGCTGTCGACTCTCAAGCATCTTGTCGTTCAGGACATTTTCCTGACGGAAACGGCGTGGCATGCGGATGTCATTCTGCCGGCTTCGGCCCACGCGGAAAAACTAGGGACTTACACCAACACCAATCGTCAGGTGCAGATCGGGCGGCCCTGTGTCCCGATGCCCGGTGAGGCGCGAGCTGACTGGCAGATCCTGATCGATATTGCCAATCGCCTCGATTTGGGCTGGTCCTATGACGGTGTTCCCGCGATCTACGAGGAAATGCGGTCGCATATGGGTTCGCTTAACAACATTTCCTGGGACCGGCTTGAACGGGACGGCACGGTAACGTATCCGGCGGACGCACCGGATGAGCCGGGTAACGAAATTCTCTTTGGTTCTTCCTTCCCGACGGCAGACGGACGCGGAAAGATCGTTCCAACGGATCTTGTTCCTCCCAGTGAGTTGCCGGATGAGGATTTCCCGCTGGTTCTGACGACGGGCCGCTTGCTGGAGCATTGGCACACTGGTGCGATGACGCGCCGGGCCACCGTTCTGGATGCGATCGAGCCTGAACCTGCTGTTTCCATGAACCCGCGCGATATCAAGATGTCGGGACTGGAGATCGGTCAGCAGGTCACCGTCGAGACACGGCGCGGAGCCATAACGCTGACGTTACGCGCCGATCGGGATGTCTCTTCGGGCATGCTCTTTATCCCGTTCTGCTTCTTCGAAGCACCGGCCAACTTCCTTACGAACCCACAGCTTGATCCCTTCGGAAAAATTCCGGAATTCAAGTTCTGCGCTGCGCGGATCGGCCCGGCGGAACATCAAGTCGCTGCCGAGTGACAGGCAGTTGCAAGTCATGAAATGGGGCGGTCCTTGGGGCCGCCCTTTCGCACTCCGTTTGACAGCAATGATCAAGCATGAGCCTCGTTTCAACCCCGACGTAGAGTTTGGAAGTCCGCAATTCGGTTGTCGATTTGAGGGCGGTGTTCACTCAGGCTAACCGAGCTCGATCGTCTTTTGCGGTAAGCAAGTCAGGGTCCGGACGATGTGTATGGTTGGTCGATTAGTCTTGTGTTGTTAACCACGCCCCAAGGTTCTTCTGAACGAACTCGGACATGGAAATTGGCGCCCGCCCGGTCAGTCTCAAGACGCTGCCTGTAACACGATCCTCGGAACCAGCAGCGATTGCGTCATCCATGGAAGCCAGTGTCGCTGCGTAGTCATCAGGCAGTCCGTTTTTGCGATGGCGTTCTGCCAGTTCGTCAACGGTAAGACAGTGATGGACGATCTCGCGTCCCAAATGCTGACTTAGGATTTGTGCGACGTCGTCATACGAAACAGCCTCTGGTCCGGTGAGAATGTAGTCCGTGTTTTTGACTTTTGGCGCGGTGAGCATGGCAGCTGCGCAAGCTGCGATGTCTGCAGCGTCGATGAAACCGACGCGCCCGTGACCTGCGGCAGTGTAAATCGCGGATTGATCCTGGATGGGTCCACGGTGATGCAGTTCTGAGAAATTCTGCATAAACCAGGTTGGCCGCAGGACGACCCACTCGGGTGCATTATCTCCAAGCCAGCTATGGACAGCACCCATCATCGGCCCGCCTTCTTCGAGCGAAGAGGCGCTGAGCAAAACGAACCGGTTTACGCCAGCTTTCAGCGCCGTTTCGAGACCAGGCCTCATTGCTGTTAGCGAGTCTACAGTGTCGGTCGGCGCGACAAGGTAAACTGCACCGACATTTTCGAACGCTTCGGCAAATGTCTTAGGATCACTCCAGTCAAATCGCTGATGGGCTTTATCTGTCGGATTGCGCGTCGCGATACGCGGGACGATGCGATTCTCTTGCAGTTCTGCAGCGACGCGGCGACCGGTTTTTCCTGTTCCACCCGTGACCAGAATAGGCTTAGTCATCGAGAAATGCCTCAAAACCGGATTTCAACCGCTCAATTCCACCAACGGCGTTCAACAGGACGAGTGGATTCCAGTAATCCCGATAGTGGACGATGCGCCCGTCTTGGACCTTTATGATCGAGATGTAGTCCTGATCATATCGCTCACCTGTCTTCGCGCCTTTTCCGCTGCAGGAAAATTCCAGGACGAAGGTCACACCGTCTGCGGATCGGTGTGTGACGGCCGGGCTCATGGCTTCAAAGTCGATCAGTTCGCCGACCTTGGGCAGGTAGGCTGCCATGGCGTTGCGTCCATTCAGTGCACGGACGCTGCCCTCCGGTGCGAACGGAAACTCGAAGACGATGTTCTCATGACACATTTCCAGGAAGTTTTCTCCTGCTTGGGCAATGATTGCATCACCCAGGGCATCACGCAGCATCGCGCCAAAGCTTGGGATCGTATTCGTGTCAGACATGGTTTCTTCCTTTGGAAAAAAGGTGTCGCTCTGCTTGATGTTTCACACAGGTTAGTTCAAAATAGGATGGAACGGTACCGTTTCGTTCTATTTATGGATTGATGCGATGGAACGCAATAGTTTCGACGTAAAAAAGCAGCAGAAGTCGACGCGAAAGCCCGCGGGAGCGGCGCTTTTGCAGGATTCAGTTACAAATGCCATCGAAAGAGCGTTGTTCGAGGAATGGGCCGAAAACGGGTACGCCGGCCTCCGCATGGAGAAGATCGCGGCACGGGCGGGGGTTGGGAAGGCGGCTCTTTATCGCCGCTGCAAGTCCAAGCTGGAGCTGGTGAGTGGGGTCATAAGTTCGATGGCGACAAACATCACGCCGATACCTGACAGTGGCTCCTTTGAGAGTGATGTCAGGTTGTTGATACGTCGCATGGCCGCAACACTAAGACACCGACTGGTAAGACGGATCTTGCCCGATCTCCATGCAGAAGTCGCGCGTTCGGGTGAGCTGATGGGCCTGTTGGAGCACGTCAGTCATGACAGGCGGGCGCAAGCAAGCATTATGATCGAAAGGGCGATTGCCCGCCGTGAACTTCCGGAAACGGCGGACCGCCAGACCATACTGGATCTGCTTATTGCGCCGCTTTACTGGCGTTCAATCATACAACGACAACGCACGACGTCAGCAGATATTGAGATGTACACGAACCTGGTCACGCAATTTGCCAAAGGCAGAGCGCGCAAGGCCTGAGATCCCGGGCGAGAACATGCACGCAGCCAGCCTGGGTCGTTGGATCTAAGCCGCGAGGGCGACAGAATCTTTGCCAGCTGGAATACGAAGCGGGGCATCGGTGTTTGTGACTGCATTCCAGATTGCCTGCACAACATCGTCCGATTGCGTGAACTCTTTGCCTGCCGGATCTCTGAAAGCCTCCAGCACCTGTCCAACAAAATCCTGATACTCCGCCGGTGTGCAATTGGATTCTTGCATCAGGCTCATAGCGTTCTTTCCGAAATTTGTCGTCGGTGCCTGGCCCGGCAACACGAGATGCGTCCGAACTCCAAAAGGAGCTATCTCAAGTGCAAGACATTCGGTGAAAGCATTCACTGCAGCCTTACTCGCCGTGTAGACGGATGCGAGCGGCAAGGGTTTGAGCGTTACGCTTGAGGATACGTTCACGATCACGCCGGCTCTATTCGCCCGCATTTGTGGCAAGACGGCGCGGGTCATCTCGAAGATGCCCAGTGTGTTGGTTTCGAAAATCCGTTGCAGGTTGTCGTTGGAAGTGCCCTCGAATGGCGCTAACCAACCGACACCGGCATTGTTCACAAGGGCGTCGATGGGTCCGGCTTCACGAACTGCATTGGCAATACTGTCGCGGATCGAAACGTCGAGCGGGAGAATGCGCAACCGGTCAGAGACGGGCAAAAGTTTCGGGTCCGGGTTCCGCATCGTTGCAACGACGGACCAGCCTTTTTCCAGAAAATGGCGGGTCGTCGCCTGTCCAAAGCCCGAGGAACATCCAGTGATCATCACAGTCTTCATGGCCAGTCTCCTGTTGTGGTCAAGCCCAAACGTAGACAGTCAGAGTTGGACAATCTATAATTGAAAATCCAAAGTAATTTATCAAAAGTCCAGGAATGAGTGATCCATATTCCGAAGTTATCTCCTTGCTGAAGCCTCAGGCACGTCATTCAAAACTCGTGCATGCCGCCGGGGCTTTCCGAGTTCGCCGTGACGATGTGGATGATGCGTTCTATTGCTCGCTTTTGTCAGGCCGGGCCAGCTTGCAGGTTGACCGCAAGGAGCCGCTGATGCTGATGTCCGGGGATTTCGTGCTTATCCCCGCCGCAAGATCCTTCACGTTTTCCAGCGTCGATCCCAAACCACCGGAAAACCTCGACAGTCTGCCTGTTGAAGATGAAGACGGTGTTTTCAGGCTGGGTTCACCGGAAACGGAAGCCGGAGTGCAGCAGCTTATCGGGTACTGCACTTTTACAAGTCCGGATGCGGAACTGCTTGTGTCGCTTTTGCCTGATTTGGTTGTTGTCCGCGGCGAGGGCAGGTTGTCGGCGCTTACGGGCTTGTTGCGTGAAGAAGTGCGCTCTGACCGCCCGGCGCGAAGTGTCGTCGTCGAGCACCTTTTGCAGGTCCTTTTGATCGAAGCATTCAGGTCTGGCGCTGAGCCGAATGCAACGGCCGGCCTTTTGCGTGGATTGGCTGATGCGCGAGTAGGCCCGACGCTTAGAGCCATGCATGCTGCGCCCGAACGTTCCTGGACCGTACCTGAGCTCGCGAGAGAAGCGGGGCTGTCACGGTCTGCCTATTTCACACGATTTAGCCAGATCGTTGGCGCACCGCCGATGACCTACTTGCTGAATTGGCGGATGACGCTTGCTAAACACATGCTCCGATCCGGTCACATGAGCATAGCCGAAATTTGCGGCAAGACTGGCTACGGTTCCTCAAGCGCGTTCAGCACAGCGTTCACGCGTTACGTCGGTTTGCCGCCTGCGAGATACGCGAAAGTCGTCAAGAGTGATCGATCTGTCGAGCAAACGGCGTCAGGAAAACATGAACACGTTTTGCCCTGAGGGAAATGGGCATCAAAACGCTCGGCGGCTAAAAAACGGGTAGATATCGCAAGTTTGGAAAATTGAACGACCCAATTCTTCGTTTTGCGAAAAAGCCTGGTGCTGCGCAGCATCGGCTCCCGTTCCACACGTGCGAAACGGGAGCCTTTCGAAGCAGGGCAAGAAGCTAGCGGAGTGAGATGGCGTGTCCTTCCGCTAGGGTTGAAACTGACTGGCTCAGTTTGCTTCAATCTTCACGTTCAGAAGATCGGGTAGGGTCTGCGGCGCTGCCATGCTGCCGAGGATCTGCGCCAGAGGCACTGGGTTTGCCGGGGCGAGTGTCACCCTCAGATCCTTCGGGTCGTCCAGGAACTTAGAAACCGCGTCGCTGACCATCTTGGTGAAAGCCTCGTTCTGGATCGGAGCCGTTGCGCCCGCAGCTTGTGCCACAAGCGCCTCGCGCAGAACGTTTTCCGGCAAACCTTGCGCATCGGCAAAGAACTTGAGGCCGTTGGTCGTAAGGCCTTCGTCCCGGAATGAAATCGCGGCATCAACGAACTGAGCCGAAATGGCAGCCAACTGGCCCTGACCTTCCGGATCTTCGAACAATGCCTTCGGCACATTGGCGAACCGCATGGAGGCTTCTGCCCGTCCAAGCCCTTCAACATTGAGCATCAGGCGTTCCAGTCTGAGTTCCAACGTCGCTTCGTCCCAATAGAGACGGGCCTCGTCCGACCAGATGATCGTGTCCAGGCCGAGCGCCTGAAACAGTGCCTGTGCCTGCGGGTCGTCGATCGCACTGACCGGCATACGAATGCCGTCGCTCTTGAAATGCACACTTGTCGGGATCGGTGGCACTGTTGTCGACATGGTCATTTCGGCCTTGCCGATGGCCGTCTGTCCGACATTTGGAATGTTCACGTCGAGGCCTTCAATCTCGTAAGCGAAAGAGCGCGGCATGAAGGCCTTGGCGACTTCCAGCGGGTTGTTTTCACCGTACGACGGATCGGCCATGAGCGTGCTGATCATCTCCTTCATGGGCGAGTACTCGGCAAACTCAATGTCGCCGATCGCAGCCCAATCGATTTTGACCGATGCGCCCTCAGGCAGTTTTGGGGCATCGAGACCGACCAGCATCATTTCGCCGATACCGTCAGAACCGATATCGGTCATGGCGATTTCTTCGATCTTGATCGCCGATTCCAACCCCGGACCGACAGGAACAATGACCGAAATGCCACTCACACGGGCGTCGGCAAATGCGAAGGACCGGTAAAACTGGAACACGTTGGTGATCAGCTCTTCAGGGCCGGGCGCCTGTTTGTCGAAAATCTGATCGAGCAGCTGCAGGACATTGTTTTCGCGCTTGATCATTGTGACATCGTCAAGTGTTGCCTTTTCGGCTTCCACCTTGATCGACAGCCCCTGCGAGATTTCCTGGCTGGAGACGTAATCGACCGCTGATCCTGACCCGATCAGTGTCCATACCTCTCCGCTCTCCGGAACAGCCGGGTCGAAAAGATCAATGAAACCGCGGATATCAATGTCGTTGTAGACGGTCTTTCCCTGGCTTGTCGTCTGCGCAAGCATTTGGCCGGATGCTGGATCAAGCGTGTTCATGACCTGGGTCAGCTTGTCCATCGAATATTCGTCGACCTGCCCATCGCGGGCGCCGGCCAAACGGTATCCGTCCATCTGCATGGTACCGGAAAGAACCTGTGTTTCCGAACCTCCTTCAGAAGCGTAGGCTTCCAGGGTGACGGCTGTGCTGTCGACCTTGACCTCGTCATAGGACGTCAGGAATGCCGACTTGAGGAAAGGCAGCCAGCGGCTTGCCTGCTTGGCGGAATCCTCGGGCGGCAATTCGGGCAGCTCAAACTCGTAGTTCGTCGCTGACATGCCGGCGAGGCGCCCTTCCATCTTGAGGCGGCCTTCATCCTCCACCGATCCTTCAATGACAATTTCGGTATCGTCGGAGTAGGTCCAGTTTGCAGAGGAGAAGAAACTGTCTTCGTGTGTCAGTCCGGTGATCGTAACTGTGCCGGAGCTGATCGAAATCGAATAGTCAATGTCGGCCAGTTTCGAAGGGTCGATGTCCGTGCCACCATCATTGCCCGTCACATCCGTTTCTTCAGCCGGAAAATCTTCAATTTTACCACTGAGCGAAAGCGTGCTGTCCGTCAGGGTCAGCGTGTCACTGCCAGCATCATAGTCGACCGAACCGTTTTCGAATTGAAGGCCGAGTTTTTTCAAACCTTCGGAATAAGCTTCGAACGCGGCTTCACCGGTGTCTTGCGCAAAGGCTGTCCCGGACACGAGCGCGAGGGCTGTGGTCAGGGTCAAAAGTTTTGTGCGGCTCCGGATCGGTTGCGGATTTATTGAGGATGCGGGCTTTGAAAACAATGTTTTGGCTCCAAATCAGATGATCAGAATCAACCGTCGTGGGACGGCCGGTTCCGATATAGTTGTTTGTTTCAGACCATTCCATGACTATGGCCCATTCTTTTGATCCCGTCGACTCACGGGTGCCGTTCATTGGAACCCCAGGAGCGCCATTCTGCGCGGACATCGTCATCGGTTTCCGCGCCCAACAGCTCGTTTTTGCGCCGCTTGAAAGTATCTTCGCCCGAAAGCCTGTGAAACGCCCAGACCGCAGCGCCCCGGACGGTTGGGTCCGGGTCCGTGAGCAGAGAGTCGACCTTGCTGACGAGGTTTATATCACCGGAATTGCCGGCAGCGATCAGGACATTTCGCAAGAACCTGTTGCGCCCGATCCTTTTGATGGGTGATCCGGAAAAGAGTTTGCGGAAAGCCGCATCATCCAGAGCGAGCAAGTCGCTTAAACGGGGACGGGTGAGGTCAGCGCGCGCTCTGAGTTTAGCTTCGCGAGCTGTCTGCGCGAACTTGTTCCAGGGACACGCCGCGAGGCAGTCGTCACATCCGTAAATCCGGTTGCCCATCGCTTCACGGAATTCCAGCGGTATGGAACCGGCGTGTTCGATGGTCAAATAGGAAATGCACCGGCGCGCATCGAGCTGATAGGGCGCCGGGAAGGCGTCTGTGGGACAGCTGTCAAGGCACGCCCGGCATGAGCCGCAGTGATCGACCTCGGCGCAGGTTGGCGGAAGGTCCAGGGTTGTGAAGATCGCGCCCAGGAAAAACCAGGATCCGAGTTCCCGCGAAACGAGGTTGGTGTGTTTGCCTTGCCAGCCAAGTCCCGCGGCCTGTCCGAGCGGCTTTTCCATGACCGGAGCGGTATCGACAAAAACCTTGACGTTCCCGCCTGCACGGGAGGTCAGAAAAGCCGCCAGTTCTTTCAGCTTTCCCTTGATAACGTCGTGATAGTCCCGGTGACGGGCATAGACGGAAATGCCGCCGCTGGTAGGGTCTTCAAGATGCGCCAGCGGATGATTTTCAGGGCCATCATCCGGGCCGTAATTCATCGCCAGCATCACCACCGAACGGACATCCGGCCATAGCGACCGGGGAGAGCCCCGCCGGTCGGCCGTCTCTTCCATCCACGACATTGTGCCGTGGTATTTTTTGTCGAGAAATCCGCGCAGGTTCCCGGCAGCTTCCGGGGTGGCGTCCGCAGCCGCGATTTTCATCGCGCTGAAGCCGAGGGCGTGCGCCTTCGTTTCAACAGCGCTCAGGAGTTTACGGGTCTTTGTGTCCAGGTTCGCTTGTGGCAGATCTAAAAATCCAGGTCCGCATAGGTCGAGGCGGGCGGCATGCCCAAAACTTTTTCACCGAGGAGCGGGCGCATGCTGGGACGTGATTTGACACGCGCATACCAGCTTTTCACATCTTCCTGATTGCTCCACGGCACCTCCCCCAGATAATCCGCGCATGAAAGCCCGGCTGCAAGCGCAAAATCGGCAAAGGACAGGCGATCGCCGGAAAGCCAGCGGCGCGAGGCCACCAGATATCCGAAATACTTGAGATGATGATGGATGTTGGCCCGGGCGACACGAAGCGCTGCCGAATCCGGTTCGCCGCCACCGGCGGACTTTGGCATGATCTGTTTGTAGATACGCTCACGAACGAGATGTCCGACCACTTCCTGATCGAATTTCATCAGGCTCCATTCCACCAGACGCCGGGTTTCCGCACGCGCCTCGGGATGATCCGGCATCAAACGGCGGTCGGCCACCGCGTAGCCACGCGTCTCGTCGAGATACTCCATGATCGGTCCGGGCCCGCAGATCGACGGACCGTCGTTTTCGACCAGGACGGGTACGGTGCCTGCGGCGTTGAGCATCAGGAGGTGTTGCGGCCGCGCCCAGGGCTCAACGTGCTGCTCCTCGAACGCCGCGCCGTATTCGCTCAGGATGAGGCGCACGAACCTGGAAGAAGGAGAAAAGGGGTGATGATAGAGCGTGAGCATGAATGGGTTTAGAGCCCGAACTGTGGCAAGACTAAGAATTCTGACCACAGTTTGCCCCAGATATGGTTATCAAGGGTTTGACGTTGTCCGATTGGTCCTGCAAATAAGCAGCCGCAGGCAGTGCCTGAGTCGCGAATTTTACTTTTTCAGGCCAGTTTTTATCGAGCCTGCCGGAGATATGTCATCCAATGGACGGCCAAACAATTGTAAGTGCATTAATTTTGGGAATTGTAGAGGGCCTGACGGAATTCATTCCGGTGTCCTCCACCGGGCACCTCCTGTTGCTGGGCCATTTCCTGGGATTTGAGAGCACCGGAAAAACCTTTGAGGTTCTGATACAGCTTGGCGCGATCCTGGCGATTCTGTCTGTTTACTTCGGTAGGCTTTGGGCCCTGACGACCGCGCTTCCGAACGATGCGGCCAGCCGGCGATTTGTCTTCGGTATTCTCATCGCATTCCTGCCCGCTGCGGTGATTGGCGTTTTGCTGCACAGCTTCATCAAGGAAGTCCTGTTTGAAACGCCCGCACTCATTTGCACCACGCTGCTGGTGGGCGGTGTCATTCTGCTGTGGATCGACAGGCTGCCGCTGAAGCCGCGCTATACGAACGTGATGGACTATCCGCTTTCGCTCTGCCTGAAAATCGGGTTTTGCCAGTGCCTTGCCATGGTGCCGGGCGTCTCCCGGTCGGGCGCGACAATAGCCGGGGCGCTGCTGATGGGAACCGACAAACGCTCGGCGGCGGAGTTCTCGTTCTTTCTCGCCATGCCGACCATGGCGGGTGCTTTCGCCTACGACCTCTACAAGAACCGCAACGTGCTGTCGGCAGACGATGCCACGCTCATCGTCATCGGTTTCGTCGCATCATTCATTTCCGGCGTCTTCGTCGTCAAGGGCCTGCTCGATTTCGTATCCCGCCACGGCTTCGCACCGTTTGCCTATTGGCGCATATTCGTCGGTCTCGCCGGGTTTGCCGGTCTCTATTTCCTAGGCTGAATGCTTTGCCGCCGGGCCGGCTCCGTAGAGCCCGGCAAGCGTGGCCAACTCGTCTGCAAGCTCCAACCGCAGCGCGTCGGGTGACAGGAGCTCTGCTCCGGGGCCGAGCCATCTGACCAGTGGCAGGAGGCGGGCCCGATCAGTGCTGGGAATGCTGACGAGGATCCTGCCGTCTCCTGCAGGCGTGAAGACCGCGTGCCTGTAGTACCAGTCGACGCTCAGTTTCTTGGCCTGGTCAGCGGTGATCAGGATCTTGGCGATTTCTTCTTCTTGCTCCCAGCGACGCATTGCCTGGGAAAGCCAGGCACCGCCGAGCAGCGTCTTGATGGAAAACGCCTTGTCGGGCCTGAAAAAGAGCCCGCTGATTTCCAGGTTGCGCACGCGGTCCGCCCGGTAGACCTTGACCATCTCGGTGTCGACGCAGCGTCCGGCGAGATACCAAAGGTCCCGGTCGAACATGACCCCGTAGGGTTCGACGTCGTGTTCCTTGGCCGTATTGCGGGACGGATTGACGTGTTGGAACCGGACACGTCTTCCATCGAGGATTCCGGCCATGAACCCGTCGAGCGCGCGTTGCCAGTCATCCGTCGGTTCCGCCTTGGTGCCGGCATGAAAAATGTCGGCTGGAATGGGCTCGATTCCGACGATGCGGTCGGCTTCCTTGAGAAGTCCGTGGACGGTTTTGGGCAGGGAGGCGAGCAGTTTCTTTTCCGCTGAGCTCAGGTCGTCGGCAAGGGGAACGGTGCGGCTGCTGCGCACCAGCGCCATGGCAGCCAGCAGCGCTGCCGTCTCATTGCGCGTGAGCGCGACCGGTGGCTGGAGATATCCGCTCGCGAGCCGGTATCCGCCCTCCGCGCCTCTTTCGGCGTCGACCGGAACGCCGAGCGCGATCAGCCGGTCAATGTCCCGGTAGATCGTTCGAAGGGAGACCTGGAATCGTTCGGCAAGCACGGTCGCGGGGACGAGCTTGCCTCCGGTCAGCAGCAAGAGGATGCCGAGCGCGCGTTCTATCGGGTTCATGAAAAGGCCCTTGGACGGTTGATCCGAAAAAAATCATATCCCGGGAACAGAACGAGATCAAACCTGACTCACAGCTGTCAGGATTGACCTGCCATCTTTGCTTTGTCGCCGGAAAACGGCGGACACGATCCGCAAGGAGATGAGAGATGAGCTATGAAATTGAAACTGTATTCCGTAGCCGCGCACACAGCCGTGGCCTTGTGTTCACCGTTCTTCGTGTATGTGCCGACCAGCTCCGCCGGTATGTTCGCCGCCGGACAACTGCCCGTGCCCTTTCTCACCTGAACGACGGGGAGTTGAGGGACATTGGACTCATGCGCACGGGACAAGGCTATCGTGAACTGCACCGGAACAGATATGGTGCAGACCTCTGGAAATAAACGCTTCCGGTGGCTGACATGGATGTGTCAGCCACCGGAAATCCGCGTCAGCGCCCGGATTTCAGGCTTGTTCCAGCTGAGGAACATGACAACAAGCGCAATGATCGCCGCGACGATGACGCCAAAGAACGGAATATCCAGGTTCAGGCCGATCAGTTCACCGCCGATGAGCGAGATTATGCCGGCAACCAGCGTGAAGATCGCGATCGTTATCCCCATGACCCAGCCCTGTTCCTCGTCATTTACGGCGGCCGCATAGAGCCCGAGAAATGTCGGGTAGGCGATGCCGAAGACAAAGTAGAAGCAGAAGACCGGTATGAAGGTCAAAATGGCGATCGGCGATGCGACGAACGCTGCAGCCGAGAGAGCCCAGACGACGAATGTTGTTCCGAGAATGGCTTCCTTGCTGAAACGCTTTTGTGCCGGGACCACAAGAAAAGTACTTGAAAAGGCAAGCGCTGCGCCAATCGTCAGCATCACCATGCTGCCGCCGAATGTTCCGTACCCGAACCGGCTTGTCAGATAGTTGTCCACGAAGATGTAGAACGACAGATTGGCGATGTGGAAGAAAAAGAAGACGAAGGTCAGTCTGAGAACGATTGGATAGTTCTTTATCTGCCAGAGCAGTTCGAAGATCTCCGCCGGACGGAAGACAAAAGGCTGACGTTCGGCGACTGCGTCGTGCGTGTCCTTGAAGCAGATCACCACCAGTAGGATCGCAATCAACACCAGCACGAAACAGGCAAAAAACGGCAGTTTGACGCTTGCCAGGCTCCCCAGAATAACGGGATCCGACAGAAACCCGCCAATGATCGGACCGCCCACAAGCCCGAAACTGACGCCGGTGATGATGTAGCCCATGTTCCGGTTCCGGTCTTCGTCATCGACGCTTCCGTCGATCATGGCCGCTTGCGCGATGGGCTGGTTGCCCGCCGTGAGACCCGTGATTGCACGCCCCAGAATGAGCAGAAGAAAGCTGTTGAGATAAAGCGCCGCAATTGTGAGCGCATACCCGCCAAGAGCACCGAAAAGGCAAATCAGGATGGCATTCTTGCGTCCGATCACATCCGAGAGTTTTGAAATATACGGTGCGCCGAAGAACCAGCACAGGAAAAAGATGCCGATGATCAGGCCGTAGTTGAAATGGCGCACGGCATCGGTCGTGTCCTTTGGCAGCATCGAGGTGCTGGGTTCCATGATCAGACTGTTGATGATCGGAAAGACGAGACCCTGCCCCAGGAGGTCGACAAAGACGACAAAGAGCATTGTGACTTTGGCAAGAAATGGCATTGGCTCCCCCTTGGAGAGAAGCCTAGGACAAGCATATCTCCCCGGCAATGAAAAAGGCGGGCTGAGCCCGCCTTCAGGAAGTGTCTGCTTTGTCTCTTACCGGAAAGCCCGGTCAGACAGCGCGATGCGCGTCATACTGGCCATGCTGCCGGAAACGTTCCAGATAGGTCGGCAGGATCGCCGCAAGCGTCGCCGGGGTTATGCCGATGCCTTCCAGCGTTCTGCCGTCTTTGATCGCTTCTTCCGAGACAACGTTGTCGCTTTTCAAGAGCTCGACCTGGTCGGCGGTGATCGGTGCGCCCGGGAAGAGCTGCATCACCTTGCCCATGGCGGACGCAATGGGAAACGGAATCGGCAAGAGTGCGCGTGAGCGGCGGGTGATGTCGAGCATTGCTTCAAGGCACTCCTTGAAGCTCTTGTGCTCCGGCCCGCCGAGTTCGTAAGTCGTACCGGCTGTCAGCTCTCCGTCGACCGCCCGCGCAACAGCCTCCGCAACGTCGCAGACATAAACCGGCTGAAACACGGTCTCGCCGCCGCCAATCAGCGGCAGGGCAGGAGCAAAACGCGCCATTTCAGCAAACTGGTTGAAGAAATTGTCTTCCGGTCCGAACACGATCGATGGGCGCAGGATGATGCTGTCGGGCAGTGTTTCCAGAACACCTGCTTCGCCGGCTGCCTTCGTGCGGGCATAGGCGGAAGTGCTTTCGCTATCGGCGCCGATTGCCGAAATATGCGTGATCGCGGAAAGGCCGGCACCGCGCGCGGCTTCAGCAATCGCGCGTGGACCGAAGGCCTGCACGGCATCGAATGTCTGGTTCCCCGTTGGTGCAAGGATGCCGACCGCATTGACCACGGCATCCGCGCCGATAACCGCGCGGTCGACGGACCAGCGGTAACGCAGGTTGGCCTGGACGGGCATGATCTGTCCGGGCGCGCCGAGGGGTTGCAGGTGTGTTGCCAGATCCGGACGCCGTACGGCGGCACGCACACGGTAGCCGCGCCGGGCCAGTGCCTGAACGACGTGACGGCCGACAAAACCTGATCCGCCGAAAATAGTGACGAGCTTGCCGTTAAGGGGTGTGGCCATTCGCATATGCCTTCTGTCGCGTCCGAAAAGCGGCGTTGCAGCGCAAAAAGTCTGGACCGCCAGGATGTTTCTTAGACCTTTGTAAGCCGGGTGTGAAGAGCTGCCTGCGATTGATCAAAAAAAGTCGCACCTTGCGATTGACAAGGGAAGGTCCGGCGCTTACAAGCCCCCCTCACAGCCCAGGTGGCGGAACTGGTAGACGCGCTAGCTTCAGGTGCTAGTGCCCTTATGGGCGTGGAGGTTCGAGTCCTCTCCTGGGCACCAAATTCCGATTTCAGATAGTTCAGCACGGTCTGATATCCTCGAAAGAGCTCCGGTTTTCCGGGGCTTTTTCGTTTCTGGTGTCTCGCTAGAATACATTGCGGCAATCCATGCGGGAAACCGGCTTCAGAGAGGTGGCAATAGAGCCGTTCGCGGAACTTTCTCTTGGCAATGCTCGGGCAGTTTGTCGTAAAATGTCAAGTTAACGCTTTCCGTTAAGTAAGTCGCAAGGAGCGCCGCTCCAGTCCTTGGATCATGTTTGACAAGAGAGGGCTGCATGGACCGGAAGACGTTTGAACGAGGCATCGTATTGCTCGCGGCCGGGTGCTTTGCGCTTGCCACCCTGCTGGTGACCGCAAGCAGCTATTATCTGGATCTGGACTGGCGACAGAACGAACCCTTCGAAGATGCAGCAAGCCGTCATTGAATGCGCGGGTAGATCAGCCCTGTTTCGGTATCAGGAGACAGGATTAAGCGGCTGAAGCATTCGCCGCGATGCGTTCCTTCGGTTTTTCTTCGCAGAGGCCCTGATGTCGCGCGCGGCGTCTTGAAGAGATCGCCAATTGTGCAAATTACTGGGTCCGCGACCCGCAAGCGCCGAAACGTAAGTCGGGGCCCGAACGGCCAAAAGCGCCGCCTCGAAAGGTTGCCAGTCGATTTTTGGATCTTCCGCACTTGCAAGACTCCTCCAGCGAAGACCGGCGCGCTCAATGCCCGCCAGGTTCCGCCGGGAAATCTCCCTCTTCAGCTGCCTGTAAGCGTAAGTTTCAGAAGTAAGGTAACGCGTATGATGTTGCCGGATCGCCCGTTTCAGGCGCGGCAGGAACAGCTTTGAAAGCCTGTAGAGTGCAAAAATCACGAGCGCCGATGCCAGTGCGAAAAATGCATAAGGCCGCCAGTCAAGTGGTTCCTCCTCAGGGAGGGATGTCCCGGCAGACCCGGTGATCGTGACCGATAGTCCGGGGGCGGTTGCCGTTTCGATTTTGCCGGTCTCAAGATTGAACCAGGACAAGGTGAGCTCGGGGATATCGTAAGTCCCCTGGTTCTCGGCAATCACCGTCACGGACTGGCTACGCTCTCCCGATAAGGCGCCGCGATCTTCTTTTTCTGTCACCACAGGTTCCTTGGCGTAGGTAGCGTAGCCCTGATCGGATGGGATCGGTGGAAGCGGTGGGACGAACATCGGCGACACGCCGCGGACCTTGACAGTGGTTGTGAGCGTCAGCGCGTCGCCCGGGTTCAGAGCCTCCGCGTCGCCTTCGATGTTTCGCTCGATTGAAAGCGAGTTGGCAGCCAGGAACGGAGCGAGCGTTTTCGCCGCCGCCGGGACTTCACCGACGACGTCGAACGCTTCGATCGGCACAGTTACGACAATGGCCTCGCGGGTCTGTGGATCAGCATAGGTCACCTGGATCTCGTCCGCTGGAATGGCAAACCGTCCGGGCACCATCGGATAAAGCCTGTAGGCACGGCTGACACCGGACCAGGTCTCGCCGTCCACGGTTTCGCTGACGGGCTGGGCGGATCGGGATGGCAAGCGGACGGCGACGTTCGGGACTTCAAAGCTCGGAAAGACCGGAGGCGACAACATCCAGGTCGGCACCAGGACGCTGACCCTGAATATAATCGCCTGGCCGGGGATCGCCGTTTCCTCCGACAAGGACGTCTTGACGATCGGGGCCATTGAAGATGCCGCGAAAACAACACTTGTCTGAAAGGCGAAAAGCAGCAGGCAAACAACACGGATCATTGGGGCGTCCTTGCAGCTTCCAGTGCGAACCGCGTTTTGAGGAAGGCGCCCGTCTGGGTGTCGACCGTCCGCATCCATTGTTCAGCGCTTTCCGGCGCAGTTTCCGCGGTTGTAGCGGCGGACTGTTCGCTGTCGGCTCCGCGTCCGGCTTCGTTGTCGTAAACGACATCGTCGGCCCCGATGCCGCTGTCTTCACCGGTATCCGACTGCTCGCGGGTCGTTTCGATATAGTCCAGGATATATTGCGCAAGCTTCAGATTGTGCTGTGCGGCGGCATTGTCCGGATCACGCTCAACCGCTTTTGCAAATGCATCAATTGCTGCGCGGTAAGACCTTGATTTTATGAGAGCAACGCCCTCGCCAATTGCTGCATCGGAACTGTCCTGCCAGGCGTAGATTTCGGCAGAATCTTCGTATTTGCCGATCCGGTCCAGGGCATAAGCCTTCCACATGGGATCTTCGAACAGGTCGGCCGCGCGCTGATAATCCTTGTTTTCGAAGGCAAGTCGGCCCTGCTGGTCGGGCGTCAGGAACCAGTCGCGCCAACCGTCCGCACGTGCCTCAGGCCCGAACGCGGTCAATCCTGCCGCAAATACGAGAGCGGCCCACTGCATGGTCCAGCCCCGTCTGAACCAAAACAATAGCAGGAGGGCAGCCGGCCAGGCGAGTAGCCACCCCTGATCCTTCCACTCCTGGCGTTCATCGCCTCGAAGCCCGTCCCGATAGGCTGTATCGATCGACTGCAGGACTTTCGACACGTCACTTGCATCCACCGTCACGTCGACGACGGTCGTTCCCGGTAGGGCGGCAATCTCGCGCCGCATGTCGTCCTCACGTCCGAAAAACCAGAAAATGACCGGGCTGCCGCCCTTGTCGGCATGGTCTCGAAATGCTGGAGGGTCCGCATCGGTAATCTGATCGGCTAACATGACGATGGCCCCCGGGCTCTCAAGCGCTCCGATGATGCCCTCGGAGAGCAGGAGAGCAGCCCGCGCCGAATTGCCGTCGCGCGGCATCACATCCGGTTCCAACCCTTCAAGGAACGGTTTGAGGACTTCGGGATCTTCGGTCGGGGGAACAACCTGATGGACAGTGCCCGAATAGGCGACAAGCGCTGTTTTGGCACCAGCCCGTTCGCTCAAGAGGTCGAGGATCTTGTGTCTGGATCGCTCCATCCGGTTTGGTGGAATGTCGGTATTCAGCATGGATTTGCTGACTTTCAGCGTCACCGCCAGCGGTGCCGTGTCAGAGACGAGCGGATTGGAAAGTCTTGACCACGTAGGCCCCGCTGTCGCGATCACCAGCAGACCGAGAAACAGTGCGACCACGTCAATCGGCAAGACCTTGCTGTCCGCGCGCTTTCCGACTGTGAGCGCATTGGCCAGATGCGGCGCGATTGTTTCTGGAAGATCGGGTCCGCGCGTGGCCTCGCGACGGATCCGCCACCAAAGATATGCGGTCACAGGCAATAGCAACAGCCAGAGCGGGCGGATGAAATGAAACGCAGACAATCCCTCATAAAGCTCTGCAGTGCTCATGCAAGACGCCTCCGTGTTTTGAAAGCGTATAAAAGCCCCAGTGTGGCGAGACCGATCGCTGCCGAAAGCGCAATCAGGAAATGCGCGAGGGGTTTCTTGGGCCGGTAAACCGAGACGTCGATCTTCTTGGGTGTCTGGGCATCGATGCGCTCATAGATGTCGCCAAGGGCCGTTTCATCTCCAGCAAAAAAATATTGGCCTCCAGCCGTGGTTGCGATGTCGGTGAGAGTGCGTTCGTCCAACCTTTGCTCGCCTGTTCCCCTCGGATCGCCCACACCGATCGTGATCATCTCGACGCCTTCGCGCGCCGCGATGGCAGCCGCATTGATCGGTGTCATGCGGCTGCCGGTGTCCGCGCCGTCGCTCAAGACGATCAGCAGGCGATCCTCAATCTCACTGGTCTGAAAGGTCTTGATGGCAAGCCCGATGGCATCTCCGAGGACCGTGTGCGGTCCGGCCATGCCCACCTCCGTCTGATCCAGCAGCGCACGCACGGTTGCCAGGTCTTCCGTGAAGGGGGCCTGCACGAAAGCCTTCGCGCCGAAGACAATGAGCGCGACGCGCTCGCCATCGCGGGCGTCGATAAAGTCTCCCACCACCCGTTTTACGGCGTCCAGCCGTTGCACGCGTTGCCCGTCGGCTGCCGGGAAGTCTCTTTGGTCCATCGATCCGGAGATGTCTATGGCCAGCATGACGTCACGGGCAGCCTTTTCCTGTGTGATCGGTTCACCCACGCGCTCCGGATTTGCCAGGGCGCAGACAAGCAGCCCCCAGATGAGGATCGCCACCCCGTTCTGCAGCCTGGTCCGGCTGAAAACGATAGCCCCGGCCTGGGGTTCCTGACCGGCGGATCGAGCAAGTTCTCTGAAAAAGGGAAACCGGAACGCAGCGACGCGCTGCCTGTGCGCCGGGAGAAAAAAATAAATCAGCAGCGGCAGCGGAAGCATCAGAAAAACGAAAGGATGGCCGAATTCGATCATGCGGCCTCGCCTTTGTGTGTTCGGATCCAGTCACAAACAACGGGCTTCAGGTGCTTAAAAGATCCGCTTTGGCGGTAAGGCGCGTCGCCAAGGTCCTTTCCGGCCCCTTCCAGAAAGGCATTGCCGGGATAGGTTCGATCGAGAAATGCGAGCCAGTCCTGTCCGTGCAAGGAGGCAATCTCGGCCCTGGGATAGGCAGCCAGGGCAGTGCGCCTCAGGATCCGCGCCAGTTCGCCGGGGTCGCCCTGGCATGCTTCGAGTTCCGTGAGCGCTTGCCGGCGATAAGCGTTTCTTTTCCGCAGGCGATAAAGCCGCCAGCAAAGCAATGCGAGACCGGCCAAAACGGCTGCAGCGAGCCAGATCCAACCGGCTGTTTGCGGAACAAGCGAAATCTGCGCCGGTTGCGGTATGGGCTCCAGCAGATCGATCAGCTCGGAGAGATTGAGGCCGCTCCAGTCTTCGTTCATCGGTCGCGTCCGCTGGATCTCGGCCCGATGCCGGTGAGGCGCTGAATTTGCGGAACTGTGTCCTCGCCGGCGCTGAGCGGCAATACGGGAATTCCGAACCGTTTCTGCCAGCTCAGGACCTCGTTGAGGCGCCCTGAGGCAAATTCTGTCAGACGTTTGCGCACGTCGCCCGAGCCGGTGTCCAATTCGGCTTGAAGATCCCCGTTCGAAACCACCAGTTTCGTGTTTTTCGGAATGTCCCCGGAAACGGGATCTGTCACGGGACACAGGACTAGGTCGTTGTGGCGCGACAGGTCGCCAATGAGCCGGGTGGTCTTCGCGTCAATCCCGTCGAAATCGGAGATCACGACAATCAGAAATCCGCGTCGTGCAATCTTCGCGACCTTTGAAAGAGGAAGATTGAGCGGGGTCGGATTATCGGAAAAAGCAGCGTCAGCGTGCAGCATCTGATTGGCGCGCACCAGTGCGGCGATCAGCTGGTCTCGCGCGCTGCGGCTCGCTTTCGGTTTGATCTCCGCCACCAGCGCATCGCCAAAAATCAGGCCGCCAACCCGGTCACCCTGATCGAGAATGCGAAAAGCCGCGAGCGCAGCGGCCTCTGCTGCCGTTACCGATTTCATGGCGTGCCGCGTACCGAAGAACATCGACATGCGCTGGTCGACAACCAGGAGAGCCGGGCGGTCCCGCTCTTCGCTGAAAACGCGAATGTGGGGCTCGCCGGTGCGCGCGGTGACCTTCCAGTCGATGGTTCTGGGATCGTCACCCGGCAGATATCCGCGCAGTTCTTCGAAATTCAGGCCACGGCCTCGCAATCGCGAAGCATGACGCCCATTAAAGACGCTCGAAACAGGTTGGCGTGGTAGAAACCGCAGCGACCTGGCGCTGTTTTCCAGGGCCCGCAACTGAGAGACCGTCACGTGCACACGCGGATCCGATGAGCGATCCGATGCGGCCGCGTTTGCCGAAAGACCGGTACGTGTTCTTGCTGCACGATCTCGCATTCGGATCACCACCCCAATTAAGGCCCGGCTAGGTCAAGGCGACATTCTTGACGATTTCATCGATCACGTCATCGGGGGACACACCGTCTCCTTCCGCCTCGAAGCTGAGCGTGAGCCTGTGTCTCAGGACATCGTGAATGATCGCCTGGACATCGAGCGGATCCACATAGTCGCGGCCCGCGAGCCAGGCATGCGTCCTGCCGCATTTATCAAGCGCAATCGACGCCCGCGGACTTGCGCCGATTTCAATCCAGCGTCCGAGCTCGTCTGTGTAGTGCGCAGGTGTGCGGGTAGCCTGAACCAGATCGGCCATATATTGAACCAGCGCCTCTGAGACGTGAACAGCAGCGATATCATGCCGTGCTTCGAACACAGCGGATTGGGGGACAGGCGGGTTGGCTGAAGTCTCTTTGTGCCCTTCAGAGCCGGACGTCAGTGCAGCCTGTTCTTCCGCTCTGACAAGTTCGACAACCTTCACTTCGTCCGTCACGGGCGGATAGGTGATCAGAACATGCATAAGGAAGCGATCCATCTGCGCCTCGGGCAGGGGATAGGTTCCTTCCTGTTCAACGGGATTTTGCGTTGCCATCACCATGAACAGCGGGTCCATCACGTGCGTCGTGCCGGATACGGTGACCTGCCGCTCTTCCATGGCTTCAAGCAAGGCCGCCTGAACCTTCGCAGGTGCCCTGTTGATTTCATCCGCCAGGACAATATTGGCGAAAATCGGTCCTTTTTCGAACCGGAACGTCCCAGTCCCGCCGGACTGGTGATAGACCTCCGTCCCGGTCACATCCGACGGTAAAAGGTCGGGCGTGAACTGAATTCGGCTGAAATCAGCTTCCAGGTTTCTGGCCAGCGCCTTGATCGCGCGGGTTTTCGCAAGGCCCGGCAACCCTTCCACCAGAAGGTTGCCGTTGGCCAGCAGGCCGATGATCAGGCGGTCAACGACGTCCTCCTGACCGATTATCGATTGCTGGATGCGGGATTTGAGATCCTGAATTTGCTGTAGTGATCCTGGCATTAAGTGTCCCGAGTTCATATCCACCCTAACTAAGAAGAGCGGCTTTTCTGGCCACAGTCAGTTTGGAGAACCGCTCCAGACCCGGCTCCAGTCCTTTGCCATGTCCACGAAGAGCCAGTTCTTTGCCGGTCCTTCGTCCAGGCCTCTGTCAAGTTTGCCGATATGGCTGTCCCGGTCATAAGCCCATTCGCGCTCCGCATCGGTATGGTGAACGATGAGGCCAAGCCGGGCACCGTCGCCGGAGGTCGCCCACTCGAGCATTTCAAAGTCGCCGTCCGAGTTACCGCCGACGAGGATCGGTTTGCGCCCGATCTTGGAATCGATGCCGACGGGCTTTCCAGCCTTGTCGTCGATGAAAGCAATTTCGGGATCTTTCAAAATGGTCGGCGTGCCGTCGACAACTTCGTAACGCGTCTTTCCTGCGCTGCCGATGATCTGCTCAGGCGGAATGCCATAGGCTTCTTCGGCGAAGGCGCGCATGAAATGGATACCGCCGCCCGAAACGATATATGTCGAGAAACCTTCGTCGCGCAGGTACCGCAACAGTTCCAGCATGGGCTGATAGGTCATGTGTTTCAGCGGCATGTCTTTGGTCGGGTGGACGGCAGTCTCCATCCAGTTGGCAACGTCGGCCTGGAAGGCATCGACACTGATCCCGGAGTGAGACACCATGACGACTTCCAGAAGTCCTTCCTCGCCGGCCTTGGCAACCGTTTCCAGATCGCCTTGCGCGGCAGCCCTCAAAACAACGCTGTTAAGCACTGAAGGGTCCGCCGCGGCGATTTCCTCTAGCCGGTCCAGCGCATAAAGAAACTGAAAATAGACCGGTTGCTCCGCCCAGAGAGTTCCGTCGTTGTCGAAGACGGCGACCCGGGCGGGGATGGGCACGAAATCGGGTGATCCGGGGTCGGTCACCCGTTCGACGAATTCGAGAAGTCTGGTTTTTGTCCCACCCTCGTTCCAGGACGGAAGCGGATCTGCCAGGACGTTCCCGATCCAGACAAAAGACAGGACCAGGAAAAGAACATTACGCATTGGGAATACTCGACTGAAAGCAGGCGATTATGAAGCGGGCGTAAAAGGCGGCGGAGAAGCTCCGCCGCCGCATGGAGACGGGCTCTTACTGCGCCCCGCCAGGCGTCGAGAGCTTTTCCATGACCTGGTCAAGAGAGAAACTCGCTGCTTTCTGGCGCGGCGGGAACTCCTGGAATGTCGCCAGGAACTGTCCCACATATTGCTGCGCAGGAACCAGCAGGTAGGCGCGATCGATCAGCCAGTCGTAATAGGTGTTCGACGTTCTGTAAGATCGCTCGTAAGGGTCCCGGCGCAGGTTGAAGATCAGCGGCACGCGCAGCGGTGTGAAAGGTTCGATCCAGGCGCGGAAGGTCTGATAGGCCTTCTGTTCCATGAAGATCATCTTCCAGTCGTTGTAGCGAAGCGCTGTCAGGTCGCCATCGT